>JADGPT010000166.1 GCA_017882345.1 Bacteroidales bacterium
AATTGTGTTCTCTTTAAAAATAAGAAGTTGCGACTTATCTCTTTCATTAACAGGATACTGAGCGATAAGATCTGAAGGCAGATCATAATCATAGTCGTTAATGTCAATATCCCTCATATTTTAAAGTGTCTAAAGTGCCTAGAGTGCCTAGAGTGCCTTCACTCCAAACTTATTATGGGCTCAAAAATAACCATTATTATATAGTATGTACCCAAATCCGCTGCATTTTCTTACCTTTGCAATGCAGCAGGCTGTTCCATCGACGCACTAAAGTGTGTAGGAAAGTCCGGGCAACAAAGAGCACCATGCTTCCTAACGGGAAGATATCCGCGAGGGTATAGTAGTGTAACAGAAAATAACCATCCCTGTTTATCGGGAAAAGGGTGAAAAGGTGAGGTAAGAGCTTACCGGTCCCGATGGCAACACCGGGAGCCGTACACCTTATGGGTTGAAAGACCATGTATACCGGCGAACAGGGCTGCTCGTCCGATGCCGGGGGGTAGGTCGTATGAGCACGGTAGTGATACCGGGCCCAGATAAATGATGGAAACCGGTTTTAACTTCTTTTACAGAAACCAAGACCGCACAGAATCCGGCTTACAGGCCAGCTGCTTAATAAAAATGACGGGCAACAACCCGTCGTTTTTATTTATTTCAGATTGAATAATTATATGATTTTGAACAAACTGTCTTCCATCGGAAGATCGACTTCAACCTTTGTGAAATTTATAAGGATTTCCATACCCTGTGCTGATGTGCTTGTTTTCATAGGGATCATGACCCCGTTGGTTTCAGTATAATTTGTCGGATATGATTCCATCGTTACACCTGAAGCTGTTGTAGTTGTTTTTACCAGGAAATAGGAGCTTTTGTCTATGAACATATCAATAACCGTTCCACCATCAATTGTAGCTTTTAACTTGTAAGCAGGTTTATCATTTACATTTTCTTCGCCAGCCAGTGCGAGCTGACCATTCTTGAAATAATTTGCCATAAAATTCTGGAACATACTGCTTCTGAGTGTCTGTTTCACCTGATCAGGAGTCATTTCCACAGGCTCGGTGGAACCGGTCATCGGACTTATAACATACCCTTTCTCACCATCAAATACCTGAATCATCTCCTGTCCGTTAAACGTAGTGACGGATTTAATTTTATTAGGATTTTTCATCCAAAGTACCATAGGCATTTCCATTCCCATCATTGACATATTAGCAGTGATCTTTATCGTTTTCAGATTAGCAACGTTGTCCAGTTTATTGGCTAAGGTGTACTTCTTAACGATTTCATCAAGTGATTGTGCGCTTATAACAGACAGCATTATCAATCCTGCCATAACAAAAATTAACTTTTTCATACCATTGATATTAAGCATTAATAATTAAATGAATTTATTGTTTTTCTTAAAGCGATAAGCTTATTCAAAAGGTTATCCATTTCTGAAAGCCTGAGCATATTGGCTCCATCGGATTTTGCGATTGAGGGGTCAGGATGGGTTTCTATAAATATACCATCGGCGCCGACACTAATGGCAGCCTTACCTAAGGTCTCTATCATTTCCGGTCTGCCTCCTGATACACCTTGTTCCTGATTAGGTTGCTGGAGAGAGTGCGTAATATCCATAATTACAGGCACACCGATCTGCTTCATAATGGGAATATTCCTGAAATCAACTACAATATCCTGATAACCAAACATATTGCCCCTGTCAGTAAGCATAATATTGTTATTACCAGATTCCCTTACCTTCTCCACAGCAAATTTCATTGATGATCCCGAGAGAAACTGCCCTTTCTTTATATTGACCCATTTTCCTGTTTTGGCTGCAGCAGTCAGAAGATCGGTCTGTCTGCATAAAAAGGCCGGTATCTGAAGTATATCCACATAACCGGCTGCAATTTCAGCTTCATCCGGGTTATGTATATCGGTAATAACCGGAACGGAATATCTGTCCCGGACTTCTGCAAGTATCTTAAGCGCTTTAATGTCCCCGATACCTGAAAATGAATCTCCCCTTGACCTGTTGGCTTTTCTGTATGATGATTTAAAAACAAAAGGGATCTGGTATTTTTCGGATAAACTCTTCAGATGTCCGGCTGTTTTAAATACAATCTCCTCACTTTCAATGACACAAGGTCCGGCAATCAATAGAAAATTGCCAGATCCAATAAAACTTATCCCGGGAATATTTATTCCTGCTTGCGACATATTATAACAAAGTTAAAAAAATATTTGTAAAAATAACATTGAACGAATTTTCTCTGCGGTCTTTTAGTCTTTTAGTCTTGAAGTCTTGCGGTCTTGAGGTCTTGCGGTCTTTTACTTTTTACTTTTTACTTTTTACTTTCGTCTTCCTTATTGTAATTGTAAATATCATTCCACATAACGGAAAGTCTTTTTCTGATCTCTTCCTCCCTGGAATTAACCCCTGGGTCATAAAAAACAGTTCCTTTTATCTCTTCCGGCAAAAAATTATCAGGAACAAAATTTCCTGAATAGCTATGTGCATATTTATATTCTTTACCATATCCAAGATTCTTCATAAGCTTCGTAGGAGCATTCCTGAGATGCAACGGGACGGGAATATCACCTTCTGATTTGACGCTCCCTATAGCACCTTCAATAGCCATATATGAGGAATTGCTTTTAGGTGAAGTAGCCAGATAAATAGCAGCCTCCGATAAAATAATTCTGGATTCAGGCCACCCGATTACATTTACAGCTTCAAAACATGCCTGGGCAAGAAGTAAGGCGTTTGGATTGGCAATACCGATATCTTCAGCGGCAAGGATCAGCATCCTTCTTGCAATGAACTTTGGGTCTTCTCCTCCTTCAACCATTCTTGCAAGCCAGTAAACTGCCGCATTAGGATCACTGCCTCTGAGAGATTTTATAAAAGCGGAGATTATATCATAATGCTGTTCTCCATTTTTGTCGTAAAGTGCAAGATTCTTTTGAACATGGTTTAAAACCATTGCATTATTAATAATGATTTTTTCAGAAGATGATTCATCTGCTTCCGAGCTCACGACAAGTTCAAGAGCATTATACAGTTTTCTTGCATCGCCCCCCGATACACGTATCAGCGCTTCGTGTTCGGCAATTTCAATGTCATAAGCTGCAAGGTAGGTGTCCTTTTTTAAAGCTTTGTTCATTAACATGATAAGCTCCTCCTCTGGTAGCGGTTTCATAACATAGACCTGGCATCGTGAAAGGAGCGGGGCTATGACCTCAAAAGAAGGATTCTCTGTTGTGGCTCCGATAAGGGTAATTACTCCCTGTTCCACTGCACTAAGAAGTGAATCCTGTTGCGATTTATTAAATCTGTGAATTTCATCGATAAACAGGATCGGGTTAGGCTGATTAAAGAACTGCTGGCTTTTCGCTTTTTCAATTGTCTCCCTGACATCCTTTACTCCCGAATGTACAGCGCTCAGATGAAAGAAGGGCCTTTTAAGTGTGTTCGCTATTATTCCGGCAAGAGTCGTTTTTCCTACGCCCGGTGGACCCCATAAAATAAATGAAGGGATATTTCCCGATTCAATCACTTTCCTCAGAACTGCATTCTTGCCAACCAGGTGTTCCTGTCCGCAGAACTCACTTAGTTGCCTTGGTCTTAACCTTTCAGCAAGAGGTTGATTTGGCAGCATCATAAAAATGTTTGCGTAAAAGTAGTAAAACAATCTTTGTTCTCACAGATATTATTCTCATGCAACCGTTTAATAAGGGAAAAAATCCGCAGGTGGTGATAAAAGAGGCAATAATTCATCCTGCAGATGCTAACAGTTATTGCGGTTCAATTATTTTTACTAAATTGCCTCAGATTTATTTCCTTTAAAAAAAATAAATGAATACTTTTAACAAATGAATTTGATCTTTTGGAAATAATCGGATTATCGTTATTGTATTTGAATACATTCAGATTTATTCAGTTATGAAAAAAACTCTGCTTATTGTAGTTATCATCCTGGCAGTAATTATTGCCCTTCCTGTAATTAATCTGATCCGATGGAGCCTTCAATCAAAAAAGCCGTTGGATATTATTATAGTTGACAAGACTGTTCCAAATCTGGAAAGAGAGCATCATAAGCCATTTACCTGGATACTGACTTATGAAAGATTCGTAAAAAAAGTAAGTAAGACAAGCTATTCCTATACAAAGGATTATTTCGGATTCTTTCCCAAGCGTCCAATCCGGGATAAGAAATGGGACAGGAATGATTATCGTCTCACCGAGCTTATTAATCTTGCCGAGAAAAATGATGCTATATACTTCACTGATACTTACGGTGTATTTTTTAATGACTGGTACAGAGGTATAAACAAAAGCCGCAAATCAAGAAAGATTTACGGCGGACTTAATAATAATGACTTCCTCCTTCTAAAGGAAATGAAAGACAGGAATAAGCTTATTATTATGGAATATAACTCTTTCGATTACCCGACCGCACAGTTTGAATCAGTCAGGACACAGGAAAAACTTGGAATAATCTTCTCTGGTTGGACAGGGAAATACTTCAGCTCACTAGATACCACTGCCAATGATTTCCCTGTATGGATGACAGCCATGTACCGTAAAGAGTACAGGAAGCCATGGAAATTCACTAAACCCGGAATCGTTATACTCAAGGAAAAGGATATTGTTGTCCTCGAGGAAGGTACCCAGCTTAAAAATGCAATGCCACGGATAATTACTGATAAAGCCTCCACACAGAAGTACGGGGTGCTCCCGGAGGTTGCTTTCGACCAATGGTTTGATATTATCGACCCTCTTCAGAATAAGATTATTTCAAAATTCAAAATTGATACAACTCCATTAGGTGATACACTCCTGAGCATTAATGGTTTACTGAGTGAGTTTCCGGCTGTTGTTCAGGAACCTGTTGCGCAGAGAATCTACTATTTTTCAGGAGATTTTGCAACATACGATGTTCCCTTCTGGACAGCTCGTTTTAAAGGCGTAGAGAAACTTAAAGGAATTTTATATTCCGATAAACCTGATGACACAAGGAGATTCTTCTGGCTTTATTACAAACCACTTATCAACGGTATTTTCACGGATTATTATGCTTCTCTGAATAAAAAATAAAAATCCATCAGGTTTTTGACCCCACATGCTAATTATGAAGATCTCAGTTATACAACCGGATATAGCATGGGAAGATAAATCCCGTAATTTTCTGAATCTCGCAGCGCTTCTGTCTCCATTGTATAATAAAACAGATATTGTTATTCTTCCTGAAATGTTCAATACGGGATTTTCAATGAAACCGGCAGAACTTAGCGAATCACCCGACGGAGAAACATTCAGATGGATGAAGAGTATTGCTGAAAAGGGAAACTTCGGAGTATGCGGAAGCTATATTGTGAAAGAAGATATGAATTTTTTTAACAGATGGGTATTTATTTCTCCGGGGAATAAGACCGTGCATTATGATAAACGCCATTTGTTCAGCATGGGAGGAGAGGACAGCCTTTTCTCAGCAGGGAAAACAAGATTGATTTTCAGTTTCAGGGGAGTAAGGATATCTCCTTATATATGTTACGATCTGCGTTTTCCTGTATGGACGAGTAACAGGGATGAATATGATCTTATGATCTATGCTGCAAACTGGCCTCAGGTCAGGCAAAATGTCTGGACTACACTTCTAAAAGCCAGGGCCATTGAGAATCAGTGTTATGTGGCCGGTTCAAACAGAACAGGAACCGATGGTGAAGGAATCAGATATTGTGGTGAATCTATGATAATTAATGCCCGTGGTGAACTCATTGCATTTGCTGAAGATGAAAAGGAGTGTTCAATTTCAGCTGAAATATCCATGACCGAACTGTCCGCTTTCAGGAAAAAATTTCCTGTTATGAACGATGGTGATGATTTTACAATCAACATTTAGCTTTTTCATAGCACTTTATTCCGGACGCCGGATGCCACATTTCAATTCAAACAACAAAAAAGGCTTTGATGATAGGATTTTTGTATATGCAGTCTGACAGGAATTATACCCTTACCGTCCCATATTGATTGTGAAGTTGTTCTATCGCCTGACTCTTTCTCTTTACAACAGAAAAGACAACCCTTTGTCATGGCAAAATGCCGATGTCCCTCGCTCATGGCATCCTGATCCGATTTGAATGCCCCTAAGTAAATCCTCTTTTCATCATTTGTCAAAAATGGACAACCCTCCTTATGGACGGCGTGATTCTCATTTATCCGGGGCCTGACAGCCACATAATAGTTCGCACCCATTTTTAATTATTTTGAATTTTAATTAACTTTAGATCTGAAACCATACTGTATTTTAGAGATGGTACAATTTATTCTTTTTATCAATTTGCACCGTTATATCGGGTTTAGTCGTAAATTGTTACCAGA
>JADGPT010000167.1 GCA_017882345.1 Bacteroidales bacterium
AAATGGGAGAAACATAACACCCGACAAGCTTGAAGAGATTTACAAAACTGTTAAAGAAAATGATCCCTGGCATCCGGTTTCAATTGTATTTATGGCGCCATTTATTACAGCAAAAAAATATTCCGATGCCCTCGATATTGTGATGGCAGACCCCTACCCTATACCTGATTTCTCTTCTTCAATGGCTGGTGACATAGCGAGTCAGTTAAGGACTGAATTTAAGGGAAAGAGGCCTTTCTGGATCGTACCTCAGGCCTTCGGGGGAGGTGAATTGTGGAGTCGTGAACCAACTATTCAGGAAATAAGGTCAATGACATGGCAATCTATTATTAATGGTGCAACAGGGATTCAATACTTTGTACGTCAGGGCCTTAATTACTTTCCTAAATCAGCAGCAACTTGGAGTGAATGCGGAAGAATGGCAATTGAGGTAGCCGAGTTGACACCGTGGCTGCTATCTGACGAAGAGACTTTACCGGTAGAATCCTATTCCAGAAATGTAATAGTGGCCTCCAGGATTCATAATGGAAAATTGATAATTATGGCAGTAAACAAGATAAATGAACCGGTCAGTACTTCCTTCAGAGTAACAGGGCTTTATAACGGACAAGCAAGAGTGTTGTTTGAAAACCGTATAGTTTCATTAAAAGGAGGAGTGATAACAGATCAACTTGCAGCTCTTGGATCACAGGTATATCTTATCAACATTAAACCTGAAAAGCAGATTTCAGATGGCTTAAATGCAAATCTCATTATGGACTCCGGGTTTGAAGATCTCTCCGGTCCGGGACTGCCTTCAGCATGTTATGCGAGGCCCGGAGGTGACAGAGGCGCAACTTATTTTCTTGACTCCCGGGAATATTTTGAGGGTAATCATTCCCTGAGGATTATCACCCCTGAAGAAAATAAAAGCCTGGCTATCAGGTTCTTCCCATTCTATGTTAAGGCTGGTGCGTCCTATACAATATCTATCTGGGCAAAATCTGACCCGGAGCGAAGACTTTTCTATGTAACAAACCAGGAAAAATCCCGTCTATATGGAAAAAAAGAAATACCTCAATATGTTGAAATATTACTTGGTGAATTCGGACGGGCAAGGTTTATTCCGGATAAGGAATGGAGACAATATGTAACATTTGTTACAATTCCGAATGATACTCTGGCTAAATTTAAAACAAACCTTATTCTAAAGATGCCAGGACAAGGTATTGCATGGTTCGATCAGGTGAAGGTGACGGAGGATAAATAAGGTGTGAGGTGTGAGGTGTGAGGTGTGAGGTGTGAGGTGTGAGGTATGAGGTGTGAGGTGTGAGGTATGAGGTATGAGGTGTGAGGTATGAGGTATGAGGTGTGAAGTGTGAGGTGTGAGGTATGAGGTGTGAAGTGTGAGGTGTGAGTGGTAAAGAACAAATAATTAAACCTGATTTTAATGCTAAAATAAATCTAACAGAATAAACCAACCATGTTAAAAAACCTTATTAAAACAGCTGTCAGACATATACTTAAACATTTTGGTTATAGTGTACTGAATATTCTTGGACTAACCTTAGGTATCTCAAGTGCATTGTTTCTTATTATTTATGTTGCCGATGAAATAAGTTATGACCATTACCATGAAAAAGCTGACCGTATATACCGTGTTTCTACCACTATAAAAGAACCTGATGACAAATTCACATGGATTGTTGCACAGATACCATTCGGGCCTCAGGTCGTTCATGATTACCCTGAAGTTCAGTCATTCGTGAGGTTTATACCTATGCCCCGTGCTCTCTATAAGTTTGAAGACAAAGAATTCAACGAGGAGAATTTCTTTTATGTTGATTCAACCTTGTTTGACATATTTAGTTATAAAGTTATAAAAGGTGAAGTTAAATCAGCACTCCTTGCGCCGAAAAAAATCATTCTTACAGAAAAGATCGCTAACAGGTACTTCGGAAAGTCTGATCCAATCGGAAAAACTCTTACAACCGGAAACGATACGTATGAAGTTACCGGCGTGATTCAGGATGTTCCCTCTAACTCTCATTTCCGGTTTGATGCTGTTGCTTCAAGGAATAACCTGCCAAAACAACTGGGGAGTTGGGGCAATTTCGGGGTTTACACCTACCTTTTATTTCCTGCAAATTTCGATGTTAAAGCATTTGAGACTAAGATGCAGGGCATGTATGAGACCTATATGAAGCCAATATTCGGTCCTATGAATATTACATTGTCATATAACATTGAACCGATCACAAGGATACATCTTTATTCTACAAATGCCAATGAACCTGAGCCAACAGGGAGTATAACCTATGTCTATATCTTTGGTATCGTTGCAATATTCCTGGTACTAATTGCAGCGATGAATTACATGAATCTGGCCACAGCACGTTCAACTAAACGGGCGCGTGAAGTCGGATTGAGAAAAGTTGTTGGGTCACGAAGAAGTCCTCTGGTGTTGCAATTCTTATCCGAATCAATGGCATTTACTTTCATTTCCCTTATAATCAGTATCATATTAATAATATTATTATTACCAATATTCAACCATCTTGCCGGGAAGTCCTTTAATCTCCAGGTTATTTATAGCCCGGTTGTGATAATAAGTTTACTTACTGTAATGATTATTGTTGGTATTTTCGGAGGAAGTTACCCGGCGTTCTTCTTATCACGATTTAGTCCGGTCACAGTGCTTAAAGGAGAAATTACACAGGGATCTGCCGGCAGTTTATTCCGTAAAATTCTGGTTGTAATACAATTTGCTGTTTCTGTAATTATGATTATCTGCACTCTGATTGTATTCACACAGTTAAATTATATGAAGACGATGGATCAGGGATTTGATCAGAAGAATGTCATAAGTCTTCAGCTCAATGGACCAATGTCAAGGAAGTATCCTGTGCTTAAACAGGGCCTTCTTGAAAACCCGAATGTAAAATTTGTAACATCTACAAACAGCTCTGTTGGTGAAGGCTCCGGAAAGCTCATTTTTAATGTGGAGACAGATCAGGGAATGGCACAGAAAGGGGTTAATTTTACGTTGGTTGATCATGATTTTATTGAAACAATGGGCATAAAAATGGTCAGTGGTCGTGCTTTTCAGCAGGACATGCCGTCAGATACGCTTTCTGCAGTTGTTGTGAATGAAACATTTGTAAACCGGATGGGATGGAAAGATCCTATCGGCAAAAAAGTGGAGGCCGGTGATGCCAATACGCTTCGGGCCAGAGTAATCGGCGTCATGAAGGATTATCATCAGACAGGGATGTACAATGACATCGAATCTCTTCTTATGGCTTATCGTCCTCTTAATGACATCATCTACATCAAACTCAGTGGAAATGAAACACAACCGACACTCAGTTTTATAGAAACGAAATGGAAAGAAATATTCCCTGGTCAGCCATTTGTTTATACATATCTGTCAGAAAGGTTCAACAGACAATTTGATGCTGATGAAAAACGCGGATTGATATTTACTATGTTTACTATACTGGCAATTCTGATAGCCTGCCTGGGATTGTTTGGGTTAGCGTCTTATATGGTCGAACAGCGAACAAAAGAGATTGGTATCAGAAAAGTATTCGGAGCCAACGAAAATACAATACTCAGATTGATTTCCAGGGACTTCCTCATACTGGTTTCGATTGGCATTGTAATTGCAGTCCCGGTTGCCTATTATTTTATGAGCAGGTGGCTTGAGAATTATGTCTACCGGACAAAGATCGGGGTACCATTATTATTGAGTGCCGCTTTGCTTACAATCCTTATAACATTTATAACAATTAGTTATAAAGCCTACCAGGCAGCAATAATGAATCCTGCCAATGCTTTGAAGACGGCATAACAGGATAATATTCTATTTTTATACCAGATTCCAACCTGTTCATTTAACTAACCACAAAAAATGAAAAAATATTTATTCCTGATTCTTCTTATTTCATCTTTAATTTTTACAAGATGTGGTAACACTGATGTCAATATTAACTACAAAGGGAACCCGGCAACATTACATCATAATGCTTACATAAAACTACCGCTGGGAACAGTGAAACCATCAGGCTGGTTAAAGTCACAGTTAGAGAATCAGGCAGCAGGTCTTACCGGAAATCTTGACGATTTCTGGCCCGATCTGGTTAATTCATCATGGCGTGGCGGTAGCGGAGAAGCATGGGAAAGAGGCCCATATTATCTCGATGGACTGGTTCCCCTGGCATATCTTCTGAATGATGACCATCTTATCAATAAAGTAAAAACATGGATTGAACCAATTCTTGCAAGCAGCAGTGATACAGGCTGGTATGGGCCTGTCAAGAACAAGGACCGATGGCCGCTTGCTGTGGCAAACAAAGTACTGATGCAATATTACGAAGCAACCGGCGACAAGAGGGCTATAGATGTTTTGACAAGGTACTTCAGATATCTGCACGACTCGCCACCTGACTGGCCCGATAAAGACTGGCGTGGAGTTCGCGCTATGGAAAACGCGGTAACAGGTTATTGGTTGTACAGGCAGACAAGAGAACCATGGATTCTTGAAACAATTGCTTCGATTCAGAAAAACAGCTCTGACTGGACAACCTATTATGAAAAATTTCCATGGGATTCAGCTGCATCAGCAGATAAAAAGATACCACTTAACTGGGGAGCGGATGGCTTGACAGCACATGTTGTAAATAATGCAATGGCAATAAAGTACCCTGGTTTATGGTATCAGCAATCAAAGGATGAGAGATTTAAGAAAGCAGTATATTCAGGCATTGAAAAGTATGACCTTAACCACGGACAGGCAGGTGGAAGATTCTCGGGAGATGAGCATCTCGCTGGTAAAAGTCCCAGCCGGGGAACTGAGTTATGCTCAGTTGTGGAATATATGTTTTCACTCGAGGAACTTTATGAGATCCTGGGGGACAATACCTTGGCTGACAGACTTGAACTTCTTGCATATAATTCACTACCAGGAACAACTACTCCTGATCTTTGGGCACATCAGTATGATCAGCAGGCTAACCAGGTATTGGTCTCAGCAGCAAAAAGAGACTGGAGCACTAACGGTGATTACTCTAATATTTATGGCCTTATGCCAAACTTCGCATGCTGCCTGGCAAATATGCACCAGGGGTGGCCCAAGTTTATAGAAAGTATGTGGATGGCCACTAATGACAACGGATTGGCTCTTGTAGCTTATGGACCATCAATTGTTAAAGTGAAAGTAGGAAACGGGAAAGAGGTGATAGTTTCTGAAGAGACGAACTATCCATTTAACGGATCTGTCAGGATTACAATTAATACAGAAAAGGCAGTCACATTTCCGATCGATCTGAGGATTCCCGGATGGGCCGATTCGGTTACTGTGAGCTTCAAAGGCAAGATAGTTAAAGTAAAAAAAATATCAACTTATAAAATTAAGGAGAGATGGAAGAATGGGGATCAGATTCTTGTGGAATTGCCAATGTCACTGCGGGTTGAGGAGCGTTACAATAATTCATTAGCCATTTTGCGTGGCCCGGTCTATTTTTCACTACGTATTGATAAAGAATATAAAAGTGTGAAAATAAACTATGATAATTATAGTTACAAAGGAAGTGTGGATTGGGAGATAAATCCAAAGAGTGACTGGAACTATGGATTACTTATTAGTAAGTCAAATATCATGAGGGGAATAAAAGTGACTGAGAATCCGGTCAGCAAATATCCTTTTTCAGACAAGGGTGATATGATCTGGTCAGCTGATTCAGGAAAATATTCAAGATGGACACAGGATGCACCGGTCGTAATTACCGCCAGAGGCATGAAAATTCCATCGTGGACCATTAAGAATAATTCTGCTGATGTTCCTCCATTAAGTCCTGTAAAACCTGAAGGAGACATTGAAAAAATCACACTTGTTCCTTATGGATGTGCAAGGTTGCGGATTACTGAATTTCCGGTTATGGATATTATGTTAATGGAAGATATATTTAAACCCGGGAAATGACCTTTGTTTTTTCTTCCAGCCAAAGCCTTTCTTCTGCTAAAAGAAAAGGGCTTATTTTATCATAAACTTCAGCATGATATGAATTGAGCCAGTCTATTTCTTTTTGATCAAGTAACGAAATGTCAATCATAGATTTATCTATATAACAAAGTGAGACAGTATCAAATTTCAGAAACCTCCCGAATTCTGTCTCTTCGTCCTCACGACAGAGTATCAGGTTCTCTATTCTGATCCCGTATTCACCTTCCCTGTAAATTGCAGGTTCATCTGAAATCAACATACCAGGTTCGAGAACAGTTTTTGGGCCTGTCCCTGATCCCTGACCAATGTTCTGCGGACCTTCGTGGACATTGAGGCAGAAGCCAACCCCATGGCCCGTTCCATGACCATAATTCAGGCCAGCC
>JADGPT010000031.1 GCA_017882345.1 Bacteroidales bacterium
TCCCGATCAGGTAAACACTCTGAAAGCAATTCAGAACCTCGACCTGCTCGTATCTGTCGATACGATGCCGATGGAAATCACCGGATGGGCTGATGTGGTCCTGCCTGAGTGTACCTATCTTGAAAGATACGATATGCTTAGAATCAGTCCCCACCGTAGACCTGCTATTGCATTAAGGATGCCGGCAGCAGAGCCAATGAACAATACCAGATCAGGATACAATATTGCCAGAGGACTAGCTGTCAAACTTGGACTGGAAGGCTATTTCCCATTTGAAAAACAGGAAGAATTTCTTGACTGGCAACTTAAACAGGTCGGTTCTTCACTTGAAGAAATGCAACATATAGGTGTAAAGACAAATTCAAGAGAAGCCGATGATCTGTATTTTGCTGAAGATGAAAATGTCGTTTTTTCAACTGATTCCGGCAAGATAGAATTATATTCCAAATATTTTGAAAACGCTGGTTTTGATCCTCTTCCTAAATATGTTGCACATGAGGAACCACCGGAAGGATTTTACCGGTTGATCTATGGTCGTGCTCCGATGCATACATTTGGAAGAACTTCAAATAATCCGAATCTTACTGACCTTATGCACGAAAATTCAGTATGGGTAAATCCAAAGGTTTCAAAGACTTGGGGTCTTGTAAACGGTCAATATATATGGCTTAAGAACCAGGATGGTATTATTTCAGATTTTAAAATTAAAGTAAGAGTAACTGAACGTATCAGGTGGGATTCAATATATATGGTACATGGATTTGGTCATGGTCAGAAACAGCTGAAGCGTTGCTTTGGCAAAGGTGCCAGCGATACGCAGTTGATAACAAAAGTGCTTATCGACCCTCTTATGGGAGGAACGGGTATGAGATCAAATTTTGTGACATTCATCACTGAAAAGTCAGAGAAGGAGGTTGCATCATGAGATATGCAATGGCCGTAGATACCCGGAAATGCGTAGGTTGCAGCGATTGTGTGGTAGCCTGCCAGACAGAGAATAATGTGCCTCACGGCTTCTGCCGCGAATGGGTTGTTGAAACAATGAATGGTACTTATCCGCAGCTTGAGATTGAGATACGATCAGAGCGATGCAATCATTGTATAAATGCACCTTGTGTTCGTTGCTGCCCTACAGGAGCAAGTCATTTTGCTGAAGGAGGAATTGTCCTTGTTGAACACAATAAATGTATTGGCTGCGGAGCATGTATGGCCTCGTGCCCTTACGATGCCCGGTATCCTCATCCATCCGGTTATGTAGATAAATGCACATTTTGTATTCACCGGATAAAAAGTGGCCTTGCACCGGCCTGTGTAGCTGTTTGTCCTACAAAATGCATCTATTTTGGAGATTTGGATGATCCGAACAGTGATGTTTCAATGGTTTTGAAGAAGCGCAAATCAAAAACACTTATTCCTGAAGCGGGAACTAAACCACAACTTTATTTTTTGATTTAATCAAATAATGACCATTTAAAATGGAAGAAGAAATATTTGTAAGTGGCAGGATGAATCAACTCATTGATCCGCAACTCAATATCTGGCATTGGCAGATCCCACTTTACCTTTTCATGGGAGGAATGGCAGCCGGAATTCTTTGTATTGCTGCCCTTTATTATATCAGAGGCAGAGAGAAAGACTACAGTACTGCAGTCAGGATTACCCCATTCATTGCTCCGTTCCTGTTAGTCTTTGGATTAATTGCTCTTTTTATTGACCTACGTCATAAACTGTTTTTCTGGCAGCTTTATACAAACATCAGGTTGCAGTCACCTATGTCGTGGGGCGCCTGGACACTTATGGTGATCACGCCGGTTTCATTTATATGGTGTGCCCTTCATATCAGAGATCTTTTTCCAAATTGGGATTGGAAATTCAAATGGATATATGAACTTGAGTCCTTCTTTAATAAATATAAAAAAGTCCTTGCATGGATCATGCTTATTTATGGGATTATTCTCGGGATCTATACCGGGATTTTATTGTCGGCCTTTAATGCGCGCCCGCTCTGGAATACATCAATTATGGGACCATTGTTCCTGGCATCAGGGCTTTCCGCCGGTGCCGCGGCAACATTGTTATTATCAAAGAATAAAGCTGAACGTAAGCAGTTTGCAAGAATAGATCTTGTATTAATAGGGATTGAATTATTTCTGATAATACATATGTTCATGGGTTTTCTGGCCAGCACACAGGTACAGATCGAAGCTGCAAAACTATTTCTAGGCGGACCCTATACTATGTCATTCTGGATATTTGTTGTAATTATGGGAATGCTTATTCCTGCTCTTCTGGAAATTATGGAGTTGGGCAAGTTTCATATACCGCCAATTGTTCCGGCTCTATTAGTAATTTTTGGCAGCCTGATGCTGCGTTTTATTATTGTACATGCCGGACAGGTAAGCCGGTGGCTGTATTAGGCACAAATATTAGAATACGAACATAACATATTTAGATCAATGGAAACAAAAAAAACAAAATATTTGAATCCCTACGTTGGAGGAGTACTTCTGGGATTAGTTTTACTGGCTGCAAATTTTGTTTCAGGCCGTGGACTAGGAGCCAGCGGAGCCATAAAAAGCGTTGTTGTAACTACATTTAATACAATTGCACCATCAGCTTCAGAAAAATCAGGATTTGTGAAGGAATTCAGACAATCGCATCAGGGTAATCCCATGAAAACATGGCTCGTTTTTGAAATGACAGGCGTTCTTGTCGGAGGATTTTTGTCAGGTGCATTTGCAGGACGTCTGAAATTGAAAGTGGAACATTCACCAAAAATAACCTCAAAGAAACGATTGCTGCTCGCTCTGGCAGGAGGAGCGCTATTTGGTTTTGGTTCACAACTCGGAAGGGGATGCACCAGCGGATCAGCTTTGAGCGGAATGGCAGTTTTATCCCTTGGAGGCTTCATAACAATGATGGCTATCTTCGGAACTGCATACGCGATGGCGTATTTCTTCAGGAAGAACTGGATATGAAAGGCACAAAGCACAGGGTTAAGAAAAGACAAAAGACAAAAGTAAAAAGATAAAAAGTAAAAAGATTGCTTCGCTTCGCTCGCAATGACAGTGCAAGTAATCAAGTTCGGATTTGAACGAGAAACTAAGTCGCACAGGGCAAAGATGAATCACAAGACTTCAAGACATTTAGACATTAAGACAAAAATAAAATGGGACCATTATCAGTTAATGAATTAATATCAGAGAATACAAACCTCTTTCTGGCTTTTATTATTGGAATAGGTTTTGGCTTCGTCCTTGAGCAGAGTGGATTTTCATCGAGCAGAAAACTTGCTGGAGTTTTTTATGGTTATGATACGGTAGTTTTGAAGGTGTTTTTTACTGCAGCGATCACTGCCATGCTTGGATTGCTTTTCTTCAGCCTTTTTGGTTGGGTGGACCTGAACCTTGTTTATATTAATCCAACTTATCTGACCTCCTCTATTATTGGCGGAATTATAATGGGTGTCGGATTTATCCTCGGCGGGTACTGTCCCGGAACTAGCTTCTGCGGAGCATCAATCGGTAAAATTGACGCATTTGTATTCATTGGCGGATTATTTTTAGGAGTCCTGATTTTCGGTCTGGGATATAATATATGGTCTGGAATGTATCTTGCCAAATTCCTGGGTTCACCAAAGATTAGCCAGACACTTGGGCTATCTGACGGGGTATTTGCTTTTCTACTTATAATAGTTGCTCTCGCTATGTTCAGAGTGGCAGAATGGGCTGAAATGAAATTTCCAAGAGAAGAATATTAGAAAGCAAGACTACAAGACAAAAGACAAAAGTAAAAAGACAAAAGTAAAATCAAGGCAAAAGTAAAAGCCGCAAGACAACAAGACAACAAGACTTCAAGACAATTAAGAATTAAAATCATATATCATGAAAACACTCAGACTTTTGGCGCTCTTCATAATCCCGATGGGACTTATTATTGCTGCAGTTCCGCAGAATAAAACGAAACCTTACAAACTTACTGCCGATCAATTGCTTGGTGAAGCAAATACGCGTACTCAGTATATCGCTCCTGAGACGGTAGCCGATATGATAGTTAAAAAGGATCCTTCATACCAGCTTATCGACGTAAGAAATCAGGATGATTTTGAAAAGTTCAGTCTTCCGGGAGCAATAAATATTCCTGTTTCTGACCTGCTTTCAGACAAGTATACCGATATACTCAATCAGGATTTTAAAATGAATATTTTCTATTCTAATGGTACTATTACTGCTAATGAGGCCTGGATGGTTACCAGACAACTTGGTTATAAAAATAATTTTGTACTTGAAGGTGGATTAAACTATTGGTTTGATGCAATTCTTAATCCTAAGAAACCTGCATCAACAAGTCCTGATGAGGAATTTGCAAAATATGATTTTCGTTTAAGCGCAGGTAAAGCTCTGGGCGGGGGTATGACAGTACAAACAAATCAAAACCAGAGTTCCGCATCGGATAAGCCAGCATTGCAATTGGCTCCTAAAAAGAAGAAAGCTGCCGGAGGTTGCTAGCCTCTTCTTCCTCAATAAGTCAATTTTTATTGTTTATGATAATAATTGATATTAGATTTCTATATTTGAATTCGAACAAATCCAAATTATTATGAAAAATAGAATCTTGACATTAATGCTGGTTTCATTTCTTGCTGTGATAGCTGTGAACGGACAAAATATTGCTAAAAATAACCCTGTTGGTACATGGAAATTTGAGGCTGCTTATGCTCCGGAAGGATATACCTCAGGAACTATAGTCGTCGGCCTTGCAGACCAAAAACATACTACTGCAATGTCATTCACAGGGAGTGAATATGTACTTCCGGGTGAAAAGGTAAAAGCAGTGAATGATAGCGTGCTGTTTTCAATCAACCTTGAAGGACAGGATGTTAAGGTGATGTTGAAAATGGTAAATGATACAAATATGACAGGTAAAGCAGTTTATTCTGAAGGAGAAGTTCCTCTTATTCTTACTAAAGTTTTAGCATCGGAGGCCGGAGTAAAACAATAATCTTATTTTATTTGCGTTGTTATTTTGATCATAAATTCAACGCAAGAGATAGAAGGAACATTTTAACAGGAATTTTTCCCGTAGAGGTGATATCGACAACCATTCCAGAGAAACTGGTAAAGGATATTGAGAAGCTTGTGAAACCGCTGAATGGGTTAATAAATTAGATATATTCGATTTTATATTTGTCATTTGAAACAATTCATATACTGGAATTGTTTTATACACGTTATAAGGATAAGTCATATACTAATCAAAATTTTGGAAAATGGGAAGGAAAATATGTGGGTTGCTGCTATTGATGGGCATTATCTTATTTTATTCATGTAAGAATACCGGTGAACAGAAAGAATCAAAAAACAAAATTGTACAGAATAAGATATTACAACAGGAAGATGGAACAATTTCATTAAAGGTTGATAAAGCAGACTGTTACCATGACGTGATAAATCCTTCAAGCAATACAGCTGAATGGAGTGTTGTAGTTTCGAAATCAGGACGTTTTAATGTTTGGTTGTCGAGTGCCACCAAAGATACAACTGATTTGAAATATAATAATTCGGTAATGCTTAGTATACTTGATAACAGGATTGAGGCTCGTCCGGCATGTGATAAAATAATACTTAACTCAACCGACGTTACGTATCCGTATTTCAGGGCTGATTCATACTTAGGTTCACTTTATATACAAGATACCGGATTATATAATATTCAGATAATCAGCGAGAAAATTATTCCTAAGGACATTAAGAAAGGAGAATCATCAGGTATTGAGAATTCAAAACTATTATCGGTTTTCCTGACGCCTGTTACCCGTTGATTTTAATCCATTCCCTTGCGTTAACAAAAGCTTTTATCCAAGGAGTAACATCATCATTTATTCTATCATCAGGATAATAACCACATTGCCATGGAAAAAATGCCCTTTCAAGGTGTGGCATCATTACAAGATGACGTCCGTCATCCGAACATAATCCCGCAACATCATAATCTGACCCGTTTGGATTGGCAGGATAGGTAGATCTGCTGAATTTTAATGGTATCTGATACTTATTTTCAGGATATGGCAGGTTGAATTGTCCTTCTCCATGGGCTACCCATATTCCAAGCTCCAGGTTAGTCATGTTTTTAAGCATTACTGAGTTATTCTCTAAAATCTTTACCCCCAGGAAACCTGATTCAAATTTATGCGACTTATTAAGCAGCAGTTTAGGCTTATCTTTGTGTTGTGGATATAAAAGGTTCAGCTCAATCATAAGTTGACACCCGTTACATACACCAAGTGACAGAGTATCAGTTCTTTTATAGAATTTATCAAGGGCGATACGTGCTTTTTCGTTATATCTGAATGCTCCTGCCCATCCTTTAGCAGATCCTAATACATCGGAATTCGAAAAACCTCCTACAAAAACTATCATCTTAATCTCCTCAAGTGTTTCTCTACCCGAAATAAGATCTGTCATGTGTACATCCTTAACGTCAAAACCTGCCAGGTAGAGTGCATACGCCATCTCTCTGTCGCCATTTACACCTTTCTCTCTAATTATTGCAGCTCTGATTCCTGTCTTTTTCCTTCTCTCAGAATGGATTCCCAACGACTTAAAAGTTCCTGCAAAATCAGATATTTTAATATTCAATTCATGATTTTTATAATTCTGATATCGTTCAAGTGCAAGTTCAGGTCCGCATTGACGTCTGTCGAGAAGATACGATGTATGAAACCATTTATCACGTAGCTTATCAATATCGAAGGTTAGTAAGTTACTATGGTTTGTAACAAACAGTTGTCTCTCTTTTACCGGGTGACCAACAGAGAAATATGATATTCCGCTTTCAAGAAGGATTTCAGCTACTTCATCCTCATCCTTTACCTGAATTATGATTCCCGGGTTTTGACTGAAGAGTATCTTAACAGTATCATTTTCATTAATGGCTGTGAGGTTAACAGTTATTCCACCACTGGTGTTAGAGAAGCACATTTCCAGAAGGGTTATTAACATTCCTCCGGCTGATATATCATGCCCTGAAAGAATCTTTCCTTTAAGTATGAGATCCTGAATTGTATCAAACACTACCTTAAAATATCCAGGGTCAGTGACGGTTGGAACTTCATCGCCCAACCTGTTCAAAACCTGGGCAAAGCTGCTTCCGCCCGGCTTAAAACCATCCCGGCTCATATCTATATATAAAAGACTTGTATAGGGGTCATTAACGATTACAGGTTCGACAATTTTTCTTATGTCATCAATCTCGCCTGCAGCAGATATTATCACTGTTCCCGGTGAATACACGACCTGATCGTGGTATTTCTGGGTCATGGAAAGACTGTCTTTCCCGGTTGGAATATTGATACCCAGAGCAATTGCAAAATCGCTTGCTGCTTTTACAGCTGCATAGAGCCTGGTATCCTCCCCCTGATTTTTGCAGGGCCACATCCAGTTAGCAGAGAGGGAAACACTCTTTAATTTGTCTGTGAGAGGAGCCCATATAACATTTGTAAGAGCCTCAGCAATAGACAGTACGGAGCCAGCTGCCGGATCAATAAGTCCTGCTGCAGGAGCATGGCCGATGGATATTGCCATACCCTTTTTGCCCCTGTAGTCAAGGGATATGGCTCCAAGATTATTCAATGGCAACTGAAGAGGACCGGCACACTGTTGTTTCGCGAGTCTGCCTGTTACTGACCTGTCAACTTTGTTTGTAAGCCAATCTTTACAGGCAACCTCTTCAATCTGGAGGACAAGTTCAGCATAGTCCTCAATTTTATGAAGTGAGTATTCGAGCTTTTTAAAATTGCTTTCAACAACTACATCTTTCATTATTGTTTTAGGAGGGTCTCCGAATAGTGACGAAAGAGCCAGATCAATTGGTTTTTCTTTCGTGACCGGATTTCCCAGAGTAAACTGCATATCGCCTGTTACTTCTCCTATGATATAGAATGGCGCTCTTTCCCTTTTGGCAATTTTCCTTAAAATATCAACATCAGACTTCTTAATAATTAATCCCATACGTTCCTGAGACTCATTACCGATGATTTCCCTTGCCGATAGAGTAGGGTCACCCACAGGTAATTTGCTGATATCAATTATACCACCTGTTGCTTCAACAAGCTCCGACAGACAGTTAAGATGTCCGCCTGCACCATGGTCGTGTATTGAAATTATAGGGTTATTCTCTGATTCGCTCAATGCCCTTATTGCATTATATACTCTTTTCTGCATTTCGGGATTAGCCCGCTGAACAGCATTTAATTCTATAGAACTGTCAAATTTACCGGTATCCACCGAAGAAACGGCTCCTCCGCCCATGCCTATCCTGTAGTTATCGCCTCCAAGCAACACAATAAGGTCACCTTTTTCAGGAATGTTTTTCTCGCTGTCCTTCTTTTTACCAATTCCAATTCCACCGGCAAGCATGATAACCTTATCATAGCCGAACTTTTTAAGATTTTCAAAATGTTCGAAAGTAAAAACTGACCCACAAATGAGTGGTTGTCCGAATTTATTTCCAAAATCACTTGCGCCATTTGATGCCTTAATTAAAATATCTTCAGGTGTCTGATATAGCCATGGTCTTTCCTTTGTGTTTTTCTCCCACTGCCGGTCTCCATCAGGACGAGGGTATGATGTCATATACACGGCTGTTCCGGCAATTGGGAAAGCTCCCTTACCTCCTGCAATCCGATCCCTGATCTCGCCTCCGGTACCAGTTGAAGCCCCATTGAATGGTTCAACTGTAGTCGGGAAATTATGTGTTTCGGCTTTAATTGAAAGAACAGATTCATAGTCTGTTATCTTGAAAAAATCAGCTCTATCCTGGGTATTTGGAGCAAATTGCTCAACAATCGGACCTTGTACGAATGCACAGTTATCTTTATAAGCTGAAACAACACTATTAGGATTAGTTTTTGTCGTTAACTTAATCATTTGAAAAAGAGTTTCCTCCTTTTCTTCACCTGACAAAACAAATGTTCCATTAAAGATTTTATGACGGCAATGTTCAGAATTGACCTGTGAAAAGCCAAAGACCTCACTATCAGTTAGTTTTCGTCCTATTGAGATGCTTAACTTATCAAGATATGCAACTTCCTCAGAATTAAGAGCGAGACCCTCTTTAAGATTATATTGTTTTATATCGTCAACATAAAAAACAGGATCAGGCTGTTTGTCAATAGTGAAAATACTCTGATCTAATCCTTCATAAAGTGATTGCAGCATTGGATCGAAATGTGGTTTATCGGAAGCTGATATCTGAAACTCCTCGATTCTCTTAATTCCCTCAATCCCCATGTTCTGTGTAATCTCGACAGCGTTTGTGCTCCATGGAGTTATCATCTCTTTTCTGGGGCCAACAAAGACACCATTAACCTGATCTTTAATCAGAAGGTTAGCTTCACCAAAGAGCCAGGATAGTTTTTCAATGTCTTTATCAGCAAGTTTTTCAGGGGCGCCTACAGCGATTAAATTTTTAGAAATACATTCAAAAAAGAGAATCATATTATACACATTAATGCATTGATAAATAATGAATTATAATCATAAAGATTCATTTAGATTGATGTGTAAAGATAGCATTAATTATTAATGTCATTGTCAAAATAAAAAGTCAGTATCGACTTATATTGTCTTATGAAAAGGCATGGGAAATAAATTAATGAACCTTGTACTTCCATATTTGTTTAATGAATTAAGACCAAATTTATGTTTTACGTAAGATTTTAAAAAAATTGAAAATTAAGTGAATTATAATTATGAACGATAAACGTTATGTCATTGTTTTGTTTGTTATGTTTATTTTGCTTTCGTGCCATCGGAAAGCAGAAAAAATTAAAGACAAATTGCCCGTAACAGTAGATGTCATTGTTGCAGAGAAAGTTCATTTTCCTTCGAGTATTGAAGTTAATGGGGAATCACTTTCTGAGGAGATGATAGAGTTGCATCCGGAGATAAGCGGAAGACTGACTTATTTAAATATTCCGGATGGTATCACAGTTCAAAAAGGTACTATCCTGGCTAAAATAAACGATGCCGATCTTCAGGCTCAGTTGGAACAACAAAAAGTACAGTTGGATCTTGTGGTAAAAACCGAGCAACGTTTAAAGGAGTTATTAAAGATTAATGGTATTAACCAATCCGATTATGACGCTGCATTAAGTCAGGTCAACACAATCAATTCAAATATAAAGGTACTTGGTGCACAAATTGATAAAACGGTTGTCAGAGCGGCTTTCAGCGGGAAATTAGGTTTACGGATGGTAAGCCCCGGAGCTTACGTTACACCACAGACGCTATTAGGTACTCTTCAGCAATCCGATAATATAAAAATCGATTTTACAGTACCTGACTTCTATGCAAATCTCGCACAGGTCGGGAATATTGTATCCATCCAGACAAATGAATCAGATGTGAAACTGACTGCGGTAATTAGTGCAATTGAACCTCAGATAAATGTCGACACCAGGAATATAAAGGCAAGGGCAAGGTTAAATAGCGGAAAGATTAGTCCCGGAACCTTTTTAAAAGTATTACTCAATAAGGATGAAGAAGGAATTTTAGTGCCCTCAAATGCGCTCATTCCTGATGCCAGCTCTAACCAGGTTATTATTATTAAAAACAGGAAAGCCGTGTTTGTGAAGGTTGAAACGGGAATAAGAAATGCTGATGCTGTAGAACTTTCCAGCGGTGTAAATTCAGGAGATACTATCGTTGTCAGCGGTGTATTATTCGTTCGGCCCAATGCGTATGTAAAAGTCCGGAATGTAAAGACTCAATCTTTAGCAAGTATTCCTGATTCTAATTTGGTTTCAAAATGAATATCTCTGAATTATCCCTTAAAAGACCTGTCCTGGCAACAGTGATGAGTCTGTTTATTATCCTTTTTGGAGTGATAGGATATTATTTTTTAGGTGTTCGCGAGTACCCTGCAATAGATCCACCTGTGATTTCAGTATCAACTTCTTATGTAGGCGCCAGTGCAGATATTATTGAAAGTCAGATTACTGAACCTCTCGAAAAGGCTATTAACGGTATCCCCGGTATCCGTACTATAACATCTTCAAGTTCTGTGGGCAACAGCAACATTTCGGTTGAGTTTAATTTAAGTACCAACCTGGAAACAGCCGCGAATGATGTTCGTGATAAAGTAAGCCAGGCAGTGCGTAATTTACCCCAGGATATTGATGCACCGCCGGTTGTTACAAAATCTGACGCAAATAGTGATTTTATTATAATTATGGCTGTACAAAGCCCAAGTAAAGGATTAATGGAATTGAGCGATTATGCGGAGAACATCCTGCAGAATAAATTTCAGACAATCCCTGAAGTAAGCGCAGTAAATATCTTTGGACAAAAACGTCCTGCTATGCGGTTATGGATCGATCCGGATAAAATGAATTCCTTCAATGTAGCCTTTACTGACATTTCCAATGTTCTGGTGAATGAAAATGTAGAATTACCCTCCGGTAAGCTGTATGGAAACAAAACAGAATTGACGATCAATACATTAGGCAGGTTAAGTACAGAACAGGATTTCAAGGATTTAATTATTCGTGAAGATGCAAACGGAATAGTCAGGTTGAGCGATGTAGCAAAAGTCGAACTTGGTCCTGAACAATATGAGCAAAGCTGGCGGCTGAACGGAGTCAGTGCAGTAGGGATAGCAATAATTCCTCAACCGGGAGCCAATTATATAAACATATCGAATGAGTTTAATAAACGGTTGGAAGAAATAAGAAAATCGCAACAAGGCGGAGATATTATATTCACGACTCTGATTGATAATACAAACAATGTTCGCAAATCATTAACCGAAGTTAAACAAACTCTTCTTATCGCATTATCATTAGTTATTCTGGTAATATTCTTATTTTTCCGGAGCTGGCTTATCGCCCTTCGACCCCTGATAGATATACCGATATCATTGATTTCTACATTTTTCATTATGTACTTATTCGGGTTTTCAATAAATATACTCACCCTTCTGGCTATAGTTCTGGCGACAGGACTGGTTGTAGATGACGGGATTGTGGTGACTGAAAATATATTCAGGAAATTTGAAAGAGGGATGCCTATACGAAAGGCTGCAGTAGAGGGAAGTAAAGAAATATTTTTTGTGGTTCTTTCCACTTCTGTCACACTTGCCATAGTATTTCTGCCTGTTGTATTTTTGCAGGGTTTTGTTGGAAGTTTATTTCGTGAATTCGGTATTGTTCTCGCGGGAGCAGTTTTAGTATCATCTTTTGTTTCGCTTACTATCACTCCTGTTTTAAATGTTCTTTTAAACCGGAAAAACGCTCAGCATAGCAGGTTCTATCAAAAAACAGAACCTTTCTTTAATAATATGGAAAATGGTTATAAGAACATTTTGGAACGTTTTATTAATAAACGGTGGCTCGCATGGTGGATAGTAACTATTTGTCTTTTGATAATTTTTTTCCTGGGAAGATCATTACAGAGTGAAATTGCCCCGATTGAAGACAAAGGAATGATACGATTCCAGATAACAGGACAGGAGGGAGCAAGCTTTGATCAAATGACTATTGCTACCCGGGGACTTGAAAACTACCTGATTGATTCTATTCCCGATCGTGATTTTACCTTTTTTGCAATTCCTGGATTCGGCGGCACAGGAATCAATAGTTCGGCAGGACGCCTGGGTCTGATAAACGCATCCGAGAGAACAAAAAGTCAGAGTCAGATAGCTAACGATTTAACAAAAAAAATCACACGATTTAACGATATACGTATTTTTCCTGTTGAAGAACAAACTATTGCTGTTGGGTTAGCATCAAGAGGTGCTCTTCCTGTGCAATTTGTAATACAAAATCTGGATTTTGCGAAATTAAGAGAAATCATTCCTAAGTTTTTAGATGCCGCCAGGAGCGATAAAACATTTCAGAATGTTGATGTTAACCTGAAATTTAATAAACCGGAAGCTGATTTATATATTGACAGGATAAAAGCCCGCGAACTGGGGCTGACTGTAAAAGACATTAATAATGTTCTCCTGAGCGCTTTCAGCGGAAGACGTCTGGATTATTTTATTATGAACGGGAAACAATATCAGATAATCGCCCAGGTGAGGCTGAATGACAGGCAGGAACCGGCAGATATCCTGAAGTTATATGTCCGGAATAATAAAGGAACCTATATCTCTCTGGCAACAGTTGTTAAAATTGTAACAAATGCAATTCCTCCGGCACTTTTCCATTTTAACCGTTATAAATCTGCCACATTCTCCGCTTCCCTTTCTCCAGGTAAAACAGTCGGTGATGGCGTAAAAGCTATGCAGGCGATAGGCGTTAACTTATTAGACGATAGTTTTCAAACCTCATTAAGTGGTCCGTCACGCGATTATTCAGAAAGTTCTTCAAATACTGCTTTTGCTTTTATACTCGCATTGGTACTGATTTACCTGGTGCTGGCTGCTCAATTTGAAAGTTTCAAAGATCCTTTTACGATCATGCTAACAGTACCACTTGCAATTGCAGGAGCAATATTAAGTCTGTGGATATTCAGACAAACAATAAATATATTTTCAGAGATTGGAATGATAATGCTGATTGGATTGGTAACAAAGAATGGAATACTTATCGTTGAGTTTGCTAACAAGAAAAGAGAACAGGGGTTACCTATCAGACAGGCTGTAATTGAAGCTGCTACTCAAAGGCTGCGTCCGATCCTTATGACAAGCCTCGCAACATCATTGGGAGCGCTGCCTATAGCTCTGAGCCTGGGCTCTGCAGCTACCAGCAGGATCCCACTTGGAGTTGTTGTAGTTGGTGGTCTTTTGTTTTCACTAGTACTTACCTTATTTGTGATACCTTCTGTTTACACCTACATTTCCGGAAAGCGCAATGTAAATACTGAGGAAGTTGAAAATGCCACACATTAATCTGTAAATTGGATTCTAAATGAAAAGGACTTTATTTTATATTATTTTATTATTACCATGTATTGCAGGAGCACAGGTTCCGCTAACTTTAACGAATGCTATCGATACTGCTCTTCAGAATAATTTTGATATACAGATTGCGAAAAATACTGCTGAGATAAATAAAATCAGTAATACATTTGGAGTAGCCGGCGGTTTGCCATCCGTTAATGCAACGGCAGGTGATAATAATTCTGTCTACAACCTGAAACAAAAAACCAGTAGTGGGTTGGATATCACCAAAAACGATGTAAAAGGCAGTTCTTTAAATGCCAGCCTGAATGCCAGCATCGTATTATTTAACGGATTTAAAATCATAGCCACGAAAAGAAGACTAAGTCTTCTGCAGAATCAGAGCGAACTGCAACTAAATCAACAGATACAAAATACCATAGCTGCAGTTATGGTAACTTATTATGATATTTTAAGACAACAAAGTTACCTGAATATAATACAAAGTTCACTTGATGTCTCTTCAAAGAAATTTGATATTATTAAAGAACGAACCAATGTTGGTATGGCAAATGAAGCCGACCTTTTACAGGCTCAGATGGATCTTAATATGGCTGAACAAAACTTAAAAGGACAACAATTAATCATTGACCAGGAGAAGACGAATCTGCTTCAATTAATGGGCGTTAAGGAATTCTTTCCGGTAATTGTGCATGACACAATTCTGATCGATAATAATATACGTAAAGATTCTATAATTAATTACCTCCAGAATAACCAGCAATATCTTTCAGCAGATCAACAGGTAAAGATAACCGAACAAATTGTTAAAGAACTGAGGTCCCAACGATATCCATCCATCCGTGTATCAACGGGTTATAATTTTGTATATAGCAGCAGTTCTGCCGGATTTAATTTATTCACTCAAAACTATGGCCCATCTGTCGGAGCAACACTACAAATCCCTATTTTTAACGGGAATATTTACAAGACACAGCAGGAAGTAGCTTCATACAATGTTAGAAATGCCATACTGCAAAAAGAAAGTTTACTATCTTCTCTTATAGCGGATGCATTAAAGACATATCAATCTTATGAAAGCACGCTGCAGCAACTGGTCTCACAACAAAAGAGCTATGATGATGCGGGCAGATTAGTTAGAATTGTGATAACAAGATTTCGGTTAAATCAGGCGACAATTCTGGATGTAAAAGCAGCTCAGGATAGCTTTGAGGCGGCAGGATATATGTTTGTTAACCTGCAATATGCCGCTAAAATTGCAGAAATTGAGTTAAAAAGACTAATTTACAGACTGGGTTTTGAATAAAGAACCGTGAACCTGATTATTTGAGTCCACTCCTGGTAAGCAATGCATCGATTGTGGGTTCTTTACCTCTGAACCCGACATAAAGATCATGAGGTTTTTCAGTTCCTCCTTTTTCAAGAATGTTTTTCCTGAATGCCGCTGCTGTTTCCCTGTTGAATATTCCGGTTTCCGTGAAATAGCTGAAAGCGTCTGCATCAAGAACTTCAGCCCATTTATATCCATAATATCCTGAAGCATATCCACCTCCGAATATATGTCCGAATGAAGCGCTCATATTTACACCTTCAACTTTGGGAAACAATTCGGTTTTTGCAATTGCTGCAGATTCAAATTCAGATATAGTACTATGAACAGGATTTGTTATCGTATGCCATGCCATATCGAGAAAGCCGAAGCTCAATTGCCGGTAACACGCGTAGCCCTCATTAAAAGTCGAAGCTTCTTTTATTTTGCTGATAATTTCATCAGGGATTTTTTCACCAGTAAGATAATGTGTAGCCCAGGTATCAAGCCACTCTTTTTCGAAGGCAAAATTTTCCATGAACTGGGATGGCAGTTCCACGAAATCACGTGAAACATTTGTACCGGATAAACTCTCATAGGTGCATTTAGTCAGCATCCCATGCAATGAATGTCCAAATTCATGGAGGAAGGTTGTCAACTCATTAAACGAAAGCAGTGAAGGTCTTGTCTCAGATGATCTTGTAAAGTTGGCAACTATTGAAATCAGGGGTCTTACTTCTTTCCCATTCTCATTCTTCTGATCGCGGTAACTTGTCATCCATGCTCCGCCACTCTTTCCCGGACGAGGATGGTAATCAATGTAGAGAATTGCAAGAAAAGCATCGTCGTGGTCATATACCTCGAAGGTCTTAACTTCGGGATTGTAAACAGGAATTGTAATGTTTCGGATAAAGCTTAAACCATAGAGTGAGGTGGCAAGACCCAGAACAGCAGTTTCGACATTATTAAGACTAAAATATGGCTTAAGTATTTCATCGTCAATGTCATATAGCTTCTTTTTCAGCTTCTCAGAATAAAAAGCCCAGTCGTACCTTTCGATTTTATCTGTATGTCCCTGACTAAGTGCAAAACTCCTGATATGCTCAAAGTCGCGCAATGCAGCAGGTTTTGACGCACGATAAAGTTCTTCCAGAAATATTTCAACTTTTTCCGGTGTATCAGCCATGCGATCCCCAAGTATCATTTCAGCGAAGGTGCTGAATCCAAGCATTTTGGCAATTTCCAGACGAAGATTTGCTATATTCAGAGTGTTTTGGCTGTTGTCAAATTCATTGGCTCTGAATGCGCGTGAAGAATATGCTTTTAACATCTTCGCACGAAGATCTCTTCGTTCAGAATATTGCATAAATGGAATATAGCTTGGAAAATGAAGAGTGAATATCCATCCTTTTTTTTTCCTCTTTTCAGCTTCCATTGAAGCCATTTCAATTAAGCTTTCAGGTAACCCTGCAAGATCTTCTCTTTCAGTAATATGTAACTCAAAAGAATTTGTTTCTTCAAGGACATTCTCTTCAAATTTAAGAGAAAGTGTTGCCAACTCTTCAGATATCTGCCTGAATCGTTTTCTTTCTTCTTCTTTTAATGCTGCACCACCCAGAATAAAATTTCTGAATTTTCTCTCAGTAAGGATCTTTTGTTCCGTATTTAGACGTGATATTTCTATGGTTTCCGATACAGTTTTTATCCTTTTGAAAAGTTTTTTGTTTAGAGTAATGTCATTTGAGAAACGAGTGAGAAGAGGGGATACTTCCTGTGTAACCTCCTGAAGAGATTTATTTGTTTCAGCACTGTTAAGGTTGAAAAGAAGCGCTGTAATTTTTCCAAGAGTTTCACCGGATCTGTCAAGCGTTGAGATCGTGTTTTCAAAATCGGGTGCTTCAGTGTTTTCAGTGATTTTTTTTATCTCTTCTGCTGCAATTTTAATTGCCTCTTCAATTGCAGGTTTGAAATGATTTGTCCCGATAATATTAAATGGGGGTGTTCCGAACGGTGTATTCCATTCTGCCAGAAGTGGGTTATTCATTATCTTCGTCACTTTCTGCCCCGGCAAATCTTGACGGATAAGCTGTATTTCCTTTTGCTGCAAACCACAGTATCCTGTTCAGCATATCATCATTGCCTGTGTCAACACCATCATATTCCGGCAGCATACTCTTTTTAGCAAAATGCAGAGCTTTCCCATTCAGGTTTGTAAGCGGAGGGGTCATCTCGTCAATCGGAATATTACCAGGTAATGCTTTGTATGGAGTAATGTCAGGGTTGGTGCCGAAACAATCGGTCATCGAATTAGCTATAGCGTCCTGTATGTTCATTGGTGGAAGGCCAAGGATCTGTTCAATCGTCCTGACCATTGAGGGCTGTGTGTAATAAGTATGATTTACACTTTTGAATCTTGAATATGGACTGATAACCAGGCTTACAGTACGATATGCGGAAACATGATCCCACCCGCCCTGGGAGTCATCCTCAACAACAAAAATAACTGTATTTTCCCAAAATCTGCTTTTTGAAAAAGCCTCTACAATCCGTCCCAGAGCTGCATCATTATCAGCAACCATAGCTCGTGGGGTAGGGCTTCCGGGTCTCATTCCGGCAGTATGGTCATTCGGTAGAGCAACAACCATCAATTCAGGAAGCTGGTCACCTGGTGCAGACTCGTAATCATTTAATTCTTTGATTAATGCATCAGCTCTCATCATATCTGAGAACTCATGATTGCCATAAGACGGATAGGTCTGGCTGAGAAGCTTCTTCACGGGTTCAATGGTTGTATAATTAGTAAACTCAACCTTTTCTCCCTTCATATATTTTTTATAAATATCTGCCCATTTCAGGCTTTTATCCATAACAGGCACTGAGGCTTCCCCATATATCCGCACAGATTTGCCTTTACGTGTTGCATTATCCCAAATAAACCCGGTTGGAGCATAAACCAGTGCATCGGTCTGTACATGTGCATAACTTCTGAACCAGGCTCTCATATTCTTTTCTATATAATCTGTTACAATTGAAGCATCTGTCCATTGATGTCCTTCGGCTGAACATTTTCCCGATGCATGGAAATTATCAAGAAGCATAAACTCTTCAGATAGCTTATGAGTATTTGGGGTAATTTCAGATCCATATATACATAAGCCCGGATCACCATCGCCCTGTTTCATATCTCCAAGAATCTGATCATAAGTCCTGTTTTCCTTTATTATATAAACAACATGTTTAAATACTGAGGGTTCACCTATTCTCTCCGGTACAGGTTTTGGCCGTATTGATTCCCTTGGTTTTTCCATGGCCTGTGTTGCCCTTGAAAGGTTATTTACTGCAATTACCGTATCGGTATAGGCCTGAAGAGTTTTACTGCCCGGAACCCGGATCACCGAGATTGAAGCCAGCATATTATGCGAGTTATAAGCGGGGTTTCTGGTACCTTTGTTTGTCAGGGCCACCCTGGCTCCGGCTGCTTCTAAATTGCATACATATAAATATCCTGATTCCAGAACGCAAACTGCTGAAGGATAAGCTCCTGTAGGTATAAATCCGGTTACAAAACTGTTGGATACAGAAGCTTTGGCTGTTGCATTTTTCCCAAGTTTGATGACTGCAAGTGCATTATCCATTCCGTTTGCCACGTACAGGATTTTTCCATCTGGCGAAAGGCAAAGACCGTTAGGTGAATCACCGAAAAAGGGATTAATTTCAGGCTGTAATCTTACACTGATTGTTTCCGATATATTGTCATTTGATGTATTTATTACCGTGACGTTATCACTGTTAGAATTAGTAACATAGACAAATTTTCCGGATTTGTCAGATATTATCTCGTTTGGATGAAGTCCGACAACAAGTTCTTTGATTATTTTACCGGTTGCCATATCAATGATCGCAACGCTTCCCTCCCTGGTAGCTCCGCCAGCTGTTTTGTTATCAACTCTTGCGAAACCCCATGGTACACCTGCAACATCTTTGTCATCAGCTTCAGGATTTCTTCCCGCCCAGTTGGTTACATACAATTTTCCCGAAGCCATTGTAATGCCGTACGGCGCTACGCCGGGATCAACTGTCCAGATTGTATCCCCTGTTATGAAGTCCTGTTTTATAACCTTATTATTTCCGTTGAGTATTACGTATAAGTATTCTTTTGATGATTCTCTTGTTATCAGTATTTCATTCGGCAGAGCTAATTTGGAAGGTGGTGTGGTTTTGTATTCAAGCATTCTTCCGAATACAGCTTTTGTACCATCCCAGGTTGCTGATACAACGTATGAACGGTTGCCCTTTCCGATTGTACTCCAATATACCTCCGGGCCTTTGTTCCCGATGTGCCAGGTGATGCCCGAATAGGTGTTCATTCCACCCTGGAGATCAGCATGCGTATCATTGTCTAGTATGAATATTACTTTTTTATCTGAAGTGCTGATAAAAACAATACTATATCTCTCCTCGACAGCAAGCCATTTATGATCAGGTGACAAAGCCGCATCGAGAGAATGGTTCTCCAGCGACTTGTCGCCGAAATAGATTTGGAGACCGGCAGGTTGAATCACCCTGTCATAAGGGAGAAGGATTTGATGTGGATTTCGAAGGGCCTGGTTTATTGGAGACTGTGATTGGCTCCCAAGGCTGATAGTTGTAAGAAAAATTATAAAGAAATGTCTGATTTCCATAATTTTGATTTAAAATAGGAAAAAGAAAAAAAGAGACCAAATTGAAAATTCAGTCTCTTTATTTTTTTAGAATGGCAAATCACTTAGTTCGTCATTTTCAGGAGGAATATCCTCAAGTGTAGTGTGTGACGGAACATTCTGATCTCTCACGGCTGAAGATGTTTTTTCTATCTTCCATGCATCAAGGTTGGTAAAATAATTAATCTTACCCTCCCGTTCCCATTTGTTCCCTTTGAGGTTGAACCATATCTTGACATCTTCGTTCAGATATGATTCATTGATAAGATCACATTTATCCTGTATCAGCTGGAATTTTATATAGTCAATAAATACAGCTGCGCCGCCTGTTTCCTTTTTCTCGATGACAAACTCGCGTTTTTTAAATTTGTCGCTTACCTGATTTACAGGAGATATATCTATTATTTTTCCTGTGATTTCGAATGCCATTTCTATTTATTCTTCGTGAATAACTATTTTTTCAATTTTGTCACCCTGACGGATTTTATCAATAACATCCAGCCCTTCAAATACTTTTCCGAAACAGGTATGTTGTCTGTCGAGATGTTTTGTATTAGAACGGCTATGGCATATAAAAAACTGCGATCCTCCGGTATTTCTTCCTGAGTGTGCCATTGAGAGAACTCCTTTATCGTGATATTGATTATCTCCGGTTAATTCACACTTTATCTGATAACCCGGACCACCGGTTCCAACTCTTGGATCGCTCATGTCTTTTGATAGCGGGCAACCACCCTGAATAACAAAATCCGGAATAACCCTGTGAAAAGCAAGTCCATCGTAGTACCCCTTCTTCGCCAGTGAAATAAAGTTCTCCACGGTACCCGGAGCGTCTTTTTCAAAGAAGCTCACCTTCATGGTCCCTTTAGGAGTTAGTATTTCTGCGGTAGTCATATTACTTAACAATTTCAAGAAGTTCAACTTCGAAAACAAGTGTTGAATATGGTTTAATAACTTCACCTGCACCTACAGCTCCGTAAGCGATTGCTGAAGGAATACAGAGTTTGAATTTTGAACCAACAGGCATAAGCTGCAGAGCTTCTGTCCAGCCGGGGATAACGCCAGAAACAGGAAAAGTTGCGGGTTCATTTCTTTTAATAGAAGAGTCAAATTCTTTACCATCAATGAGAGTTCCGACATAATGAACTTTTACGGTATTCTGAGCAGTCGGTTTTGGACCTGTACCCATCTTAATTACCTCATACTGAAGTCCGCTGGCTGTTGTTGTTACTCCGGCTTTTTCTTTATTCTTAGCCAGAAATGCCTCATTTTGTTCAATATAATCTTTATACTGTACTTTGTTGACTTCTGCCTTTTTTGCTGCCTTTATACCTTCACGTTTATTGATGAAAACCATTATATATGAACGTGCAATGTCATCAGCCATTTTTGCTTTTCCAGCTTTCCCATCCATCATTGCCTTTGCAACAATCATAGGATTGAGAATCAGACTGTCTGTAGTCAGGGCGTTATAATTTACAATCCCGAAAGCATAGGATAGTGAATCTTCTTTACTCTTAAGGTTTGCACTTTTAAGAGAACTCTTTCCGCAAGAGCCAAGCATTAAAGCTATTATACCGGTCAAAACAATTAATCCTTTGATTTTCATATATTACATTTTTAAATTTAAAATTTCCGCTAAGATAATACTTTAGTTTTGTTATTAATTTTATTTTACTATATTTGTTAAGTAATTGATATTATGATTTTAACCATTTTCAACCATCATTAAATACTATAGCATAACTGTAGCATTCAGCACAAACCGTAGCAAAACTGTAGCAAATATTAACTGAAATAAGCACTGTTATGAGAATTAAAAAGTACACTTTGAAATTTATTGGTGGCAAAGATAACAAAATATATTTACGGTACTTTGCAACCATTGAAAAAGGTGTTGGTAAAACCTATGATAAACCAATTGATGCCAAACAAAGAAAAGAAGACCTGTTATTGCTTAATAGTAATAATCTTGGTGGCATAGTCCAGAAAGAATGCAATAGGGTCAAAGAACAACTGGTAAATGACATTGAAATGTTCAATGCTAAAAATAACACTTATCCAACACCTGATCAGCTTCGGACATATAATAATGCTATCTACAGTGTATTTGATATTGAGTATCATATCAACCAGTT
>JADGPT010000032.1 GCA_017882345.1 Bacteroidales bacterium
GCGTGAAATACCAGTCAAACCTGTTGAATGGAATAAAAAAGTCCCTGCTGTTTTGAAGACTGACATAACACTGAAGCTTAATAAAGCTACAATCGTGGCTCCGCCAACTCCTCGCGCGGAACCAACGGTGTCAATTCAGGTAGAAGTATTCCGTAAAAAAACCCAGGCTCTCAGAGCACAGCGAAGGATAATCAACAAACTCAAATTACCGGTTGAAATCGTTCAGGAATATGATTATTACAAAGTGATTGTCACCGGATTCTATTCCCGGGAAGAGACTTATAAATACTATCCGGAATTAGCAGGTATGGGTTACGCGAAGATCTATATTATTATAAAAGAGTGATCATAATCATCCACCACATAAATTTGGCAATTCTGAATGTTTCAACTTCCTTTGTATGAATATTTTTACCGGACCAGAAGAATATGGAGTATACTAAAACATATAATGAGCTTAAATCTATATTCACAATTGAGAATAAACGAATATCTATTCCGGACTCGGAGATTAAAATAAATAATACCGGATTCCGGTCGGATATTCCATTAAATGAATTTTCAAATAAATACGATACACAAATAGCTGAAAACAAGTCTTTTTCATATCCGGTTTTTTCTCCCCGGAACAAAGAAAGTGATAAAGTGATTCTGTTGCTTCATGGTCTGAATGAGAGAAGTTGGGTAAAATACCTGCCCTGGGCTTATTACCTTGCACAGTCTACTGACAGCTATGTAATTCTTTTCCCCATTTCATTTCATATTAACAGGTCTCCATCCTCATGGAAAGATCCAAGGGCTATGGTTCATTTTATGAAGGACCGGAATTCTTCTTTCGGGGAAATAAGTATGTCGAGTTTTGCCAATATTGCAATCAGCAACCGGCTCACTGAAGACCCGATGAGGTTCTTTAAATCAGGGTATCAGACAACATCTGATATCGTAAAATTGCTTTCAGGTATCAGAAACGGTGAACATGAGATAATACCCAAAACCAATAAATTTAATATTTTCGCCTATTCGATAGGAGCATTTCTTGCTGAGATTATCTTAATGGGAAACCCCGGAAATCTTTTTTCAGAGTCAAAGCTTTTCATTTTCTGCGGCGGTTCCGTTTTCAGTAATATGCAAGGTTCTTCAAAATTAATCATGGATAGCTATGCATTTAACAAGGTATATAATTTTTACCTTAACGATTTTGAGGAAACTCTCACCGGGAAAAGTCCCTTGGTTGATTTTTTGCAATCAAGTCAGATCGGGATGGCTTTCAGAGCTATGATTGATCTGGGAAGACTTAAAATATTCAGGGAAAACGTATTAAAAAACCTAAGAGGACAGATTCATTCGATATCGTTATTGAAAGATTCTGTTATTCCAAGTAAAGGAGTGATTTCAACTCTGGGACATTCTGACAGGACAAATATCGTTGATATATGGGATTTTCCATATACATATACCCACGAAAACCCATTCCCCATTTTTGATTCTTCTCATTCTAAAAATGTCGACTACTGGTTTGAAAGAGTGTTTTCAGAAGCAACATTATTCCTGGCTTAGACATCAGGTAAAAACATTAATCAATTCAAATCTATAACCGGAGTTAATGGCGAAGGTTAAAAATTCGCCAATGATAGAAGTTATAGTTGACGAGGCAGTATCATGCAATACTATAATTGAGCCGGTTCTGATCTTCTTTTTAAGTACTCTCAGACTGTTTTCACTTCCAAAAGTTACATCGAAATCATAAGCCATAATATCCCAGAATACTAATTTATATGATTTAAGGAGTCGTTTCTGCCTGAATGAAAGCCTGCCAAATGGAGGCCGGAAAATTTTATCAGATGTGTACTTTGAGGCCCTGGTTACATCGTTTATATATTTCACAGAGTCAGTTCGCCAACCGTCAAAATGGTTATAGCCGTGGTTTCCGATGAGATGTCCTCCTTTAAGGATCTGATTGATAAGGTCAGGATATGTTTCAGCTGCTCCCCCGTTACAAAAGAACAGAGCTTTAATATCATGCTCTTTAAGAATATCAAGCAATTGAGGGGTAGAGACCGGATCGGGTCCGTCATCAAATGTCAGATATAGTATCTTTTCGGTTGTCTTTACCCTGAATAATGCTTCAGGATAAAGACAACCTGCCAGAAAACCAGGCCTGAAAAGCCGCATATTAATTTATTTTGCAGAATAAAGCTTACCGTAATAGTTGTTTACCTCTGGTTCGATAGTCAGAGTTATGGAGTTCAATTTCAACCTCACAGCCATATTATAAATATCGAGTAATCCTTGCATATTAATCCCGGTGGGGTATTCAAGACCATACCTGTCTTCAGGTTTTAAACTTATTGCATAATCAAGATATTCTTTTGAGTATTTAATGACATCATTAAGTAACTTCTCTCCCTCTTCCGTTTTGCCTGCTCTTATAAGCACTTCTGCAATTCCTATTGTGAAAAAGTCGTAAGGCATCTTTTTGGCGGGAACAATTTCGAGACCCCGGTGAGCTACCTCAACAGCTTTCAGAGTATCTCCCTTAAGAAGTAATTCTTTCCCAAGAGTTCCGAAGATTCTTCTGAAGTTACTGAACATGCGCTTATTATTCTCGTCAAGATAGACGGAAGGATCTGCAGCATTTCCCCATTTGAATTTATTCATCATATTATCATACATAACAAGGGGATCAATCATCCCGAATTCTCCCTGCTCGGGCTTATCAGTTTTAACAGGTACAAGCCTGTAGGCAAGTCCTTCCTGTATAAAGAACTTCTCCAGTCCCTTATATTGGCTTGAAGGAACTGTAGTTGAAAAGTATATTGGTCGCTCCCATTTATTTGTTGAAATCAGGTCCATTATCGCGAGATCCCCTTTGAAAGCATCAGCGTCGGAATAATCCCAGATAATTGGAGAAACCAGTCTGTCTTTATAATACTTCTTCACAGTGCCATTCGAAAGAACTTTTGCAGAATCGACATCAATAATGTATTTGTTTGCAGGCAGATAGTTCATGTAATCACCTCTGCCACTGAGATCAATTTTATATTTGCTATCATCAGATCCTGCAAACTGTACGATCTCTTTCAGATTGACAGGTTTATCAACCCTGTTATTGACAGGCAACTGTTCTCTCACACCTTCAAGGTACTTTTCAACTCCAAGTGTAAACGGTAAAGGATCGGAATCAAATGCTTTCTGTCTCATCATTTCAATATACCAGCCTGCCTGTATATAACTCAGGTTTGCAACCCGAACATCGGTTCTTACCCCTTCCACATCCTGAACATACCAGACCGGGAAAGAATCGTTGTCCCCATAAGTAAATAAAATACTGTTTTTATCACATGATTTCAGATAATTTGCACCAATATCCCTGGCGGTATAGCGGCCAGAGCGATTATGATCATCCCAGTTCTGTGCACCCATAAGAACGGGAACGGCAGCTATCAAACCAATAAATGTAACAGCCAATGATCCTTTGTTTCCAAGGTATTTCTGAAGTTTTTCATATATAAACATAAATCCGATTCCTATCCAGATTGCAAAGGCGTAGAAAGATCCAACGTAGGCATAATCACGCTCCCTGGGCTGATTTGGATATTGATTAAGATAGATAATAATGGCTAGTCCTGTCATTATGAAAAATGCCATAACCAGCCAGAATCCGCTATTATTTCTCCTGTATTGCCAGTACATTCCTGCCAGTCCGATCAGGAGGGGAAGGAAATAATACTTATTATTCGCCGGGTTGTTTTTAAGGTCTCCGGGGATTTTTTCGAGGTTTCCCAGACGAGCTTCATCAATAAATTTTATACCGCTTATCCAGTTCCCATTGATAGAATTCCCATTCCCCTGGAGATCGTTTTGCCTGCCTGCGAAATTCCACATAAAATATCTCATGTACATAAATCCTATCTGATAGTGGAAAAAATAATGCAAATTTTCACCAAAAGTAGGGCAGACTAAAGCTTCTTTATCTGTGCCAGTTGTAAATTTCCTTCCAACTACCTTTCCCCAGTATTTATATGCACTTTCATGATCCGGATCGGAGCTGTACATTCGTGGAAAAACTGTTTCAAACTGTTTATTGTAAGAATATTCAGGATGATAATAAGGTTTATACTTACCTTCTGTTTTATTATATCCGGCTATAACTTTTTTAACTTCTGTAACCGGTGCACTATAGTAGTTCCCAAAAAATTTAGGAGCGCTGCCATACTGCTTCATATTAATATAGTATGATAATGAAAATACATCTGACGGATTATTCTGGTTCATCGGCGGTCTGGCTGATGATCTTATCATAATCATTGCATATGATGAATACCCAATCATTATCACTATCAGGGAGGTCATTACATAATTCAGGATAACCTTCTTATGTTTTAAAGAGTAATAAATACCAAAGGCCAGGCCGCCAAAAAGAATTGCAATAAAGAACAGCAGTCCACTATTATAAGGTAATCCGATAATGTTTACGAACAACAATTCAAACCAGCCTGCAACCTCCGGAACCCCGGGCATTATAACAAAAACCATCAGCCAGAGGAGAACCAATGAAACCAGACTGGTCTTGATCAACCCTTTTGTAGTTAATTCATATTTCTTGAAATAGTAAACAAAAACAAGTACGGGAATAATCAGAAGGTTCAGACGATGTACTCCGAGTCCCAGTCCCATTATATATGCAATAAGAATTATCCATCTGCCCGAATATGTTTTATCCGCTTCTTCTTCCCATTTGAGCATGCCCCAGAAAACCAGTGCGATGATAAGTGAAGAGAGCGCATAAAGCTCACCTTCAACTGCGGAAAACCAGAAAGTATCAGAAAACGTATATGCCAGTGCTCCAACTATTCCACTTCCGATGATAGCAGGAACATGTTTTGATTCAAGCTCTTTTCCATTTACAAAAACTTTACGTACGAGATGTGTAATAGTCCAGAAGAGGAACATAATAGCAAAACCGCTGCACAGAGCTGACAGAGTATTTACAGTAACAGCAACTTTGGACGTATCACCTCCCGCGAAGAGGGTGGCTATTCTCCCCATCATAAGGAACAGTGGAGCTCCCGGAGGGTGACCCACCTGCAATTTAAAGGCTGAAAGGATGAATTCACCACAGTCCCAAAAGCTTACAGTTGGCTCAAGAGTGAGCAGATAGACTATAGTGGAAAAGATAAATACGAACCATCCGGTAAGGTTATTCCAGCGACGGTAGTTTCCCCATATTGAATCCATAAAATGAATTGTTTTTGTTTAATTTTCTGAACAAAGAACGTAAAAAAAAATTATATGCACTTATTTACAATTCTAATTAACATCTCTTTAACTTAACATAGAACCGATAAAAAATTCTAAAGAAAATATCTCCAGGGTCTTTCCTTCCAGTATTCACCTGCATAATCAATGCCTATCCTTGGGCCATTTTTAACCGTATGAACTAATCCCGGATCTTCAAACCATATCCTTTCAGAAAGAACCAGATCTTCTCCATAAAATGATTTATCTATTCCGAGAGACCTTGTTAATTTTCCTGGTCCGCGATAATCTTCAACACCTCTTATGAGGACTGCCTGGGGAATGTTTTTCTCACCTGTAACAATATTGAGCATCCAGTACATCCCGTAAATAAAATAAATGTACAATCTGCCTCCTTCGTGAAACATAATTTCGGTTCTGGCTGTTCTACCCTTAAATGCGTGGCATGCTCTGTCTTCAGAGCCCCGATAAGCCTCAACTTCAGTGATTTTAAACCTTCCTAAACATCCATCATGTAATTTTATGACCATGTTTTTACCAGGCAACTCAGGGGCTACTTCCAGAACATCTCTGATATAAAAATCTTTTGGTAATCTTATCCCTGCATCCATCTGGTCAGTAAGCAATTTTGGTTTCCAGTGCGTCCCACTTCCTGAAAACCTCTTTCCCACCCAAATCAGTCAACCTGATAAATGAGATCTTTCTTATTGAAGGGTCAAGCATTATCTCATTATAAATCAGCTTATCACTGAATCCTGCTATCTCAGCATCGGTACGATCGCATGAGTAAACAACCTTTTTTATTCCTGACCAATAAATTGCTCCAAGGCACATGGGGCATGGTTCACAGGAAGAATATAATGTACATTCGTTCAGTTCGTGCGAATGTAAGACGGAAGAAGCCTGTCGGATTGCAAGTATTTCAGCATGAGCTGTCGGATCGTTATTCAGAACTACTCTGTTAAAAGCTTCAGAGATAATTTTATCGTCTTTCACTATGACGGCACCAAAGGGTCCTCCTCCATCTTCAATTCCCTTCGATGCTATTTCAATTGATCTGAGAAGAAATAATTTATCGTTTCCCATTCGTTAAAGTACAATTGATATTTTATAAATAGTAATGAAAATTATTAACGCCAATTTCTAATTCGCTCGAAAATCAATTTATTCACCCCATCCCCAAGGGGAGTAAATTGATTTTCTTCGCTCCCCTTGGGGTCGGGGTAAACGAAGAAAATCAAAAAACCATTTTCAAGATTACAGGCTGTAAAAATAACTTACTTTAGCATAACAAAAATAAAATCTATACAGATTTCTTTTTTTTTAGGAAATATGTTGTATTTTTGCAGACCCCAAAATAATGGGGTAATTACATTAAATACTAAGTGTATCAATTAAAAAATCAGAACTAGTGAACACCTTAAGTTATAAAACAGTCTCAGCAAATAAAGCTACAGTAAACAAGGAGTGGATAATTATTGATGCTGAAGGCAAGGTTCTGGGAAGACTTGCATCGGTTGTTGCCTTCATGCTGAGAGGAAAGCACAAAACCGACTTTACTCCTCACGTTGATTGTGGTGACAATGTAATTGTTATCAATGCAGAAAAAATCAATTTGACTGGTGAAAAATGGTCAGATAAAGTATACGTCAGGCATACCGGTTACCCGGGAGGTCAAAGGTTTACAACTGCTGAAGCGCTGATGAAAAAGAATCCCATCGGATTGGTCGAGAAAGCTGTGAAGGGCATGTTGCCTAAGAACAGGCTTGGAAGTGCACTTTACAGAAATTTGCATGTTTATGCCGGAACAGAACATCTGCATGAAGCACAGAAACCCAAAAAATTTGAACTTTAAAATACTTTAAGCAAAAGATGGAAACAATCAATGCTCTTGGAAGAAGGAAGGCAGCCGTAGCACGCGTATATTTAAGCGATGGCAAAGGTAAAATTACTGTTAATGGACGAGATTATAAGGAATATTTTGGCGCTGAAACACTTCAGTATGTAGTTACTCAGCCACTGGTTCTTTTAAATGTTGTTGACAAGTATGATATCAATGTCAATCTTGATGGTGGTGGAGTAAAAGGACAGGCTGAAGCACTTCGTCATGGAATTACAAGAGCTCTTATCATTATTGATGCTGAATGCAAATCGAAGCTTAAAGCTGAAGGATTTGTCACACGCGACCCGCGTGAAGTTGAGAGGAAAAAGCCTGGTCAGCCAAAAGCACGCAGGAGATTCCAGTTCAGTAAACGTTAGAAATTAATATGTCAGTCGTTATAGATGCAAGTTTAGTATCTAAATTGTAAAGACTCCCGCTTTGCGGGACTACTTTGCAATTGATTGGAAGAATGTAAACTTAAAAACCAAAAAAATGCCAAGAACAAATTTCAAAGAATTACTTGATGCAGGTGTGCATTTCGGACACCTTAAAAGAAAATGGAATCCGGCTATGGCTCCCTATATATTTATGGAGCGTAATGGTATTCACATCATTGATCTTGAGAAGACAGTATTAAAAATTGAGGAGGCAGCTTCAGCAATTAAACACATTGCCAAATCAGGTAAGAAAGTACTATTTGTAGCAACAAAAAAACAGGCAAAAGAGATAGTTGCCGAAAAAGTTAAAGCTGTTAATATGCCTTATGTAACAGAACGTTGGCCAGGGGGTATGCTTACCAACTTCCCGACTATCCGTAAGGCAGTTAAAAAAATGTCATCAATTGACAAAATGGCTATTGACGGAACCTTTTTAAATCTTTCAAAACGTGAGAGATTACAGGTTACCAGACAGAGAGCCAAGCTTGAAAAAACTCTTGGCAGTATTATAGATCTTACCAGACTACCATCAGCGCTTTTTATTGTTGATGTTACTAAAGAACATATTGCTGTAAAAGAAGCTAAAAGACTCGGAATTCCGGTTTTTGCTATGGTTGACACCAATTCAGACCCCTCAGATATCGAATTCCCCATTCCTGCTAATGATGATGCATCGAAGTCGATCTCATTAATAATAGGAATCCTTTGCCAGGCAATTGAAGAAGGCCTTAATGAAAGAAAACTTGAAAAAGACAAAGAACCTCAGCAGAAAGACAAAAAAGTAATGAGGCGTGAACTTGAAACCAAAGATATTCCTGCCGCTATTATAGAGGCAATTGTTGCAGAAGAGGAAGAGGTTGAGGTTGATGATGATATTGCTGAAGATACTGATGATGATGAAGAAATCATTAAAGTAGTTGACGAGGCTGAAGAATAATTGTAGAAAATAATATTTGTAACTTTTAAAGATATTTCTATGGCTACTATAAATGCTGCTGATGTTGCTAAATTAAGAAGAGTTACTTTAGCAGGGATGATGGACTGTAAAAAGGCTCTTGAAGAATCCGAAGGTAACTTTGATAAAGCAATTGAAATAATACGTAAAAAAGGACAGGCAGTTGCTAACAAACGTGCCGATAAAGAGGCCTCTGAAGGTGTTGTCTTATCAAAAGTATCTTCCGATGGAAAGGTTGGAGTAATAATGGTTCTCAACAGCGAAACGGACTTTGTTGCAAAGAATTCTGACTTCATGGCTCTGGCGAACAAAATACTTGATATTGCAGTTAATAAGAAACCTGCAAATCTTGATGAACTCAAATCACTTCCAATGGATGGTGGGAAAGTAGGCGAAAAGGTTATTGAGTACGTTGGAATTATTGGGGAGAAGCTTGATCTTTCTTATTTTGATAAAATCGAAGCAGCCCATGTTCAGGCATATATTCATCCGGGAAACAGATTAGCTACATTGGTTGGTTTCACAAAAGCAGGAGTTGATGTCCAGGTTTATAAAGATATCGCCATGCAGATTGCTGCTATGAACCCGGTTGCAATTGACAAGGATTTTGTTTCGGAAGCTGTTATTGCCCAGGAAATTGAAATTGGTAAGGAACAGGCAAGACGTGATGGGAAACCTGAGGAGATGCTTGAGAAAATTGCACAGGGGAAACTCACTAAATACTTTAAAGAGAATACACTTCTTAACCAGGATTTTGTGAAAGATAACAAGAGGACAATCAGACAGTATCTTACGTCTGTAAATAAGGATCTTACAGTAACAGAATTCAAACGCTTTACACTTAACTTATAAAACGTAGGTTCATAATTCAATATCAGGTGGCGCTTCATGGCGCCACTTTTTTTTAAAAGAAAAGACCACCCTTTCAGGCAGCCTTTCTTTAAATTGTTTAGAATCCTTTTATGCTTTCAGATCGCGTGGCAGTTTCCCTTCCCGCCAGTGTTGTTCGATTTTCTCGAGCGTAACATTCTTGGTTTCGGGTATAAAGAAATACCCCCAGATTATTCCCAGGATTCCTACTAATGCATACAAAAAGAATGCTCCTGCCGGATTTCCCAGGTCTTCTCCTTTGAGCGTAATTCCTGTTCCAGCCATGGTTAACCCTTTTACAATTTTGAAAAAAGTAAATGCAACAACACCGTTAAATAACCAGTTTGAAAGAGCGCCGATACTTGAACCAATACCTCGCACGCTTAACGGGAATACTTCTGAAATTATTAGCCATCCCAATGGACCAAGACTTATTGCAAAGAATGCAATATATACCCAAACTAAAGATATTGTAACCCATTTAATTGAATCACCCAGTGTTGCCTGAAGTGCGAAACATGATCCCATTGCAATAAGGGCAACAACCATTCCGGATAATCCAATAAAATAGAGCTTTCTCCGGCCCAGCCTGTCAATCAGAAACAATGACAGAATGGTAAATACCACATTAACAACCCCCACACTCACTGAAGCCCATACTGCAGCCTGTGCATCGGCGAAGCCAGACATTAGAAATATTTTGGGACTATAATATATAATGGTGTTTATCCCTGTAAACTGCTGGACAAACATGATACCTATAGCAATAATAAGCGGAACTCTTAACCACTTTTTAAATATGAGTGTCCATGATACTTTATTTTTCTTGTCAGCATCGAGATCTGCTTTCATTCTTGAGATAACCTCCTCTACCAGACCTGGTTCTTCAACCTTTTGCAATACTTCGCGACATTTGTCTTCAAAACCTTTACTAATCAGCCAACGGGGAGTTTCAGGAAGAAAGATCATCCCTGTAAACATTATCAATGCAGGAATTACTCCAACATAAAACATTGCTCTCCAGCATGATGTAAATGCAGGATCTCCATCCGGTACTGCAAATGCGGAATCACTTAAGAAGGATACCATTATCCCGATGGTGATCAGCAATTGAAACATAGATACTAATGTCCCACGACTTTTTGTAGGTGAAATCTCGGCAATATACAATGGAACAGAGAAGGAGGAAACGCCAATTGCAATGCCAAGGAAGAAGCGTGCAAACACCAGCATCAAAGCGCTTTGTGAAGCGCCCGACCATACAGCTCCTATAGAGAAAATAACAGCCGATGCTAATATAACTTTTTTTCGTCCCAGTATGTCAGCTATTCTGCCACTAAACATGGCACCAATAACCGCCCCGACTAATCCGGCCGTGGTAATTATTTCTATCCAGCTATCAGTTATACCAAAGGCTTTTTGAAAAAACGGGATTGCTCCTGAAATTACGCCTGTATCAAAACCGAATAGTAAGCCTCCGGTTGCTGCCACTGTAGCAATTACTACTACAAGGGCTTTGTTTTGTTTTGTTGTTCTTTCTGCCATAGATGTATATTTAAAAGGTTTGGTTCGGTAAAATCGATTCTAAGATAATACTTCTCATTCATTATTATCTCTTCCGGATAGAAATTTCAAAACAAGAAAACCAAAAAATTAAAACTGTTTTCTTCCGGATTTTGCATAGTAACAGGATTAAAAATTAAGGAAAACTTAATTACTTCTCTGGAAAATTAAAAAAATTATAAAATTCCACACAGTTTTATTAAATTCGTTGCGCTCTATCCTTATTATTTACTTTGCTTTAATATATGAATGTTATGAGATATTCCAGAATTCTGCTCAAACTCAGCGGGGAATCATTTTCAGGGAAGGGAAACCATGGAATAAGCGAAACTGTTTTAAATGAATATGCAAATCAGATAATCCTTGCCTTAAATAAAGGATGCGAGGTCGCAATAGTTGTCGGGGGTGGCAACATATTCAGGGGTCTGAGTGGTACAGAATCAGGATTTGACAGATTAAAAGGCGATCAGATGGGTATGCTGGCAACAATAATAAACAGCCTTGCTCTCGAGAGCGCTATCGGCAGACAGGGCGCCAAAGCTAAGGTATTCACTTCCATAAGGATGGAACCCGTGGGAGAACTATATAACAGGGACAGAGTGCTGGAGGCAATGAAAAATAATACAGTATGCATCCTTTCAGGAGGGACAGGTAATCCATTCTTTACAACAGATACAGCTGCAGCACTGAGAGCAGTTGAAATTGGCGCTGATGTCCTTCTAAAGGGGACAAGGGTGGATGGAGTGTATACTGCTGATCCGGAAAAAGATCCCGGCGCAGAAAAGTTTGACAAAATTTCTTTTGAGGAAGTGATTTCCAAAAGGCTTAAAGTAATGGATTCAACTGCATTTACAATGTGCAGAGAAAACAATATGCCGTTAGTAGTCTTTGATATGAATAAACCCGGAAATCTCAATAAATTAATTGATGGAGACGCAATCGGGACACTGGTTAACAATTGAACAGGTTATTGCTATTCCACCTATTTTACTATTTTTGTTGTACAACTCTTTAACCTGAACCACATGAACGAAGAAATTGAACTTACCATAGAAGAGACCAGGGAAAGAATGGAAAAAGCCCTGGAACATCTTGAACATGAACTTGCCCGCCTTCGGGCAGGAAGGTCTAATCCTGCTCTTCTCGATGGTATCACAGTTGACTATTATGGAGTTAACTCACCATTGACCCAGGTTTCTAATATTAATACTCCCGATCCAAAAACGATTCTTATACAACCCTGGGAAAAAAATATGCTTGGGATCATAGAAAAAGCTATTATGGCTGCTAATATCGGACTGACACCGGTTAACAACGGTGAAGTTATTCGTATCAATATACCGCCTCTGACGGAAGAACGAAGATATCAGCTTGTTAAACAGGTCAGGAACGAAGGGGAAACGGCTAAGATCAGCATTCGTACTGCAAGGAAATGGGCTAACGATGAATTGAAACAGTTACTTAAAGATGGGTTGCCAGAAGATCTTGAAAAAGAAGCTGTTGATCTGGTACAAGAGATGACACACTCATATAATACAAAAATTGACAAGGTAATGTCAGTGAAAGAAATGGATGTAATGACTGTCTAGGATCTTTAGACCCCCATCCCGTCTATTGAACAAAATGTACTCACCCCCATCCCCTCTCTGCTTCGCAAAGAGGGGTGTATCATTAATATTCAGCATGTTACGCCCCATCTTTACGAAGTAGAGAGGGGGAATAAGGGGGTGAGTACATTGGGTTAATATTTTACTCCCCTCAAACCTGAAGTACAATTCCTGCACATCTCTATACTATGACGACCCGTCAGAATACTTTTCCTGAATATTCTGTATTTGGGTCCATCCCAGATTTCCCTGAATGATTCCTGATTAAGATCACCCATAATATATTCAGCATTTTTATCAAAACAGCAGGGAACAACTTTCCCATCCCATGTGATAACCGGATTAAACCAAAGTCTTGCACATCTGTCAGGCAGGGAATTTTTTATTTCATATTCCCCTTCCTTAATTTTATATCTTCTGAATCTCCGGTCTGATGGCAGCCAGGAATGAATATCCGCTTTATCTGTTAACTGCATCGATTTTAAATTCAGCGACGCATGAACACTTTTTGCAAGTCGTCTTATATCAGGTATCTGATGCTCATTAAAACTGTTTACAAGAAATTGTATCTCAATTTTCAAAGATGAATTATACCTTTGCTTTGCAAGTGTAACATTCTTCAGACCGTCAATTACACATTTCACACTTCCGTTAACCCGGTAAGCTGAATAGGTTTCCTGATCAATCCCATCAAGAGATATGATCAGTTTATTTAATCCCGATCTGACGATCTTTTCAGAGTTCTCCTCTGATAAATAATGACCATTAGTTGAAACAACTGCATTAGTTTTCAGGCAATTGGCTACAAAAGAGAAAAACAGTGGATGCAGCATTGGTTCACCCTGAAAATAAAGGTTTACATTATAAAGGTATGGGTTGAGCTCCTTCATAACCTTCTTAAAAAGGTCAATATCCATAAACCCTCGCTTTCTTAGCATAAGGCCAGATCCTGAAGAACAATGAGGACAGTTAAGATTACAGTTATTTGTTAGTTCAGTGCTGATGGAAACAGGCATTCCTTTTATTTGTGCCTTACCCGTAACAGAGCCTTTAAGGTATGAATATCCCGAAACGAGAAGATTAACTGGTTTAATAAAGGATTTGATCATTGATAATTTAATATCGGGAAGTAAGATATTAAAATAATATGATTATCGGTAATCATCACCATAACCGATTAAATCGCTTGAAAATCAATTTATTTACCCCATCCCCAAGGGGAGTAAATTGATTTTCTTCGCTCCCCTTGGGGCCGGGGTGAAGGAAGAAAATCAATTTTATACTTAATATTCCTGATACTAGTCCAGAAGAAATTTTCATAATAATCATAGGGTATAATATCACCTTACTGGTCATAGTGCTGAAAGGGAAAGAATACAGTATTCGATAACTAAATGAACTCAAATTTTTAACTTAATAAATCAAAGCCATGAAATCTTTTAAACACATTTCGCTTATTGCAGTAATTCTTCTGTTGGCCTTTATGGCCCAGAATGCATCTGCCGGTAATCTTTCAAATAAAAAGAAAAATGATCAGCAGAATCTTGTAACAATCAAAGGAAAGGTAATTGATGCAGAAAGCAGAGCTCCTCTCGTTTTTGCAACTGTTGCTGTAAAGGAAACCAATGTTGCAATTATTACTAACATCGATGGGGAATTCACTCTCAAAGTCGGTGACCTTACAACCTCAAAAAGTCTCGAGGTATCATTTCTGGGATACAAAAATAAGACTATCCTCCTGAGTGATCTTAAAGATAATGGATTCAAAAATGTCATTGCTCTTGAAATAGCTCCAATTCCTATTAAAGAGATAATTGTTAAGCCTCTTGATCCGGTAGGTATTGTTGAGAAAGCTATTGATAACATAGGAAAAAACTATGAGTCGGTTCCAAATCTGATGACAGCATTCTACAGGGAGACTATCAGAAAGAATCGTACGTATGTTTCAATCGGAGAAGCTGTGGTTGAAATATTCAAAGCACCATATAAAAATGATTTGCGTTTTGACGGTGCCAGGATCTATAAAGGAAGAAAAAGCACCAACGTTGAAAAAATGGACACAGTCCTGTTCAAACTCCAGGGTGGCCCGGTAAGCGTTTTGGAACTTGATCTCGCTAAAAACTCTGAATCTGTCCTTACTAAAGAAGCTATGCAGAACTACAATTACTCTTTGACCGGTGTTGTTGAGATAGATAACAAACCTCATTATGTGATTGAATTCATTCAAAAACCATCGGTAGAAATGCCATTATTCATGGGAAGCCTCTACATTGAAATGGACTCATACGCTATTTCAGAAGCAGAATTTGGATTTAATCTTTCAAATAAAGAGGCCGCACAATCGATTTTTATCAAGAAAAAACCGCTTGGAATGAAAGTAATTCCTGAAATTGCTACCTACAGGACCAAATACCGTGAACAGGGAGGCAAATGGCACTTTGCATACTCAAGAGCTGAAGTAAAATTTAAAGTCGACTGGAAGAGAAAACTATTCAATACCTATTATACTACCATGTCAGAAATAGCTGTCACAGATCGTACTGACCAGGAAGTTATTAAATTTGCAGGGAAAGATAAAATAAAATATAATGATGTGTTTTCCGAGAAAGTTACTTCATTTACTGATAAGGAATTCTGGGGAGATTATAATGTGATAGAGCCTGATCAGAGTATTGAATCAGCCATTCGCAGACTTAGTAGAAAACTGAAATTCAGTGACAGGGAAAACAACAAATAAGAATAGAACAATGATCAGGGATACTGAGATAACATGGAGGATCAGAAATGGCGATGTAGGACAGTTTGAGTCGCTTTTCAGATCCTCCTATGTTTCTCTGGTCAGGTACGCTAAGACTTTGATAAAAGATCATGATACTGCTGAAGAAATAGTTCAGGATCTGTTTTTCAGACTCTGGCAGGAAAAGGGAAAATTAAACATAGAGAGTTCTTTAAACGGTTATCTCTTCCGATCAGTTCACAACAGATGCCTTCACTATATTGAACATAACAAAGTTGTAGAACGACATGCTGAAGAGATGTCACACCGTCAGTCAGACAGTCCGGAGAGTCCTTCCGACATCCTTAATTACAAAGAGCTACAGGAAAAAATAGCCAGGATACTTGAAAGACTCCCGGAAAGATGCGGAAAGATATTTACCATGAGCAGATTTGAAGGCCTTAAATATAACGAGATAGCAGAAAAATTATCAGTCTCGGTAAAAACAGTAGAAGCGAATATGGGCAGAGCGCTGAAAGAATTCAGAAAAGAATTAGCACAATAATGAAAGAGATGAAAAATATAGAGAGATTCACTGATAAGGAATGGGAAGAGCTAGCCTCTATCCTTTCCGATGAAAAAGCAGAGCAGACAGATCTTCTCGAAAGGTTTATGGCTGAGGATCCAAATAATTCAGGAAAAATGTGGAAAGATTTAAAGAATATGGATAATCAGGAGAAAATAGATGTTGATAACGCCTGGAAAAATGTTCATTCAAGGCTGATGGAAAATGTTGCTAAAATAAGTGATAGCCCTGTCAGGTTCAGCTTTATGAGAAGCACACTCTTTAGAATTGCAGCCGTTGCACTTATTTTGTTAGGTCTTGGAACTGCTTCAATCTACATGAATAACTCTGGTTATCTGAGCAAAAAAATTACTGTTATTGCAGGAAATGAACAAAAGAATGTCCTCGTTTCACTACCTGATGGAAGTAAGATTTATCTTAACCGGAATTCAGAATTCAGCTACAGGAAAAATTTTGGCCGACACGGAAGGGATGTACAACTTGCAGGAGAAGCTTTCTTCGAAATATCTCCTGATGTTTCAAAACCGTTTATTATTGATGCCGGTAAAGCTAAAGTGAAAGTTGTCGGAACATCCTTCAATGTGATTACAAATAACACTGAATCAGCAGTGGAGGTCTTTGTAAAAACAGGAAAAGTTCTTGTATACGATAATTCAGGTTCACAGACTATTCAACTCGATCCGGGCTTTGTGGGAACAATGAATTCAAAAGCATCAGCCAAAACACTTAACAATAATCCAAACTATCTTTCATGGAAGACAGGTCTGCTTGTCTATAACGGCCAAAAACTAGATGTTGTGTTCAACGATCTTAAAAGGGTTTACAATATGAATATTATTGCTGATAATCCGGAGATACTTGAAAACACATGGGTCTCTCCGATTGATAACCAATCCCAGGAAACAATAATTCGTTTAATTTGTACTAGCTTTAACCTGGGTTATACTAAAGATGACAATGTTTACCATCTTACAAAAAAATAACTCACAGCTGAAAAATGTCATCTCACAATGGCAATATTTGCATAAAGCTTTTAACCATTGCATTATTCTTTACGCTGATCCTTCCGGAAAGAGCAGTATGCCAGCAAAGCATTCTTGACTCAACATTTACTTTCAGGGCGGGTACAGTCAAAACAGGCAATGCCCTGGATATTATTACACGGCAAACAGGTTATAACTTTACTTACGACAGCCGTCTGATCGACCAGGGAAAAAAGACGGTGATGACTTTCAGTAATATAAAGCTAAGTATCATTCTTGATAGTTTACTAAAGAACGACTCCCTGGTTTTTTCAGTTATTGATAAATATATCATTATCTCTCATGCTGAAAGACACACTTATCTTCCAACAGATTCTTCAATAATAGATAAAGTAAAATATATAACCGGGAAAATCGTTGATGATGAGACTTTTGAACCCTTGCCTTTTGCAACAATCGCATTAAGGAACAATGGTAAGGGAACGGTATCTAATAATAATGGTGATTTTGGTATGAAAATCACGTCAGATTTATTCAGCGACACATTGTCCGTTTCATATCTTGGATATCTGGGAAGAGAAATCCCTGTTATTAAAGCCTTTGGAAATAACCTTACAATTTCGATGAAGAGAGAATTCATCTCCATCCCTGAGATAATTATCAGAAATCAGAATCCCCAGGAGATCATTGTCCGTGCACTTAAGGCAATTCCTCATAATTATGGTGATACCCCCACAAAAATGATAGGTTTTTACAGGGAAGGTGTTATGAAGAAATCAGAACTTCAGACCTATTCCGAAGCAATTTTGCAGATCTATAAAAGTGCATACTCGGGAACTCTCTATGGCGACCAGATAAAAGTTTATAAAAGCAGAAAAATTGAAAATACCGATCGTAGCGACACCCTGACAATACGACTTAAGGCAGGTCTAAGTACATGTCTTGATCTTGATGGTGCAAAAAATACTTTTGATTTCCTGACCAGGGAGAGCATGAATGACTACTCTTACAGGATGACAGATATTGTAACTTATGATGATGAAGCAGCTTATGCAATTGAATTTGAACAGCATGAAAATATAGAACTTCCTCTTTTTAAAGGAACTATATATATTAATACTGTTGATTATGGTATCCTTAACGCTGAATTTGAAATCAATCCGAAGTTAATCCATAAAATGAAAAATTCGTTTATTTCATCCTCATCACATGGATTTGACACCTGGCCAGCCTCAGTAAAGTATTCAGTTAGTTACCGGAAAATGAACAACAGGTATTTTTTAAACCATGTAAGAGGTGATTTGATATTCACATCAAGTCAGAAGAAGAAACTTTTCCATACACAGTTTAAAGTATTTTTTGAATTGGCAATAACAGAGACCGAACTAACAAATGTTTCCCGGTTTGACCGGGAAGAACTTGCACCGATACATTCAATTTTCTCTAAGACTATATCAAACTACGACCCTTTATTCTGGGGCAATCAGGATTTCCTCACGCCTGAAGACGATCTGCTTAAGGCTCTTAAGAATATGAATGTGAAACTCCAGGAATTCTCTAAATAGTAACCCTAGTATTTATCTATCAACCGGTATAGTTCAGTCAGATCAGGAGTCAGAATGATCTCGGTCCTTCTGTTCTTCTGACGAGCTTCATTAGTATTGTGATCATCCACAGGTAAATATTGACTTCTTCCTGCGGCAGTTAAACGACTTGCATCAATTTTAGATCCTTCGAGCAGTACTCTGATAACTGTAGTGGCCCTTTTTACGCTCAAATCCCAGTTATCCTTCAACTGACTGTTACCCGGATTATATGGAACATTATCTGTGTGTCCTTCGATCGAGACCTGAATATCCGGATTTTTTTCAAGTACACCTGCCAGTTTTTTCAACGCATTTTTCCCGTTAGCATCAATATCCCAACTTGCCGATTTAAACAGGAGTTTTTCATCAAGAGAAACATATACTTTGCCATTCTTCATCGTCACTGTAAGTCCATTATTCTCAAACCCCAGGAGAGCTTCGGATACTTTACTCTTCAGATCCTGTACAATCTTTTTCTGCGCATCGAGAATTTTCTCCAGTTCAGCCAGTCTCGCGTTCCTTTTTTCCAACTCAAATGTAAGTTCATCGAGTGATGATTTTTTTGTATCAAGGTTCTGCTCAAGTTGACGAAGCAGGTCTTCTTTCTTCTGAAGGTTTGCCTGGGCAGCCTGAAGCTCGGCAAGCAATTTTTGAGTCTCTTTCACATTCCCTTTAATCAGATCCTCCTGGGCATTCTGTAATTCAGTATACTTTGAAGAGATTCTGTTATAATCATCAACTGCCTTGTCACGTCCATTCTGAGCAGAAGTAATATCCTGCTCCACGGTACCCAACTCTTTTTCGAGTGAGGCGAGCTTTGCTTTAAGTTCCTTGTTCTGCATTTCCAATCCGATATTGTCGGTTTTGAAAGCATCTCTCTCATTCATGAATTGTTTGCTGGTATCCTGCAAACTACTGAACTTCTTTCCGGAAACACATGATACTGAAAAAAATACTAAAGTAAAAAATCCCAGAATGTAAAAAACTGATCTGTTCATAACCTCAATTTGATTTCATTTATAACATCGGCTCTACATAAAAATTGTACCTGACGATTGAATTCCGAAACAAAAATAAGAAAATCCCGGCTATGCTTCAGCAAACACTCAGGAATAATAATTGTTATATTTGCTGGTCTTTTTTTTAATCATCTCTTAATGGACCAGAAAGAGAACTTACTCTCTAAGATATATACTCCAGATGATCTCAGGAAACTTGATCCGGGCGATCTTGCGCAAGTGAGTTCGGAACTCCGTCAGTTCATTATTGATGTCGTATGTAATAACCCTGGTCATTTCGGCGCAAGTTTAGGTGTTGTTGAGTTAACTGTTGCTCTTCACTATGTCTTTAATACCCCTTATGATAAAATTATATGGGATGTCGGACATCAGGCTTATGGACATAAAATTCTTACAGGACGACGGGAAGTTTTTTCCACTAACAGAAAATATAAAGGAATAAGTGGTTTCCCAAAGATGGCTGAGAGTGAATATGATGCATTTGGAACAGGTCACTCCTCTACTTCTATTTCTGCTGCTCTCGGAATGGCAGTTGCTGCCAGCAGTAAAGGAGAAACAAGGCATGTTGTAGCAGTTATCGGTGATGGAGCAATGACCGCAGGACAAGCTTTCGAAGCTCTCAACAATGCAGGTATAGGTAAGTCTGATATTCTGGTGATTCTTAACGATAACAATATAGCTATCGATGCGAATGTCGGTGCGCTGAAGGAATATCTCCTTGATATTACAACCAGTAAAACATATAACAGGTTTAAGGACAAGGTATGGAAAGTACTTGGTGTATTCGGTAAACTCGGACCGAATGCCCGGACATTGGCTGCCCAGCTTGAAGCAGGAGCTAAAAGTACCATACTCGACAGGAGTAATCTCTTTGAAGGCCTGAATTTCAGATATTTCGGCCCGATAGATGGACATGATGTCCTTCACCTGACTAAAGTCCTCGAAGATCTGAAGAGAATCCCCGGTCCAAAACTATTACATTGCATTACAATTAAAGGCAAGGGGTTCAAACAAGCTGAAATAGACCAGACGGCATTCCATGCACCGGGTCGGTTCAACAAAAAAACCGGGGAGATAATCAATACCTCAGTGGTAGATTCACCGCTTCTTTATCAGGAGGTATTCGGAAGAACAATTCTCGAACTTGCAAAGCTCAACAAAAAGATAATCGGTATAACCCCCGCGATGCCATCAGGAAGCTCTCTGAACATTATGATGAAGGAGATGCCGGAAAGAACCTTTGATGTCGGAATTGCAGAACAACATGCAGTAACATTTTCTGCGGGTCTTGCTTCTCAGGGAATGATACCATTCTGCAATATCTATTCATCATTTATCCAGCGGGCTTATGACCAGATAATTCATGACGTTGCTCTTCAGAACCTGCATGTGGTATTTTGTATTGACAGAGGTGGTCTGGTCGGAGCCGATGGCGCTACACATCATGGATTTTTCGATATGGCATTCATGCGCAGTATTCCCAATATGGTTGTCTCTGCTCCCATGGACGAGATTGAACTCAGGAATCTTATGTACACTGCCCAGCTTGAGAAAAACAAGCTTCCCTTCTCAATCCGTTATCCACGCGGACGAGGGATATTTGCTGAATGGCAAAAACCATTTGTGGAAATTGAAATCGGGAAATCGCGTCAGATAAGTGAAGGGAATGATCTGGCAATACTATCTATTGGCCATCCCGGGATCGTTGTTGCTTCTGTTGTGAGTAAACTGGCGAAAGAAAATATATCAATTGCTCATTTTGATATGAGGTTTGTCTCTCCTCTTGACATGGACGCGCTTCATTCCGTTTTTAAAAAATTCAGATACATAATTACGGTTGAAGATGGAATACTTAAGGGAGGATTTGGGAGCGCTGTAATTGAATTCATGAGCGATAACGGGTATAACTCTGAAGTGAGGCGGCTTGGTATACCAGACTATTTTGTAGAGCATGGCACACAGGAAGAACTTTATAGGGAGTGTGGTTATGATGCGGAGGGGATAGAATTGGAAATCAGAGAAATTCTCGTTAGAAAACAAGATAAAGACAAAAGATAATCCGCCTTCGCTACCACCTTCACTTCGTTATGGTGGTCAAAGAAAACTATGGTGGACGAAGAAAGTAAAAAGACAAAAGTTTTTTATATTTTCGCAGTCCTGTTTATTACGCCCGGATGGCGGAATTGGTAGACGCGCTGGTCTCAAACACCAGTGGTAGCAATGCTGTGCCGGTTCGATCCCGGCTCCGGGTACATGTTCAAACAAATAAAGCCTTGACACACATCCATGTTGAGGCTTTTTTATTTGTTATGGCTGAAACATTTTAACGGTTTAAAGCTATTATGTATTTATATCCCTTGTACCAGCTACCCTTTATACACATTTTTTTTATTATATAGGTATATAGGCAGTGATGAAAATTGTTAATAGCAGAGAATAATGCCGGTTAATTACAAATTTAACAGCATTAAATATTTTCGGTGATGAAAATTGTTAATATCAGAGAATAATGCCGGAGGCATTTAATTCCAATAGCCACGGTAGCGTCCGTGGTCGAAGCATAAGTTGATCTATCAACCCCG
>JADGPT010000168.1 GCA_017882345.1 Bacteroidales bacterium
CAGGAGCGTTTGTAACTTTGAGAACATCAAAGAATGATTTATCAGAGATATGTGATATATCAACCATCATACCAAGACGGTTCATCTCTTTTACCACCTTAGTTCCAAATTGAGAAAGTCCATCATTTTCCGCACCAGAAGGATCGGTTGATGAGTCACAAATATCATTATTTTTTGTATGAGCCAGAGTTATATATCTGGCCCCCAGATCATAATACTGTTTCACTCTCGATATATCTTTGCCTATAGGATAACCATTTTCAACACCAATGAATGCAGCGATCTTACCTTCTTTCTTTAACCTGTATGCATCATCCGGAGTTGTGGCAATTTCAGCCATAGAAGAGTTCTTTTCCAGATTCCTGTGTATTGCATTAAATATATCCAGCGCCTTCTGGTGGACTATATTGAAAGTTGAGTCATTTCGAGGACCCTGACCTGTGAAAACGGCAAAGAACTCAGCATGCAGTCCACCCTCAACCATTTTGGGAAAATCTACACATCCATCCAGGCTCCTGACACCCAGATCAAAACCCGGTTCAGAAAATTCCATTGGAGTATCGCAATGAGTATCCACTGTAAGTATCGATGCATGGATTTTATCAGCTTGTCTGACAAGTTTTTCTTCACTGTTTGCGCAACCAGCCAAAAACAGAGTCATAAGTAAAAAATTGATGAATAATTTCATTTCACTTGTGTTAATTTCTGTCGCAAGATAATTAAAATGAGTTCGAGACTTTCTGTTTTTTACCTGTTTAACCTATTTTAACAATGCAAATAGCCACGATGTCCCGATAGGGGCAGCCATGAAAAGAATGGAAAAGATCAGAGGTACTACAGCTAACTGCACATCCTGAGAACTATAAATTTATTATACGAATAATTCACAGACTGTAATTCTTCTGTTACTTTTGGAAGTTTATATATTATGGCTGAAAAACGGAAAATCTGGCATTGGATAGCTCTTGTGGTTTTATCATTAATATGGGGAACCAGTTATATATTGATGAAAAAGGGGCTTGAATCATTCTCATCACTTCAGGTAGGGGCACTTAGGATATTAATAACTTTTGTATGTCTCTTACCAATTGCACTAAAACATTTTCACTACTTGAACAGAACTAACATATTGTCAATTATAATTATCGGATTATTCGGGAGTGTGATTCCTGCCTTTCTTTTTCCTCTTGCGGAGACTAAAATCACCAGTTCCCTGGCCGGTATGCTGAATTCCCTGACTCCTGTCTTCACTATGGTCTTCGGCATTACAATCTATAAACGTAAAGCAATAAAAAACCAGATTGCAGGGGTAATTCTCGGATTGCTGGGAGCGATCGGATTACTCTATACCGGATCATTCTCTTTTAACATGTATGGACTCCTGGTAGTTCTTGCTACCGTACTGTCCGGAATAAGTTCAAATGAAGTCAGTAAAGTTAAGGAGTTAAATGGCATCAAGATAACCGCCCTTTCTTTCTTTGTAACCAGTCCTTTAGCAATTGGGTACCTGATGTTTTCTGACCTTTCAGTTCCTATGCATACGGTAAACTGGGTGAGAAACCTGTGTTTTATTGGAATTCTGGCTGTACTTGGAAGTGCAACTGCACTAGTTATCTATTATCTGCTTATAAGAGATACATCTCCCATTTTTGCTTCTTCTGTAACATACTTTATTCCGATTGTTGCAACTCTCTGGGGTTTTGCAGACAATGAGCATTTTTCTTCCTCGATGCCAATCTCAATTATTTTTATTTTTGCCGGAGTATTTATAATTAACAGACCTGACTTTTTTAAAAAAAAGAGGCCCATTTCAGATGAATAAATATAACCTTGCCGGACTGTCAGTTATCGGAGGAATTCTCTCAGGACTAGCATGGACCGGTTGGTGTTCCGGCCTGATCCTTCTCATCTCATTTGTACCATTTTTCCTGATTGAAAATTATTTATTTGAGAATCCCAAAAGGTTTACCCCGAATGCCTTTTTTATCTTCATCCTCCCTGGTTTTGTGATTTTCAGTATAATTGCTCTCGGCTGGATGAGAGTTGCCAGCATAACAGGCGCTATATGTGTAATAATGGGATTGTCATTTTTAATGGCATTCACAACATGGCTGGCTCACATTGTTCGTCTGAGAGCAGGGAACGTGCCTGGTTTCCTTTCGATGATAACATTCTGGCTTGCCTATGAATTTGTAAGCCTCAATGTAAACATTATTTCACCCTGGTTAAATCTAGGTAGCGGACTTTCAAAAGATATCCTCTTTATTCAATGGTATGATATAACAGGAACTGCCGGTGGTTCGTTATGGATTTTATGTTCTAATCTTTCCCTTGCCTTACTTCTGGTCAAATCTCTGACCAAAAAGAGAGGGAACAGAATTTATTTAATTATCTGGCTTGCTGTAATTATTATACCGTCAGCAGTTTCTGTTAACAGGTATAATACAATTAAGCAAAATCGGACAAATGGGTCTGAAGTAGTAATCATACAGCCAAATACAGATCCATACACTGAAAAATTCACCACTCCCTTCGAAGACCAGCTGAAAAAAGTAATCACCCTGGCAAATACTGAAATTTCAGATAAAACCGATTGGATCATTACACCTGAGACAACTATTGATGATCCTGCTAATCTTGATGATCTGGCAAATGACCAATATGTGAAGCAAATTAAAGGGATGATAAAACAATACCCTGATATTAATGTGGTTACCGGACTGGTAACTTACAAACTCTACCCTGCAACAACAGATGCACCGACTGTGAGTGCAAGAAGAATTGATGCATCAGGTTTGTATTACGACCATTTCAATTCTGCCGTTCAGATTGATAGCGGAAAGTCTTTCGGGATATATCATAAATCGAAACTTGTCCCAGGCATAGAAATGCAATTTTCAAATGGTCCCGGGAGATTTATTTCAAAAATATTGCCCTATCTGGGTGGCACCAAATGGGGATATGGAATCCAGAAGGAAAGGGTTTGCTTTCAACATACCACAACCTCTCTGAAAATTGCACCTGTAATATGTTATGAATCTGTCTTCGGAAAATTCGTAACAGACTATGTCAAAAAAGGCGCTGAAGCCATATTTATAATTACAAACGACGGATGGTGGAAAAACACCAATGGCTATAAACAGCATCTTTTCTTTGCATCTTTAAGAGCGATTGAAACACGGCGACCGGTCGTGAGGGCAGCTAATACAGGTATATCGTGCATAATTGATATCAGAGGCAACAGAACAGTTGAAACTGAGTGGTGGACAAAGTCGGTAATTAAGGGAGAAATCTACCCTGAAAACAGAATAACAACCTATGTAAAGTACGGTGACTACCTGTTATGGATTTCGGTTTTCTTAAGCGGAATCATCTTCTTAACCGTCTTCATTGCCATTCCGGTAAGAAAAAAATTAAACCATTCATCAAAATAGTGCAACTCATTCTTCGTCTGCGTAATTCTGTGACAGAGCAGATAAATTGATGCTATTTAGGATTTTTGGATTTAAATAATGCGACACCTTCATCGAGCCACTTTTTATATTCCTCTACATTCAGATTGGTTGGCATCGGATTATTCATTGCATTACCCTCATAATCAGTTATAACATAAAGTGGTAAGGCATTTGTCTTAAACTTCGATATTTCCAGATCTTCGCATATTTTTCCAATTGTCTTTTTCTGTTTTCCATCAATTGCAGAGATGACCCATTCGTTCTCAGCCAATTGAGTTCTATCATCAACATAAAGTGCAATTATCACGAAGTTATCCCTGAGTCTTCTCAGTACTTCCGGGTCGGCCCAAACCTTTGCTTCCATCCGTTTGCAGTTTGCACAGGCATGACCCTTAAAATCAATCAGTACAGGCTTCCCCTGTTCTTTAGCGCATGCCAGACCCTGTTTATAATCGAAATAACCTTTAAGTCCAAGTGGCATCTCAAAGATATCAGCATGTTTGGGTTCTGAACAAAGTATGCTTGTTTCAGCAGATCTGACAGCAGTACCTGACACTGATCTGTTTTCCATGATCAGTTTCGGAATATTGAATTCAGATGTCTCCTGAGATGGCAGGAAAGATGACAACCCATTCAGTGGAGCTCCGAAAAGTCCGGGTATAAGATACACCACAAAAGTAAATACACTGATTATCAGGAATAATCTGAAAGTACCAATATATGGAAGATCACTGTCGTGTGAAAATTTGATCTTTCCCATAAGATATAATCCAAGTAGTGAAAACAGCACAATCCAAATAGCAATGAATAAACTTCTTGACAATATTCCCAGTGAATACACGCTATCAATAGTCATTAGAAATTTCATACTGAAGGCGAGCATTATAAACCCGAGAACAACTTTTATAGAGTTTAACCAGCCTCCGGATTTTGGTATCCTGCTCATTATCGAGGGGAATAGGGCAAATATTGTAAACGGTAATGCAAATGCAATTCCAAATCCAATCATTCCAATTGTGGGTCTTAATACATCGCCACTCGCTGCTTCAACCAGAAGAGCGCCAATAATAGGCCCGGTACATGAGAATGAAACAATTACTGTTGTTAATCCCATGAAAAATGTGGCCATTATCCCTCCTTTATCAACGCTTGAATCAGCACGGGTAACCCAGCTGTTTGGGAGAAGAATCTCAAATGCTCCAAAAAATGAAATTGCGAATATTATAAACAGCGCAAAGAATATCGTATTAGGGATCCAGTGAGTGCTCAATGCATTTGCGAATCCTGCGCCAGCGCTTGTAAGCGAAACAATTATCCCCAGTGATGAATAAATCAGAACTATGGAAATGCCAAAAATAAGTGCCTTAAAAACAGCTTTGCTCCTCACTTCAGAACCTTGAGAGAAGAAAGCTACTGTCATAGGGATCATTGGAAACACACAGGGAGTAAGAACCCCGGCAAAACCTGCAAGCAGAGCAATAAGAAAGAATTTAAGCAAACCCTTATCGGTTCTGATTGGTTCCGAACCGGCTAACTTTCTAGCACTGCTATTAATAGCCTTACTTTCAGTCTTATCTGCTATTTTGATTGCAAATTCAACATCTTTGGGAGGAGAACATGTGGTATTATTACAAGCCATAAAATTCATTGAGCCTGTAACAGTAAAGGAGGATTCCACTGCAGTTATTTTCTGCCGGAATTCTGCAGTATTGCTAAAGGTTTTGATCTTAAAGCCAAACGCATCATCAAGAACCTCAACCGGTTTTGTAACTTCAAAAGGATTGCCATTTAGTTTGTAGCCAGGCAGAGTGTCGAATCTGACAGATGTTGGAATAGGGCCTCCGGCAGGAATGTCCATCGAATAGATATGAGAATTCTTATCGATAGTAGCAGTAAAAATCAGCTCATATTGTTTGTCGCCTTTCTTTTCATAGCTAAAATCCCAGTTAACCGGATCATAGATCTGAGCTGAAACAGATAAGGCAAAAAGAATCAGGGATATTAAAAGTATAAGTTTTCTCATACAGTGGCTGTTTTTATTTAAATACAGAAATCCATTAACCGCAAAGGTCGCAAAGTTTTTACTCAAAGTTCAGAAAGAAAAAAAGAACTTACACAGAGTAATATTTATATAGAAAACACACCCGCATTTGATGCGGGTTTGTGAAATTAAGCCAGCGATTAGTTGGCTAATAGTTGGAAGTTGAAAAAAGTGTCCTCTGATATATGAGAGCATAATATTTGACTCTCCATTTTCATTTTTCCATTGTTATACCTCAAAATAGTCAGACCGGAATAAACCAGTCATTTCCCATGTGACTTTTTCCATCTTCCTCTCAAAGATAGTAAAATTGATAAGCATTAAAAGTCCCGCCATAGAAAACGACATTCCTTTTGGATATGCAATAATCTAGTTTTGGAGGTGTACTTATTATGCCATTTCCAGAGATAAAAATGCTGCCCAGGTAGAACGATTTGATGCTCTGCCGTGGCATTTATCAAAATTTGTGCAAATCTATATATGTATTCCTATTTTTATGTTTAACTTTAATATCGAATATGATCGTTAGAGTCAGATAATAAGCACAGTACAAATCTTAATTAAACACTTTGTGTCAAAATGCTTATGTGACTGACGGGGCTGTGCTATAAGAAGATCAACCTAATTTTCATGAGAAAAGCGTTTGTCAGATATAAGTAACAAACATAACTATGTCTGACGAACGGTTGTTTTAAAGTTCCGGTTTCCAAACGCAATAAACGAGTTAGCATTTATGCGGAGGCCATCTCTGGCTGACAATTTACTTATAACATGACAGTTACGTAACC
>JADGPT010000169.1 GCA_017882345.1 Bacteroidales bacterium
CATACCTCATACCTCATACCTCATACCTCATACCTCATACCTCATACCTCATACCTCATACCTCATACCTCATACCTCATACCTCATACCTCATACCTCTTCCTTCATGCCGGTTACTGTGCCACAAATAGATAAGTCAGCATACCAATCTGGATCCTCGGAGAATTTGTATCCGGATTAAACCTGGATAATAAAGCCGTATTTATAGCTGTTTCAATCAGACATGGATCTGATGCAGTACTTTCTCTATCAATAATTTGAGCCTTTTGGACAATTCCATTCTGGTCAACTTCTATTGAAAGAACAATTTTACCTGATCCCTCACATTTATAGATCGGAATTGGCAGATAGAGATGATTACGACCAAAGAGGTCGTAATATATTCTTGTAGGGCCCTTGTAATTTGCAGCCATTTCCCGCGATGAGCTTGGTTTCTCTTTCATTTTCTCAACAAGAGTATCCTTCTTAAAAGTGAGATTTTCGTCCCCGCCGGATTCTTTTATTTTTTTTTGTTCATCTATATAATTATCAACCCCCAGTTTTCCGCTTTTTATAAGCTCATCTTTGACTTTATCAATATAATCAGCAGCATTTATCTTTTCGGCCGGTTTGCTTGAAAGATTTCTGGCTATATTCAGCATCTCTTCATCACCCTTGAGAATCTTTTCCACAGTTGTTGCCGGTACTTCAATAATCTTTTCCTTTTTTGCAACAAGTTCTGCCTGAGGTGCAAGTTCTACTTGATATTCTGCAGCAATTTTCTTCTCTAATGACCTCAATTGTAAAGACAAAAATATTATTCCGGCAATAAGATGAATTATTAGCGTACCAAGAATACCTGTCATTTTACCTTTATTATTTCTCATACCTTGCGAATTTATAAATTATTACTTTTGTATCCCTATAAGTATGATCTAATAATTTATTCGATAATAAATCAATCTAAATTCTATATTATGAAAAAAGAATTAATCCTCGAGATCATTCAGGAAAGATGGAGCCCTTATGCTTTTTCTTCAACTCCGGTTGAAGAATTTAAATTGAAAGCAATGTTCGAAGCAGCCGGACATGCTCCTTCATGCAATAATGAACAGCCCTGGCTATTCGTTTACACAACTCAGGAGGACAAAGAGGTGTTCAATGATTATATAGGATTCCTTTCAGATGGAAATAAGATATGGGTTAAGAATGCTTATGGTATCGTAATAAGCATGGCACGGACAAAATTCTCTCATAACGGTAATCCAAACAGACATGCATTTCACGATACTGGTATGGCTGTAACAAATCTTTTGTTACAAGCGCTGTCTTTTGATATCTATGTTCATCAGATGGCAGGTTATTCAGTTGAAAAGGTAAAGGAATATTTCAAATTAGGCGATGATGTTGAGCCAGTTGCAATGATGGCTGTGGGATATCTGGGAGATGGTTCAGATCTTACTCCAGAATTATTAAAGAGGGATGAGAATAGAAGACCAAGGAAATCGGTTAATGAATTTGTTTTTAAAAATTCACTTTCTGATATGGCATTCTAATTTTGAACTTATAGAACAAACATACGAGTAGTACCACGGAAAAAGAGTTCAATTATTCTGGGCTTTTTTAATCTTTTTTCTGACCTTGGCATTCACAGGTTTATTGAACTTTTGATTTTTAAATAGCCCGTTTTTTATTCCACTAATGAATTTCGACCAGGCAAATGGATTTAATAAGTTGTTTATCGGATATTGTCCCCTTGTTGCCATAGCGCCAAAATTCTGCTCCATAAAATATCTGTAACCAGCTTCAGGAGAAACCTTTACATTACTCTGATTTGCTAATGCCACATAAATAGATGCTATATTATCATTCATGTTTTCTATAATCGGATCAACAGGTCGTACCTTGGTTACATCTTTAATAAAATCGCTGTAATTTTTCCACGGCATTATATTCACTTCTTTTATTTGAATTGTATCAACTTCTAAAGTCATATCAACCTCACAATGTCTTTCCTCGAATGTTTCAGGGATTATTGTATGATATCTTTTGAAACCTAAAGCTCTGAAGAAAATAGTATCCCCGGGAATACTTGTAATAGAATAAATTCCTGATCTTTCACTAATAGCTCCTTTCCTGAGTTTTTTAGATACAACAGCAACACCAGGGACAGGCTTGTAATACTCATCAGTAATTATGCCACTTACCTGTACATACTTTTCCTTTTCAATTGTTTGTCCCGGAACGGCAGAAACAGAAAGAGCAAAAAGCACCATTGTATAATAAACTTTGTTCAATTAGAGCCTTTGTATTAAATTATTAAATCGAACTACGATGCAAAATAAACATTATTGAATGTAACGGGGAAACATTTAACTATATTTTAACCTGAACTATCAGGAGATATCAACAATTAACCAATTATGCAACTTTTGTCAGATTAAACTTATTCATCATTTTAAAGTTTGGAAAATATTTCAATATTTGCGACAACAAATTTATGACTATTCTATGAATATTAACAATTGGCTATTTTCCAAATAACTCGCTAACTTTATTACATAAGATTATTATTAAAAAAATATGAAAAAACTTTTATTACTGGGTGATGAGGCTATAGCACAGGCAGCCTTAGATGCGGGATTAAGCGGAATGTACGCCTATCCCGGTACTCCCTCAACCGAGATCATGGAGTTTATTCAGTCCTCTAAAGATGCTACTGACCGGAATGTTCACAGACAATGGTCATCGAATGAGAAAACCGCCATGGAGGCAGCGCTCGGAATGTCATATGCCGGTAAAAGGGCAATGGTTGCAATGAAACATGTTGGTCTTAATGTAGCTGCTGATAGTTTTATTAATTCAGCCATTACTGGCGTTAACGGAGGTTTGATTATAGTCTCGGCTGATGATCCGTCAATGCATTCCTCCCAGAATGAACAGGATTCAAGATTCTATGGAAAGTTTGCTTTTGTACCTTGCTTCGAACCTTCGAACCAGCAAGAAGCATACGACATGGTTTTTGATGCCTTTGAAGTCTCGGAAAAATATAAGCTTCCTGTTCTTCTTAGAATAACTACACGTCTCGCTCATTCAAGAGCCAGTATTAATCAGAAGGCGACCATCCCTGAGAAAATGCTTTCCCTGCCAGCCGATCCAATGCAGTTTATACTTCTGCCGGCAATTGCCAGGAAAAAATTTAAATTCCTGCTATCGTTATATGAATCATTAAGATATGAAAACCGGATTTCAAAATATAACTATTTTAAAGATGGGAGAAACAAGGACCTTGGAATAATAACATGTGGTATTGCATATAATTATTTATTAGAAAATCTTGATAAATCTCTAAATGATTTTCCAGTACTTAAAATTTCGGCGTACCCTTTTCCAAAAGATCTGATTAAGGATATAACCGGAAGATGCAAAGAAATTCTTATTCTTGAGGAAGGAGCACCAGTAATTGAAGAAGCCATAAGAGGGATATTGGATGAGGGCATTAAAGTCTTTGGAAGACTCGATGGAACTGTTCCACGGGATGGCGAATTAAATCCTGCAATTGTAGCAAAAGCCATTGGATTTCCAGTGAGTTATGGACAAAATGTTCCATCGCTGGTCAAAATGAGACCACCTTCCTTTTGTAATGGATGCGGGCATATTGACATGTTTAATTCTTTAATTGAAGCTGTAAAGCCCTATGGCCATGGACATGTATTTTCCGATATTGGTTGTTATACTCTTGCAGCATTACCTCCGTATAGTGCAATTAATTCGTGTGTGGATATGGGGGCATCAGTTACCATGGCTATAGGAGCGTCCGACGCGGGGTTATTCCCATCAATAGCCGTTATAGGTGATTCAACTTTTACACACTCAGGGATGACTGGATTACTCGATGCCGTTGTTAAAAACTCCCCGGTAACAATCATTATATCTGATAATTCCACTACCGGTATGACAGGTGGACAAAAATCACAGGCGACAGGCAGGCTGGAGCAGATATGTGAAGGTATTGGAGTTAGTCGTGAGCACATAAAAGTCATTGTCCCTCTACGCAAGAATCATACAGAAAATGTAGGTATCCTGAAAGAAGAATTTGAATATAAAGGAGTCTCGGTAGTTATTGCTTCGCGAGAATGTATTCAGACAGCTGCAAAAAGAAAGAGATCAGAAAACTCAAATGAATAATTCTATAAGCTAAATAATGAAAAACGATATTATATTATCCGGAGTAGGAGGACAGGGAATTCTATCAATTGCTTCAACAATAGGACTTGCTGCAGTAGCAAATGATCTGTTCCTGAAACAATCTGAAGTCCATGGAATGAGCCAGCGAGGCGGAGATGTTCAGTCGCACCTCAGGCTTTCTGACAAACCTGTTTCATCCGACCTGATTCCTTACGGTAAGGCAGATCTTATTATTTCAGTCGAACCGATGGAATCACTCAGATATCTGCCCTGGCTTTCTACGAACGGCTGGCTGGTTACCAACTCAAATCCATTTATTAATATACCTGACTATCCACCTTTGGATGAGATCCTGAAAGAGATAAAAAAAATAAAAAATCATATTATAATTGATGCAGATGGAATAGCCAAACAATCAGGATCAGCACGATCGGGTAATATGGTAATTCTGGGCGCTGCGTCGCCATTTATCGAAATGCCATTTGAAAGTCTGGAAAATGCGGTAATAAAACTCTTTGGCAGGAAGGGTGATCAGATTATTGAAGCCAATCTGAAGGCTCTTAAGGCAGGAAGAGAATATTCAAAATGACCGGGACTGAATAATCATAGGAAATTTTTAATAATATTACATACCCCAAAAATAAAGCAGGGACATGCTTTGGCATGTCCCTGCCTGAAATGCAGTGATCATATTTACTCACAGAGGCAATATCAGCCTTGTACTTCTTCTTCTTTTTCCTGTTCTTGTCCCTGGTCCTTACCTGATCTGAGCAGTATAAGATCATTGAGTACAATCTCAGTGATGTACTTTGTGACACCTTTTTTGTCCTCATAGGTACGATACACAATCCTACCTTCAACTGCTACTTCTTTACCTTTTTTCAGGTATTTCCCGGCAATATCTGCCAGCCCGTTCCAGGCAACAATATTGTGCCAGGTAGTTTCGTTTACTCTTTGACCCTCAGCATTTTTGTATCCGTCTTTGGTGGCGAGAGTAAAATGAGTTAATTTTTTTCCGGTTTCGGTTGTCTTTGTTTCAGGATCCTGTCCAAGATTCCCGATCAGGGTGACTCTGTTTGCTAATGAATTCATGACTTTAAGTTTTAAATGTGATTAATATTAAATTTCTTAGCAAACTTAAGTCATGCTCTGATACTGTTCCGGTTAGTAATCATTTATACACGTTTTACAATCATTTATAGTCGTTTGCATCCGTTTGAAAACGTTTTTTTATATCAATATCAAATTGATAGACATTATTTGCATTTCTTAAATCTGGTTTAAACTTTTTAAAGTTTGTACTTTATTTAGATAGGGAAAAATTATTGACAAGACCCTAATTATGACCGATATTTGTATGTAAATTTACTATTAGCATTTTTCAATTAATAATCTAAAGTGTAATTATTATGAAAAAAGATGACGTTAAAACAGGAGATACTTTTCTTGTTAAGTCAGATAAGTTTCTTAGCAGGACAATTTGCAAAGTAATGAAGCATTGGGGAAAGATGAAGGGATATGATACTTCTATTATTTACAGTCATGCAGCACGTTTTATTTGGATTGATGATGTGTTGTATTTATTTGGGAGTGTTATTAATGGGTATAATCCTATTGAATTTGATGATAATTATAATTGGAATACATCTGATTTTGCAATTATGAGACATAAACCCCCAATAACTTTTGATGAAGAAAAAAAAACAAGAAAATTTTGTTTGCATCTTGACAGTGTTTCAATTACTTATCAGTATTGGAATTTTGTGCAATGGTTGACATTAGTCTATTTAAAGATAAATCTGTTTACAAAGGATAGTGAAAAATTTTGTTATTGCTATGAAAGTGAAAGATTGGCACGAAAAGATTTATATCCTCAAAATTATGGAGATGTTAATCGGACTGATATATTTGATTTGCTTTTTGATAAAGATTATGAATTAATTTATAGGTCTAATCCAAGCGCAAGCTTGATTTCAAAGTCAAAAGCAAGCCTAACGCCTCAACAGAAGAGTAAAACAAAGAAAAGATTAGCACCTTGATATGGAAAGCATCGCTGCAAAAACACCTGTTGACTGTATTGCGGCACTTTATTCACTAAGAGACATTGCGAAGG
>JADGPT010000170.1 GCA_017882345.1 Bacteroidales bacterium
ATTCAACCCCCCAACCCCCCAAATGGGGGGCTTTAGTGTGATTCATTCATTAGCTTTTCACTAATTATTTTTATTTGTTCTAAGGTAGTATCAATTTCCTCAATAATTTGTTCATTGGTAAAGCGAATGACTGTAATACCAAAATCATTAAGTATATCATTTCTTCCCAAATCATGTGATTGATATTCAGGAAGTTCATGAATGTTACCGTCCACTTCGATTATCAATTTTATTTTAGGACAATAAAAGTCAGCTATAAATCGGTTAATTGGATGCTGCCTTCTGAACTGAAGGCCAAGTATTTGGTTCTTGTGGAGTCTGGACCATAACAATTTCTCTGACTCAGTCTCCATTTTCCTTAATTCTTTTGCCAGCTTAAAAATTTCTGGTGTAGCACCAAAATACATTGGATATTCAACACTTACACCTTTCATTAATTGAACACTTTAATATTAATTATACATTAAAAGTAAGAAAAATATTCTGAAAAAATGTAAGAGTAAGAAATGTCAAATTCTCCCTTATTCCACCCCCTAAATCTCCAATATGGGGGACCTAAAATTAGTTTCAATATCCTTTTTAAAGCCCCCCATTTGGGGGGTTGGGGGGTGGATTTCCGGGGGCTTCAGGCGGTAGATTAAAGGTAAATCATTCATATCTAAGCGCCTCCACCGGATTTTTAGTTGCAGTCCGCCAACACTGAATTGTAACCGTAACTAAAGCTACTATCAGCACAATAAATCCTGATATAACAAACACCCACCATTTCTGTTCCATTCTGTAGGCAAAGTTCTGAAGCCATTTATACATCGCATACCAGGCAACAGGACAGGCAATAACAAAAGCAATTGCTACCCATTTAATGAATCCTGAATTCAACATAGTCAAAACATCAATTATTTTTGCTCCGTTAACTTTACGGATACCTATCTCCTTTGTACGCTTTGCAACAAGTACCGAAGTTACAGAGAAAAGACCTAAACAAATAATTACAATAGCCAGAAAGGAAAAGAACCCTGTCAACTTAGCCTGTGAAAGCTCCTTGCTATAGGCAGATCTGTACATATCACCAATGAACTCATACTGAAAAGGATAATCTGGCAACACCTCTTCCCAGATTTTTTTCAGATCTGCAATTGCTTCATTTCTTTTTGTAGAATCTACCCTTACCAGAAAACAAAGATAAAAAATGGGTTTCTGAAAGAGAACATAAGGTTTTATTTCTTGCCGGACTGTAGTGAAATTAAAGTCATGTACCACCCCTACAACAGTCCCCCCGTAGAAGATGCCCGGAGTATCGAATTTTATAGAGAAAGGCCGTCCTATGGCTTCCTCAGGTGTCCATCCCAATCGCTTAACTGCTGTTTCATTCAATATATAATCTTCACCTTTCCGGTCAGGATTGAATAGTGAAAAGTTTCTTCCTGCAACAAGCGGAATTTTGAAAAAATCAAGAAAATTATCTTCGACTGACAAAACATATAACCGTTTTTCTTCGGGACCTTTTTCAATAGCCTGGGATTCAACCTGTAGTGCATCAACTGTTTCTCCTGAGGGTTCTTCCATAGAAGCTGTGACACTTTTTATCAATGGGTTCTGCAAAGCCCTGTTACGAAAAGCATTGTATTTAAAACGAACTTCCCAGTTTTGTTTTTTAAAGGCAATGATATCAGAACTCATTTCTCCCAGACTGCGTGAAAGCATAAACTGATTCTGTTTATAGATAGTAATTGCTGCAACCAGCAGGATTATTGACATGCAGAATTGAACTGTCATTAATAATCCATAAGATGAGAGTCCTGTAATAACATTATTAATGCCTTCCTTAGAACCCGGTAATGACTGTTGTCCTGACACAACATATATAATTAGCGGCATGCTTCCGGCCAGGATGGAAACAGAGAATAATACCAGACCAATAAGCCAGGAGCTGTCTAAATCATAAAAACCATTGGGTAACAGGCTGATACCGAATAATGTTTTAGCAGGGATTTCAGATACATCGAGCAAAAGCATTGCTAAAATCAGAGACAATACTACACAAATACCCGATTCTGTTAACGATTGTAATATGATAAGTTTGTTGTTCGAACCCGTTATCCGCTGGATATGGATTTGTTTCTGAAGTGTCATTAATCTAGCTTTATTCAGGTTATAATAGTTAACCCATGATACAAGAAGCAGGACAAATGCAATTACTATAAATACATAGATACTTGTAATGTTCCCGTTAGGTTCAATTTCCCTGTCTTTATCAGAAAAAAGATGAATATCAGTTATCTTCTGAAGGTATGGAGTAAAGTTGTTTTGATCCTTCTCCTGAACTACTTGTTTAATAAAGGATGGAAATCCGGAAAGAATTTTATCCGGGCTTGTATTTGGTTTTAAGAGAAGGTAAACATAAGCCCAGTCAGGAGCTTCAGCAGGTTTTGCAAATGAAGTAAGTACATCGAAATGAACATGAGAATTAATGGGAGAATCTTTCATTACACCCTTAATTGTAAATGCTATCATTTTTGTATCGTACTCACCTGATAATAAAAGGGATTGTCCAATCGGATTAGTATTTCCGAAACATTTATTAGCAAGAGATGAAGATATTACTGCGGAAAATGGTTCACTTAACACCTTTTCAATATCACCGGAAAGCAAATTGATATTAAAAACCTTGAAAAAATTAGTGTCTGTTGCAAAAATCCTGTCAGAATAAAACTTGTTCTCTCCTGCTTTTATTGCAGTATGCCGATAGGGCTCTAACCTTATTAATTCCTCAATCTGTGGAAAAACTCTTGGCATCTGCCATATCCATTTTTCATAGCAACGGGCGAAATGGATACGATTCCCGGAGGTATTTGTTTCAAAAGTGAGTCTGTAAATGCGGTCAGCAGCGGGTAGTTGTTTATCGTAACTGAATTCGTTTTTCACCCAGATAATTATAATAAGAGCACATGCAAATCCGATAGCCAGTCCGGTGATGTTCAATACTGTATGAACTTTTCCATTTATAAGGTTTCGCGTTATGAGCTTAAAGTTGACCATATTATATTGTTGCGATTATTTTATCATCTAATGTATTCCTCACGCCTCACTCCTCACACCTCATGCCTCACACTTCACTCCTCACACCTCACTACTCATACCTCAGCGCCTCAACCGGGTTCCTCGTTGCCGCCCTCCAGCTTTGCCAACTGACAGTAAGCAAAGCTGTTGCTAATGCAGCCATACCTGCCAGTAAGAAGATCCACCAGCTGAATATTGTTTTATAAGCAAAGTTTTCAAGCCATTTGTGCATTACATACCATGCAACCGGAGCCGCAGCAATAAATGCTATTGCAACCCATCTGATAATGTCTTTATTCAGTAACGACATTATTTCCCGGGTCTTTGCTCCGTTTATTTTCCGTATTCCTATCTCTTTGGTTCGTTTTATACTTGAATTATAAGATACAGCAAAAAGCCCGATCATTGATAAGAACATGCTCATCAGACAGCAGCTCCCGATCAGCTTAACATAATTAGTATTTTCCCTGTGATACCATTCATATCTCTCTTTTACCGATTCGATATTCACCGGATAATCAGGAATAATATTATCCCATACAGAAGAGATCTTTTCTCGGGCAGCCAACAGCATCCCAGGTGCCGGTTTTACCAAAAGATGATATCCGGAATTATCAAATGTTATTACTCCGGGTTCTATTTTATTTTTAAGGCTTGAAAAATTGAAATCTTTGACAATTCCTATTACTGTAAGATTTTTGTCTCCGGGAAGTTTTGCTCCGATCAGGTTCTGATTTGGAAATTTTCTGGCAAGTGACTCATTTATAAGACAGTTGTTCTTATCTGATACCATATTCCCGGAAAAATTTCTGCCTTCAGTTAATTTTATTCCAAGTGTGCTGATAAAACTTTCATCGCCCGGGAAAAAAGCCGGTGTGTATTGCTTCTCAATTCCGTCTTCAGTATAAATCGACAAAACCATCCAGTATTCAAGCAGGGGAGAAGCATTAGTTATTGAAACCAGAGCCACGGAGGGATCATTTAAAAGTTCTTCTTTAAAGACATTTGCCTTACTGGAATATTGTGCTGGCAGTCTGATTTCAACAACATCCTTATTAAGTCCGATATCCTTAACGTTGATATAATTAATCTGTTTTATTATGATAAGAGAGCATATTAAAAGTGCCATTGATATGGCTATCTGGATAATATTAAAAGCCGGTATCCTGATTGTATCCTTTGTGATGTTTTTTCCTTTTGTTAAATCTGATGAAATCGTTTGACTGGATATTTTTACAGAAGAAAAGAGTAGTGTTATCATCAGCAGGAAACCTGAAACGATAGTCATTACAAGAAATCCTTCTTTCAGGAAAAAATGATTTATACTTAGATCTGTTCCGGTTAAAGTATTAAAAATTGGTATGATCCATGACATCAGTTCCAGGCTTATTGCGAGAGCAATTAAAAGCAGGCAAATGTTTTCTGTCATGAAGTCAAAAATGAGACTTTTTTTTGAGGCTCCGTTTATCCGGCGAACGCGGAATTCAGGAGTCTTGTTCAGAAGCCTGTTATTTACCAGACCCATATAATTAAATGAAGCAACGCCAATGATCAGAAGACCGATTATTAATGCTATCCACAGATCCTTTTTATCTCTTCTGTTACCTAATTGTGAGTATTGATTATCAAAATATGCTTGTTTAAGGCTCTGCAGATAGTATTGACCGGAAGTTCCGGCATTTACATTCGGTATTTTATCTTTTTCTTTTGCAAAGATCTTTTCCAGATCAGCCGGATCAGTTTTATCCCTTAACAGAACGAAAGCATATCTCTCGGATTCTTTCCCATATTTTACCATATCAAAACTGAACATGGAATTTGATGCTGGTTTCCGGAATATTCCTTTTATTGAATAATCATTTGTGGTTTTACCGCTCGTCATGGTAATTATCTTACCTATGGGAGATGTCTCTCCAAAGTATTTAACGGCCAGTTCCTCTGAGATTGTTATGTCCGATTCTGTCTCAAGTACTGTGTTTGGATTATTTGTAAGAAGGGTGAATGAGAAGAAACTAAAAAAATTGGAAGATGCCTCGTAAACAATGGGTTTGTCATAATATGTCTGACCATTAACAACAATCTTGTGAATACTGATAGTACCTATACGGCAAAAATCTTCTACCTGCGAAAAATTTTGCTTCATATACTCGACGCCACCCAGTCTGCATTGTGACATCTTTGTACCTTTTTCCCATGGGTTATCACAATTCAGAAGATAGATACGGTTCGCATTTTTCTGAAAACTGTCTGTATCGACCTCCCTGTAAATGAACAGCAAAATAAGATTAATACACGCCATTCCCACAGCAAGACTGATAAGTATAACTGCAGCGTTTAACCGGTCTCTCAGAAGGCTCCTGAAAATCTGTCTTAAATTCATTATTTTACTTTACTTATTTGATTATCGTTTTGCATTTTGCCACCGCTACAGTCTGGCGCCTCCCTAAAATTGCCCACTGGGCAATTTCTTACGGTCGTTCCTATTTTGCATTTTGCACTTTGCATTTTTACTTCTTCCTTTTATCTTTTATCTTTTATCTTTTGTCTTTTATCTTTTGTCTTAACCTTAGCCATTTCCCTCAAACCTCATGCCTCACTACTTATATCGAAATGCTTCCACAGGGTTTTTTAGTTGACATTAATAGTTTAATAATTTGTTACTATAATTGTGCCATAATTGTATATAGCTAATATACAGAAATATAGATTTTATTTCTCAGTTTTACCGTAAATATATTTTACAGTAAAACGTAAAATAATTTTACAGGTTGTTGATTTTATGTTTGGAATGAAATATATTTGTTTTCAACTTCCAATTGCGGTATTAATTGGGATTTACCCCCAAACCCCCCAAGGGGGGCTTTTAACTTTTCAGAAGTGTAAAGTCCCTCCCACCTGGGGGAGGGATTTAGGGAGGGGTAAATCGGAGGAAGGGGGTAAGAAATAAGATAGAAACTATTGATATTCACACATATGCAAAACCAGAAAGGCAACATCCTTATTGTTGATGATAACAAAAGTATCCTAAGCGCTCTTGAGATTTTGCTCATGCCTGAATTTAATGAGGTTACACTTCTTTCAAATCCAAATCAGATTCTCAACGAATTGTCTAAAAAGGATTACAACCTGGTAATTCTTGACATGAATTTTAAAGCTGGTGTCAACACCGGTAATGAGGGGATTTACTGGCTTGAAAGAATTAAAGAGACCAAA
>JADGPT010000171.1 GCA_017882345.1 Bacteroidales bacterium
CTATTTTTCTGCTTTTGTAAGCCGGGTAATTTGCATCAAAGAAAATCCATACATGTCCACCTCTTCCACTCCTCGATCGCTCGAGATAAGCCGAGATCTGATAATTACTACAGGCTGCTAAAAAGAGCCTGCATTCTTCAATCCAGCTTTTTTTACTGGCTAAAGTTTCATCAAAATCGGCAACAATAAACCAGGAAGAATTATCTGCTAATAAAGGATAGATTCCAATTACTTCTTTTCCGCCTAGATGATTAATAATTCTTTGCTCAGTAAGTTTCGAAAACTGTTTATCAGGGAAATCTTTTAGAGTGCCACCTCTTGCTTTGTGTTTTGAAAATTCATCCCAACTCAAATCATACGCGGGGATATAACCACTTTTACCGTCTTTTTCCCACCGAACTGCAAACACATCTTCTCTGCCTTTAAAAAGAGATAAAAAAATCCTGACTTGTTCATTGGAAATACCTGGCATGTCTAAGAAGATTTCTTTTGAAGCAAAACTAAAGTATAACCTATAAGATTCTTGAAAGCATTATCTCGATACGGGGGGACGTATCCTGTCAATTTGGTCTATTTAAAAGTTCCTGCATTAAAACTATTTGAATTGATCCGGCATCCGTCATGAAATTCTTCAGAGATTACCCACTTCAATTTTCTTTCAAGATCAATGAATGAACCTATTTTTTTTCGAAGGCTACAATTTGTTGACGAATTCCTGAATACGTTTTAGGATATCATCGAACGCTGGTTGTCCTTTATAATATAATGTCTTTGTTAGTTCATAACGTTTCTGTAATTTTTCCCGAACCGATGGATCGCTCAGAAAAAATGCTTCATTTTTATGAATCGGAAGGTTGAAATCCTCAGCCGAAAATCGGAGTTTCTTATGCTGCCAATATGCTTCAGTTCCGATAAAATCCTGTATCGCTATATCAGCTAATAACGAGTATACGTCGTAGTATTGTCTCATATAATTTGTCGCAACCACGCCAGTTGTCATTTCCTTTCTAAACTTAGATGCTATGGTTTGCAGTTTCTCAACGAAGGTATAACGGTAATCATAGCAAGGGATATCGACAGCTCTGTTATCAATAATTTCTATATTCGGAGTATTGCTTCCTTTTTCATACGCCCAAGAACTAATTGTGGTTGGACTGTTAGGGGCAACCGTGTCAAACCCTGCTTCTAGCAAAATGCCTTCTTTCAGTCCGTCAATAGCTCCGGTTAACCTTTCATAATGTAGCCTGATCCCACCACTATTGTATCTTTTTGTATCATCGAAGGCAGTATCACGCTCTACTCCAATTATGCCGTCAATCTCTATTTCCTTCGCGAGGGTATCATAAAATTCTTTCTTCTTTTGAGTATTTTTCTCATTGTTATTCTTCGGGTTTTCATTTATGCTAAGTGCTGGCGGTGGATTAATGTGGATGTCTATGTCTTCTGAAAAGCGGTCGATAAGGTTAAACCCTTTCGATAATGACGTTCCGCCCTTTAGTTGAAAATTGTATCCCTGTTTTTTCAAACCATAGAGGGAATGCATGATCCAATAATCCTTTTCTATAAGCGCTGCTAATATCCCTGTCTCTTCCTCGACGATGCGAAGCAATTCAGGGAAGTTTTTATGTTTATGTAGATAAATCATTGCCATAATTATAACGCAGAAGCCAGTAATTTTTTGGTCCCGACCGTTCCAAAGTTATTCGCCAATTTTGTCAAATTTGTTGTATTCATTTCTTTTGCCTTCTTCTTTATGTTTTCAACCAAAGTTGGTTGATCTTCTTCTGCCAGGTGTTTGAGATTATTAACCAAATCGACCAGTAAAAATTCTTTCGTTAACTTCTTCGGTACGTATGGTTTTCGAACAAAATGAAACATACGATTGCCAAGTTTATAAGTTCCATGCCGCTTATGGTTATATACCCGACGGGTGTTATAAAGTTGAGTGGTTCCGACACCCAAGGCATTGTAGTCGCTCGGTGAGGTGACTAAAAATCGGGCATCTTTTAAGAAGGCGCGCAAGAGTTCGTGTTCTTCTGCTGGAGTTTTGCCAAATGCAGAGTTCTGTGGTGCATAGTAGAGGCCTCCTGACAATTTCTCCAATATCCCGTCCTTCACTAATTGCTGTAGATGACGATCTACGGCATTCGACCAGGTTTCCAGATCGGCGCGCCTGTAAACCTCGCCCGGTTTCAGATGTTTCTTTAAGAGTTCCAGCTTGTTCATACCTCAAAGGTATGCTTTTTTGCAAAATTAGCATGAAATTTTATTGAAAATTCATGCAAATATATTTTTCGAAACAGTAATTAGACCTACGGAAAACCTATCGATCCTAGAAGATAGCATCCATGGTAAATTAATAATTGTCCCTTTGTTGGTGAACAAGTGGTTCAACCACTCCAAAATCCAACATCTGTGGTTGTTCTTCACTGACTCACAACTTACAATTCACATTATAACCATCAGCTGTTCATCTATTAGATACGTTCACGTAACGTGAACATGAAAATATAATGAACATAATAACAGCCCTTTAAAATCTAATTTATCCTATTGTTACGCCATGGCATTATTGGGAAAAGACCGAAATTTTCTGAATAATATTTTGGTATCATCACTAATTTTCTTATCACTCACTTTCGCATAAATCTGAGTAGTCTTAATGCTTCTATGACCAAGCATCTTGCTAACAGAGTCTAAGGGAACACCGTTTTCTAAGGTCACCGTAGAAGCAAAAGTATGCCGTGCTATATGAAAGGTAATTTGAGTTTGAATACCACAGATGTCTGCCAGTTCTTTTAGATAAGCATTTACTTTTTGATTGGAAGGTATGGGCAATAATTTACTCGAATTGCTTAGTCTGGGATGATTTTCATACTTACTAAGGATGCATAGAGCTTGCGGAAATAACGGAACTCTTTCCGAAATACCAGTTTTTTGTCTGCACTTGATCAGCCATTTTTTCCCGTCAGGTCCAATTTTAATATGATCTGCAGTGAGGTGCGCCACATCAACATATGCAAATCCGGTATAACAACTAAAAAGAAACATATCTCTAACCATAGCAAGGCGTTCAATTGAAATTTCTTTCTCTTCAATCCTTTTTAACTCCTCGGCCGATAAATGAGGAATTTTCGGATCAAGGTGTTTGACTTTGTATCGCCAGAAAGGATCTTTGTCCAGCCAGTCTTTATCAACACAGTCACGAATCACTTTCTTCAAGTTTTTGATCATCTTTCCCGATGAATTTATTGAAAGACCTTTTTCTGCTTGTAAATAGTATACAAAGTGTCCGGCGAATTCTATTCTTAGATCAACCAGTAAAATATCACATCCATTATTTCGCCATTGCAGAAATTCGATAAGATGTTTCTCGGTGCTTTTATATTTTACTAAAGTAGATTTTTGATATAACCCTTTAACGACCAATTTTTCCAGGTCCATAATACTCAACCTAAATACACCAAGTAATGTGCGTTTGGTCCTATCCTCGCCAAACCATTTTTCCCGAAGCGTATTAACCGAGAACTCCCTGTTTTCAATGTGAATTCGCTCCTTAAAATCATACACCCTTTTTTTGATAAGGTCAAGTTGCATATTAGTTTCAACGGCCGTTGCTGATCTGCCTTTTACCTTTCCTGCTGAAGGCGACCATTCCGATGGTTTTACATGTTGGTGCGAAGCCACTTCAAATCGTTTTCCCTCGATGGTAACTCTCAGATAAACCGGAAGAAGTTGATGCCTGGTTGTCCTCGATTTTTTTCCTATAAACAGGATTGTAATTTTAGGTTCCATAATTTGCCTCCTTTTGTGCATTTAAAAATGATAGAATTAAGTGTATACGTGCAGAGGTAAAATTATCACAATCAAATCCTGAAAAGGATTCTATCAGTTTTAGGATACCAAAATTTGAAATAATCTTCAGCTCCTCATGTGCATCCTTTGCTTTGAACCTTAAATGAAAATTTCCAGCTCAATAATAAAATGAAAGTGATTGATTTACTTGGAGTTGGAAAAAACGAGTGCAAGGATACATAAAAAATCGCAGACCCTTAAAACGAACCTAAAATAACAAAACCCGCTCTGGGAGCAGGTTTTAAGCGATGTACTCAGCGGACCGGACGGCAAATTTTTACTCACCGAATAACTCACCCGTATTTCAAAATAACTATTGCGACACAAATATAGCTAATATATTAACTGAGCGAATACCAGACACCTTTTTTTACCCCATGTTTCATTATATGTTTTGCTTTTACCAAACTTTCCAAATGCTTCTTCACCGTATTTCTATTTGCATCTGTAAGGGTAACAATTTCGCTGATTGTAATTCTGCCTCTTGATTTTATTAACCCTAAAATTTTCAATGACAATTCCGGCAGTTGACCTAAGAGCAATTTTTCTCTTTCTATTTTTACTTCCAGTCTTTGCTTTTGCTGTTTAAGTGCTTTTAAGAAAAACAGGACCCACGGTTGCCAGTTAGGTGTATCAGTTTTTAATGTTCCCTGTGTTTGTCTTAAAGCAAGGTAATAGGCTTCCTTGCTATTCTCTATCACAGCTTCCAGGGAACTATAAGGAACATAAGCGTATCCTGTTGATAGCAGCAACCATGTCGTTAAAACTCTCGACAACCTTCCATTCCCATCCTGGAAAGGATGTATTGCCAGGAATTCAACAATAAAAATCGCAGCGACCAGGAGGGGATGCATCAACTTATTTTCCGTTGCCTTTGTTCTCCATTCTACCAGCTGTTGCATTCGGAAAGGTGTATCGAATGGGCTTGCCGTTTCAAAGACAATACCTAAACTTTTTCCTTTGGCATCAAAAGCTTCTACATGATTTGTATGTTTTTTATAATCCCCTCTGTGCCGGGTATCCTTGTCGCTATATTTTAGCAGGTCTCTATGAAATTGTTTAATATAATTTTCCGTGAATGGAGTATCCTGATAATGGTTAAAAATCGTATCCATTACTTCGGCATATCCTGCTACTTCCTGCTCATCTCTGGTTTCAAACTTTTTTATTTGAAGGTTACTCAACAGGATTTCTACTTCCCTGTCACTTAGCTTACTGCCTTCTATCCTTGTAGAAGAACCAATACTTTCAATTGTAGCTACTCTTTTTAACGAGGTCAATTGCTCCGGTGCCAGTTGGCCAAGTGCTTTCCATGCCCCCTTAAACTCATCTATCTCTCCAATTAACGATAGTATTTGTGAAGTAATATGTAAGGTTGAAATATTCATTACCCAGATAATTACCCAAATATACCCAATTATAAGTACATATCCAAATAATTACCCAAATATACCCATATCAAACATAAGGAAATAGCGAGGAAGTATAGTTTTTGGCATTTGTAATTTTAGAAAGAAATACCTCAGTGAGCGCCTGTAAATTTGTGCATTTATATTAGCACAAATTTACAGGCGCTCACTGACAATATCAAATCACGAATCGAATTATCTATGCACATCTGTTAGCAACATAGAAGAAGATCATATAATTCAGTTATGTTTCTTTCTTAATAATCAAATCAGTTAGTTCAGGTGTATCCAGCATTCTTTCAATCTCAGTTTGAACAATCATAGCCACATCTTTTTTCACCTGCAAATAATTATCTAATACATCCTTACTTTCCACTTTTGAGAACTGTGGTAATTCTTTATAGTTTGCCTGTTCAATTTCCAATGCTTTGTGGTCATTAATAATTTCTGCACAAAAAGCCTTCAGTTCTATTTTCTGATCCGGGTTGTCCGCCACCATGCCGACAAATTCGCCACTTGATAAAGATGATATTTTATTAACAGGAACAGCAAGCTCTAATTGTTTAGAATTGGTAATGCTTGTATCATTTCGATTAACAGCAATACTCTGCCGGTCCTGCAGAATCTTACCGAACTTTTCAGACAATTGCTTTGCAGTATCTCCGCTCACCTGGCCACTAATAATATTACCAACAATATTCATAATCACATCTGCCTGTTCTTTACCGTAATGCAGCTTCAACTGGCTGGCATCCTGAACTCCTAATATGGTTGCTACTTTATTAGACCGCGCTGTTGCAATGAGGTTATCAATACCATTGAAATAAATCGTAGGAAATTCATCGAATATCAAACTGCTTTTATTGCAATTTTTTTTATTCATCATTCTTGTTATCGCAGTAATGTAAAGAGATAGCACTGCTCCGTATGTCAATGTTTTCTGGGGATTATTTCCCATGCACACAATCTTTGGTTTATCAGGATTATTAATGTC
>JADGPT010000033.1 GCA_017882345.1 Bacteroidales bacterium
CCTTCAAATTGCCGTAAGTTAACTTTCTGCCCGTTATGATCTGCCTGAGGCCATTTTAATACTATATCTTCCTGATTAAGGCTTCCATCTTCCCTGTCTTCAAAACCTTGTACGGCATTATTGTCATAAAGGGTTGATTTGTCGAGGAAAGGAGGAGCCAATGATACGTGCTGAACAATATTAAAAATCCGTCCATTTTTATTAAGATTCTTTATCTCTTCTGTTACATAGAAAACGGGTTCATCGGCAGACAATTCCACTTTACGTGTCAGTTGCAACCCTGCCATTGGCAATGTGCACATCATAGAGCTGGTCGATCGACCACCAATTATCCGCGGAGCAGTAAGAAGTTCCCATGATTGAGTGCTAACCTCTCCGTGATGCCGGAATCCGTTAGCTTTTTCAGCAGTGGATGGTGGTCCCCAGCGATCAAAACATAAGAAATGCCCCATGAACATTCGTTCCTCAGGCTTCGTTGCCCGCCAGCTTATGGGATTTATTGGCAACTCTTTCAGATGGAAATCAAAATATGACCCTCCGTTTAAATTGACGAAAAGCAAAATATTATTGTTTTCCATTTTTACAACCGAATCAGTTTTTGCTGTTTTTTCCTTCATGTGATCAGATTGTTTAATATCATGCTTTTGCTGGCATGAAAATAAAACTGAAATTATTAAAAATAAAATTCCAAAGGGTATCTTTCTCATAATATATTTTTTAGCGTCAATTAAATAAGAAAAAACAATAATTCACCATTTAGTTTTTTTATTGGACAAGAATATGATTATGCTTTTAATTGTCTGAAGGTAGAACTAATTGTTGAATTATATCTTCTCACCATATTTCTTAAAACGAAACTTAAATGTTTTGATCTCGAATGGGCCAATGTCAAATCGCACAGTGTCCGTTGCAACGTTCAACACATTGCCTGTATCTTCAATCAGATTGGATTCATTGGCAGAACTTATTTTTGCTTTGCTTTTGATGGTTACTCCTGTTGTTGCCTTTCCTGATGCTTCGTACAGTCTGAGTATCGTGGAACCGTCTTTTGCTTGTTTCAATGCAGTTATCACCACGTTAGTTTTCGACACCTCCAGCAAACCCCATGCCTTAGGTAACTTGCCTGTGTGAATACCTGCTTTGCGGCATAGCAACGGATTGTTATACTCCAGACCATCATGGTAAACCTCTTCCTGACTCCAGTCGCCTAAATGTGGAACCAGTGCATAATCAAACTCTATCTCCCTGTCTAACATAAGGCCGGTGTCTGATGACATACCCCGCTCATAACCTCCGCCAAAACCATAATTAGCAATTCGTGCTGAACGCATCAATGAAAGCATCATTGTTGAATCGCTTGTCAGGTTACCCGGTAGACCACGGTTGAGAAGTGCAAGACCCTTTTCTCCATCGCTGTAATCGGCCCAGTTCTGAGCGGGAAACTCAATTCCGTTTGGTCGTTCAATAGAACCAAATGGTATCTCATGAACTATCTGTCCGTTTTTAATTGTTGTCGGAAACATTACCTGGTAACGAACATATTTTTCATTATTAAGTATTTGTGTGTGAATATCAATGCGGCGTAATCCTTTGTATATCCTCACTGTTGTAGATAATACACCATCCGCGCAGTACCTGTGTGGTGCCAACTTGTACTCCGAATAAACCGGACCGCGGTGAACTTTTCCGCGTTCGCCACGGAATTTTGTACTAAACTGATCTATATTTTCTAAAGGAACCGGTTGCTTACGTGTCATATTTATATTGCTGCCGCCGTTGAGGTTTTCGTAAAGTTCCCACAGGTCTCCCCCATCATATTGATGAACTACCACATTAGCTGGTTTTTCCAGAACTTCCCAATTATTCGATTTTACCAAAAGACTGGTCAACACTCCTGTTGCCAAGTCAATTTTTGCCCGATAGTATTCGTTCTCCAATATCCCTTCACTCGTTTCATGGCTTGCATTGATACTTGATGTGGAAGTCAGTGGGATAACACGATAGACAGCCTGACCCAGAGCAGGTATTTCCCTGGCAATGAAGATGATTTTAGCATTCTTAAGACCTCCGTCTTTGAACCGTTCTGCTTCCAGAATCTCAACAGGAATGATCCGATTCGCATGATCAATTATCTGTATATCAATTATACCACCTTTTTTAAATCCAATAACTGTTTCAACTACGTCATCGCGCAACCATCCAAGAGAATTGAATACAACAAGAGGTATCCCTTCCCCGCTGGTATCAACCTGTGATGTCAGAAAATCGAGACGATCTTCGACTAACTCTTTGCCCATACGTGTAGAAAAATCATAATTTCGTATGGTGTCTTCATAAACATGATCAGTCATTACACCAGCCATTAAATCGTGGGCCTGGTTGAACATCGAAGGCTCCCATGCACCCATTACCTTTTCTTCAGTAGTGGGTTTGCCAAGCCAGTTGCCAATAGCTCCAAGTTTTTCAGCTGTGGTGAGCAATCTCTCAATGTTTCTAAGTTTCTGTTTCAGTTCAATACGACTGCTATAGGCTCCCTGAAAAATAGGATTTAGTTCACCTTTAATTACCTTACGATCTGTTCGTTTATTTATCAACTCTTCATAATCTGTTGGCACACCAAGTCTGAGATTAAAGGGTTTGTCATTCTGGCGTTGAAATTCTTTGACCAAAACTGGTACACTTTCAACAGGGTCAGCAACATCAGGGCTTGCAAGACCTACCCGCTCATTACCATTAGTCCATGGAGTAAGAGAATCAAATCGACTTTTTAATAAAGCTTTGAATTCATCAATATTATCCGGAGTTTGACCAAGCAATCCGTAACCTTTGGGAAGATAGAAGGCAGGTATTTGTGATCCATCAATGCCTTCCCATAACCAATCTGATGGCACTTCTAAGTTTGGCACACCACGTTGAAACCAATAAGATTTATAACCGGCCAGCTTAAGTATCTGCGGCATCTGGGCGTTATGACCAAAAGTATCAAGTGCCCAGCCAACAGTCACATTCACTCCTAATTTTTCCTTGAAATAACTCTTCCCATATAGCATCTGGCGCACCATTGATTCACCCGCAGGGATATTGGCATCTAACATAGTATTTGTACCACCTACAATCTGAAGTCTGCCTTCCCTGACAAACTGAAGAAAAGCAACTGCCTCCTCAGGATATCTATCCAGGAACGGTTTAACATAGCAAACCTGGTCGAGTGTAAAACGATAATCGGGATAGTCATTTAAAAGTTTAAGAGCTGTCAATATATTAGGCAAACCTATTTCAAGATATTCTTCGCGAGTCTTGAACACTGCACCCTCCCAGTGTGTTGCCGGCAAAAACCAAAAAGTATCTTTTGAAACTATATCTGAGATCAGGTATGTGTCCGGGTTTATCTTCTTTTCAGACTCATTCTTATTAGTTGCAAAGAGGGTTACAAAATTTTTTGCCCCGAATGTTCCTGCTGCACCAATAACAGCAGCATTCGAAATAAACTTTCTTCTGCTTAAAGAGTTTTTCTTAATCATCACTTTTGAGTTATTATTGGTTTAGAATATATATCTCTGCGCAATAAATCATTGAATAATAATGTGTCTGTGTATTAATTACTGAATTCTTATTGTTATCAATTTGTATGGCTTTAATAATATTTTCACTTTTGAACTGCCAACTTTCAGAGATTCAATATTCTCTTCCTGAGTGGTACATCTCCAGGCTGCTGTGGCTGCTTTTCCCGGAAGCTGCAGTTCTGATTGAATTTCACTATGATTAAGGTTTAAAAGCCTGACAATAATCCCTTTCCCATCATTGGCGGCTTTTATGTATGTCACCTTTATTCCTTCTCCTTTCACATTAAGAAACTGTCCGCTTTGTTCATCCGTGCAACTTACTACCGGATGTACAATAGGTGAATTTAAGACCTGCTGTGCCTCTGAGGAGATTTTTGCAGGATCATAAGCCCCCTGACTATTAAATGCATATCGTATCTGAATTAACCCGGGCTGACTGCTCCTGAAATTAGTTTCCCAATAATTGTTAAGTGGCCATGCAAGCAAAAGGGGATGCTTCTTCCGCTCAATGGAAGAGTGCTTACGTCCAAAATTAAAACCTCCGAATAAAACCATTGGAGCATCAGGACAGTATAAAGATGCTCCATATCCTTTATTATGAATACTTGCAAAGGAAGTGACTGTTACCCAATCTTTAGATGTCCCTGATATTTGTTCAGCATCTAATTCTACTGGTAAGTCTCCTGTGTCAAAATAACCACGCCACCCCTCCTCTAAATTCAATGGAAAGGTAAAATAGATGGCTTCCGGCATAACATTATCTGTTTTAATAAAGCTCGATGAAAGATCGATTACAGGGGAATTTAGAGATAATGTTATCCGCTGCTCCATATCTCTAACGCCTTCAGCTTGCGAACGGATAATCAGAGTTGCATTAAATGCCGATGTGTCAACAGAGCATTCAATTTTCCCATTAATTACACTGTACACGGCTTTCCATTCAGGTTTCCATCCTGTTATACCAATTCTTTCATTTTCAACACTTCGAACATGAAAAGCTGTTCTCAAAGGATTTACCTCAGGGTCAGGCTTTTCATGCACATATTGAAAGAAGCCATAAGGGCTCGATTTGTCTAATATTTCCCAGTTACGCTTTTTATCGAAAAGTGAGGTTATTTGTCCGGTTTGCGGGTTGTATGACATCCGGTAAAAAGGTGATTCAATAAAGTCCTTGCCGATGATAAATTTGATTTCCGGAGTAGCTTTTTTAAGTTGAGTAAGTGGTATTTTTTTCCAACTAAAAGGGTCAAGTTCAATGGGTCCATAGACCTGACCTTTTCCCGGAGCTCTTTCAAAAAATGCCCCTGACATCAATCTCAATTCAATACGTTTTCCTTTAATAAACCAATCCTCAGGAATTTGAGCATAATACTTAATTTTTGAACCTGTCGGATTAAATAAAAGGACACCTTGTAATTCTGCTGATGAGGGAGGATTATTTGCAAAGCTTTGCAATTGCTTAACAATCACAAATTTTGAATATGCATTTCCTTCGTAAACAGGAAATGCTTTCATGTTCCATTGAGCAGTTACAAATGGATTATTTATTTCTAAAGTATTATACGCACCCCAGGTATGTTCGTCGTATAGTTTAACATCTTTCCATATCTTTTTGATATCATCTTCCAATTGCATATTTTTCTTTCCAAAAGCATCCAGAAAATCAATTACACTAAGGGTTGAAGACGTATTGAGTGACAGACGGGTCTCTGCCGCAGAACTTGCTGAACCAAAATTCCAGAAGTCAGTCCAATCGCCTTTAATAACCGGTATTGATGTATATGGAATCTGTTTGATCCGTTCTAAAATATCACGGGGTGTAGCAAATCTTAACCTGGGTTGTCTACCTTCCTCATTCCATTGACGGACTAGCTTAGGCAAGTCAAAGTTCGGAGGAGAATTATCATAAGCAAATGGAGAACAAGTGGCACTCAGGTAAGCAAAATCGTATGGATATTTAATAAACTCAAGATGCTTCAGATATTTATCAAGTCCCTTTTTAACTGTATCAAGATTATTAGTATAGACATTGGTCCATTGGTCGAACATGGTATAATGCTCACCATTCATCACTAATAACTCCTCGCCAGATGGGCTCTGCCATCTGTAAATAGCAGGACGAGGCGCAGGGGTGCCGGAAAGATGAAGATTTATTGCCATAATAAGCAATTCAACACCGCCGTCTTTTAACAAATCAACAATTGTCCATGGCAGACCTGTGGCGTCATGCAAATTTGCTGTATTTATTTTAATGCCAAACCTTTTGGAAATTTCATCTGCATAGTATAGCTGTTGTGCAAGGCCTTCTGAAGTTGCCAAAGGTGTGGTATTAAATTCCAGTGCTGAAATCCCTATTCTTCCTTGTTTAAGATATTCTGCAAATCGAATCAAATCTGCTTTACTTGCACTTGCCATCCATTGAATTACCGGTTCAGTAACTTCACAAGTCCATTTTGGTTTCGAATACTCAGGCCAGTCGGCCGTATTATCAAGCATAGTAATGGCCTGATTAATAAAATCTTTATGAAGTTCCATTGCTATCGGCTGTAAATGAGTATATCCTACATCAAGGTGACTGTGATGCATTATAAGTATCTCTTTTACTTTGCCTGGCGGTTGTCCATAGGCATTTAAAGTTGCAAATAATACAAATAGCAGAAAGTATATTCTATTCATTTTTCTTCCTTAATAGGTTGTCGATAAGATCCCAATTTATCAGGAATTTACAATATTCTGATCAGCATTTGTTTCCCGGAATAAGTCTTCTGGTCGCCCGCTTTAACGGAGTACATTGCGTATACCCCAGATGAATTGATCCGGCAAATATTTAAACTCCTTGCTTTACTTTATACAATTTTTTAAGTTTTTCTATTACAGGAAGGTCAAGAACCGGATCGAAACCTAATAATTCTATCAAAGTTAATTCAAAGTCTTTTTCAATTGAGTCCAGAAACATGACATCTGATGGAAAGCTATTTCCTGCCTCATCTTTTGCCCTGAAACATAACCCAAACGACATTGCCTCCAGTATCAGATTATATGGCTTCCGGTATTGCATTGCAAGGTGTATTGCGCCCATAAAGCGATCGTCGGCATTTAGTTTCCTGTTAAGGTCCAGCCCTACCCGGAAAATGGTATCCTGTAGTGCTTTATTTCTAAAACGATAAATCAGATCATCAATATGATCTTCAAGGTCAGAGGCAGTAAAATCCCCTGGATAAGCGGTTCTTAGAATATCTGCCGATTGAAGCATTACATTTCTGGTAAATCGGAATACATCGCTATCATCAAGTATCTCGTACATATACACTGAACCGGGGTGCAGAGAATACCCGTAATAGGCAGCAGTCGCATGTCCAAGGTTATGAATAAAAGCTTTACGGTCAACCCATGCTTTTATATTGTTTTTTGGAGCCAACCCTTTAATGGCCGGTATAGTTGATTTAAATCCTTTCCCATCGAGAATCAGAGTATTATATGGTTCGGCAAATACTACAAGCGGATCTTTTTCCAATTCAGCCAATGGCATTATTGGTACCATTTTGCCTATACTGGTTTCGATAAGACCAACCATGGTCTCGACAGGGAAACCTGATGGAAGATTCTTCTTTAAAAGCGTTCTTACAAAAGAGGCCGCTGACCGCATATTCTCAGCAAGGATGATATCGAGCGGTATGCCAGGATTATTGGTAAATCTCCGTACCAGTCCTGCAGCAATAGCAGGAATTACCTTTTCCAGCGCGTTTTTTCCAACAGACACAGCCAGGATTTCTGCAGTTGACACAGCATCAACAACTTTATCTCTATCGAGAGCGGATATTGCCTTTATATTTGGGACTATAATCTCCTCATCTTTTTCACCTTTAATTACAACGCGGTAATTTCCCTGTTGGTTAAGGCGTGTGATCATCACGGGGTCAACATCGATAAAGACCACTTTATAACCGCTACATCCAAATAACTGGCCAATAAAAGAGCGGCCAATCTTACCTGCCCCGAAAATAACTATTTTACGGATTTCAACTTGTGATTTGTTTTGTGTAAGCATCATAATATGGTTCCATTTTAGCCCGTTTCTCACCAGGTTTCTCTTCAAAATATGTTCCTCCCATATAAAAACAGGCAAAACCACCTGAAACAACACCCCAGCAGCAAGCTTCACGAATATCCGGATGTTTGTTTCCATTCTGTAACTGGGTTACAACAGATGCTATCACTCCGCCGACAAAATTATCACCACAGCCTGTTGTATCTCCACCATGGGCATTCTTTAACTCATCGATGACTTTTCGTGAAACAGGCATTTCATTTAATTCTGACGCTTTGAAAAAACGTCCATCAGAATAATTTGAGATATTCTTCGATCCGTTAGTAATAATAAGTGATGAGACCTTCTTTTCCCGGAAAAACTTAATGGCAGCCCGAGGATCATGTTCTCCGCTCAGACGGAAAGCCTCTTCCTGATCAGTGATGAGCAGATCGATGTATTTGTAACTTTCATCACTTTCACCCAAAGGCCATTTTTTTGAAGGATTTGCCTTTTCATTCCTGAAATCAAAAACAGTATTTACGATAGTTACGCATCCTTTTGATTTAGCCTTTTTTAAAAGAGTCGTAATATGGTCGTGAATCTGAGGGACAAGAGCAGTACCTCCAAAAACAACAATATCTGAATTAAAAAAGTCATCATCCAGCTCATCAGGCCGATAATCCCATGCAGCTCCAATTGAGTTTATAAATATTCTTTCTCCATGTCCGTTATCGTAAGAGGGATCGGATAGTACTACTGTCGAAGGTGTCTGATTATCTATCAATTTATAATCCTTAAGTACGACCGGCGTTTTCTGAAGCGATGAAATGAGATATTTTCCAATTTCATCTTTTCCGCCACGACCATAGAAGCGCACCTCACAATTTTCTTTATCAATTAGTTGTGCCACATTTATCAAAGACACAATTGATGGCCCGCCAATATTTATCTTATCATGTGTCCTGCCTCCTGTTATCTTGCTATGAACTTCGGAAAAAGAACTCCTGCTGTATTTTTCAAATTCTTCCTTGAATACGAGATGACCCGGAGTTAATCCGCCGTCACCACGTTTTAATGAGAGATAAGGACGTATCGTGTCGCTGCCAAAATTAATGTTGGTAAATAACAGGTCAACAAGACAACACCCGACTCCTGAAACTATGATTTTTTTTGACATCTTAAAAATCTTTGAGATAAGAGATTATTGGTATTTTGCATAATCGTTTACCAACAGATGCACCGGTTTCACATCTTCAATAATTTCAGGGAATCTGCCAATTTTATCGTAAAAACGGTTGTCGTTAGCATCGTCATTTACAAGGCTTACCTCTCCTATGAGTACCAAACCTTTTCCTTTCTCACCATAAAATCTGTGATAAACCCTGGGTTTCAGACAAATACTCTGGCCTGGTTTTAAAATGAGAGGTACTCCGGCTTTAACAGTTAATACAACACCATCTATACTAACATTTACCGGTTCCTTAGAAAGTTTATCATCGGAAGTAGCCATATAGAGTTCCATTGCAAGATTTCCGCCGCCTCTGTTTATAATATCTTCTGTTTTATTCCAATGAAAATGGAGGGGTGTTTCCTGCTCTTCATCTGCCACCATTATCTTCTCACAATACATTTTATCTTTTTTGTCATAGTTCCCATTACGGATAGTAAAAAGCGACAAACCCTGCTTTTTGAAATTTCCATTTCCGAAATCGGTTATATCCCAGCCAAGTTTATTGTCGATGATCTCGAAACACTTGTCATAAGTTCCTTTCCAGGCTTCAGGTGACCATGATGCCCATTCTGGTAACATAAACTGGTGTTTTGCAAAAAATTTTTCAACACCGGTTATAATCGAATTTACTTCACTTCTTTTCATAGTTGATTTGATATTTATTAATCATTAATTAACTGTTAGTTTTTTGGAATTATTTCAAATATACTTATTAAAAAATTCACTTACTGTCTTTTCATTTAAATATTCAAAAGCTACTTTTCAATTAAGAATGAAGCAGGTTTATAAGCTCCTATCTCAATTTCAAAAGAATTATCTTTAATTGCTATAACGTTACCTGCTATTTCGCTTCTTAAGTTAACAGGTACAGCTTTTGTAAAGGTTACACCGTCAGGTAATGTAATTTTACATTTCCCTGATTCTCCAGATTGTTCCCAAAGTCTTATCAGGGTTCCGACTCCAAAAGGATTTGGACCAAAAGATGTAATAAGGATACCTTTGCGGGATAATACAACACCAGATTTTGAAAAAGGCAGACTACCCTGTTTTTCAGAAAGGAGTGTAGCTTTCAAAGGTGATCTGAACTCCTCGTTGGGTGTTATCAGGGATTGTTCATTTTTATAACCCTGAAAACTCCATAGATACATTTTTGCCGACCAGGAGCCTTCTATCCATCCAGTGAAATTGGTACTCCATTGATTATTATATAGGTTGACAAAAATATTTGGCCGTTTTGGAATAAAACTTCCGGAATACTTCCAGAGTCCTGGCCTGTCGAGGCTTATCCCCGGAGCCTCAGGTGTTGAGAGACCGAATCCGTTAAGCTGTTTATCGTATAAGGCAACACCATTGTTGATAAGATAAAAGTCAAAATCTGAACCTTTAATAATATCTTTCGAGGGATCAATAACAGCACCCAGTCTTCCTACTCTAAACTCAGGATTTTCAACTTTAAATGGGAAACTTATCCAACCAGCTTCCGGCCATGGTTCTGCAGCTTTGCCATCGATAAACCAGTTTAGTTCTATATAAGGAAGATTCTTATATAAGGCAAGTGAAAGAGAGTAATTATGAGGATTCCCCATCTCTCTTGTAAATTGCATAACAGCTTTTGCCGAAACCGCGTCAGATGAATAAGTGACTTTTGCTTTTCCTCCATCAACTCTTTTGTAAGGAGTATCGTCGAGGTTAGGACGGCCAAATTCTTTTGGTCCCCACCAAAGATTTACCTTAAGATATTTATTAGTATAATCTAAAGTATTTTTCTTGCTGAAACGTTCATACATATATTGACCAAAACCATATTCAGAGCTCTGATCAACAATCTCTTGACCCGATTTTTTATTAATGATTGATACAACTGCCCCTTTAGAAGGATCGATCTTTACTTTAAAAAACTCATTCTCAATTATATTACCTGATTCATCAACGATTGTTGTAATGACACCTTCAGGTTTTTGTAGCTTAGCAGGAACATATGTTGCATATCCGGTTGAAGGTATATCCTTTGCAATAAATCTGAGAATGTTCCCTTTATTGTCAATCGGGATAATCTCTCCTGTTCTGAGGTCTTTCAGTGCCTCAATATCATTCTTTTCCTGAATAGTGACCAATCCGGAACGCACCCAGGGAAGTGGGTTAAAAACAACAATCTTCTGTCCTTCCACATTTACCAGGGCTGATATTCTTTTTATCTCCCTGTTATATGCCGGTTCAATGATTTTTTCAGCCTGGTAAACACGATCACCCTTCTCTCTCCATGAAGCTTCCAGGTCGCTGTAAGTACCTGCTGCACGCTGAGTCTTGAATTCATCACCAAAACACCAGTCACCGGATTGTCCATGACTCATTGCCATCCCAAAAGTATGTTCGTCCCACAGCAGTGCACCTTCAGCACCTTTAGCTGTGAATTGTGTTATGACTTCGTTTTTATCCGACCACAGATTTGAAAGAGTATTCAGCAATTCAAGGGAATATATATCCTTTTGTATTTTTCTTACGCTCTTAATTTCACGGGGCATCGACATATATCCATGGATCCAGGTATCTGGCATATCGCCTCTTACTACAGGTAGATCAGGGTTCTCTTTCATAATCGCATCATAAAAGTCAGAGATCCTCCCTATCCTAAGCTTTGCATTAGGAGCGAGTTCGTGGGCTCTCTTCAGCACCTGTTCAACATCTTCAGGCGAAGGAGGCCCCTGATTGTCTCCTGTATGAATGATAGCCAGCCATGTCTTGAATTTCCAATCTGCATCCGGCACGAGGCTTGTACCATAGTCTTTTCCCCAGTAAATCGTCATAAGCTTTGAACCGTCGGGTCCCTGCCACCAGAATATCAGTGGTACATCAGGAGAGCTTGATACGGCATTGCATCCTATGTGAAGGATCTTTATTCCTGCATTAGTCAGGAGTGTCGGTAAAAACCATGAGTGGCTTGGAACATCAGTTAATTTTGCATCGCGGGGCAATGGCAAGTTGAATTTCCTTGAAAGATCTGCAGAAAACGTGAGGGCCCTGACAAGAGCTTCCGGATCACCTGCTTCTGTCTCCAGGGTAAATGGAAGCCCATGATAAACGAACCAACCTTCGCGGATAGCAGCTTCAATCTTTGGTTTCATTTCAGGCGTACACCTTTCCAGTATCTTTGTTAATGGCCATGCAGGCATTGTCCAAACAAACTGCTTCTCCCGGGGCAGGCTACGACTTTTTTCCAGTGTGGCCAAAGCCTGTTCCATCATAGTTGTAGAATACTTATTAATGACCGACTCAGCCATATCAGTATACCCGTTATCGAAATGAGTCTTGAAGACAAATATTATCTCCTTCACATTTGGATTTGGTTTTTCACTTTGCTGTGCCGAAAGGTTCACCGTAACAAGGGAAAAAAACATTAAAAAACTTAGGAGCATTTTCATATTCAATTGTTTAACTTATTAACTAATTATTGTTATAAACTTCATACAATATCATTTATAAAGCCTATTTATTTGCTGTCATTTTCACAAAAATGGAAGGATCTGCAGCCCATTCCTTATTAGGACGATCGCCCATAACGAATTCAAGTGTTCCTCCTGCTGTTATTTCTGAATGGCTTATCCATGCCCGGTTGAACTCTTTCCCATTCAGTTTTGCCGATTGGATATATTTGTTACGTTTTGAAAAATTATTTGTTTTTATTGTAAATGTCTTATAATCAGGTAGTTTTATTTGTATCTTTTCGAAAAACGGGCTTCCGATAGCATATAGTCCATTTCCGGGTGTTACAGGATAAAAACCCATAGCAGAAAATACATACCATGAGCATAATGCTCCACCATCCTCATCCCCCGGAAGACCAAGTGGATCATCATCGAACCACATATCCATTATCTCATGTATCCTTCTTTGTGTTTTCCACGGTTTACCTGCGTAGTTGTAAAGATAGGGAACATGGAAGGATGGTTCATTACCTGCCGGGAACATTCCATTTAATCCTGTAGCATCGGGGAATTGTCCCATAAATTGCCATTTAGCCATATGTGTAGGTTCATTGAAAAGAGCATCAAGGCGGTTTGAAAATTTCTCTGGCCCTCCCATCAGCGCAATGAGAGAAGGTATGTCATGCATTACACTGAAGTTCCATATCCATGCATTGTTTTCAGTGAAATACATCCTGCTTCCAATACCACCGGAGACCTGTGGGTCGAAAGGTTCAACCCAGTTCCCGTCAGCCATCTTAGGCGACATGAAACCTGTGTTTGGATTAAACACATTACGAAAGTTTTGTGAACGTTTACTGAAATACAGGTAATCTTCAGTTTTACCGAGAGCTTTCGCCAGTTGGGCAAGGCACCAGTCGTCATAACTATGTTCAAGTGTTACAGCAACCGACTGGCGTTTTTCAAAACCATCAACCATTGGTTCAGTCTCTTTAGCACCGTCAGGTAATGCAGGATACCAGCCATGCGCTATATAAAAGCTATCGAGTGAACACATAGGTCCGGATCTCCATGGTAACATGGTCCCGCTCATAGCATTCTTTTTTAGTCCTTCATAACCTTTCTCAACATCAAAGTTGGTGCCTCCTTTCTGGTAAGTATCCCAAAAAAGTGCAGCGGAATGAAATCCTATCATTGCCGGGAAGTCACCATAGAACTGTGGAAATGAAGGCATCCAGCCGCTCTGTTCATACATCAGAACATAAGACTGCACCATATCGACCTGTTGCTCGGGATCTAGTAAATAGAGCAATGGATGGTGGCAGCGGAAAGTATCCCACAACCAGTCATCAACATAGAATGCGCGACCTTTATCTTCATGGACCTTATTATCGTAACCACTATAATAACGACCATACTCCGAAATATTTACCATGCGCTCCAATCCCCTGTAAAGTGAAGTGTAAAAGATCCTCTTCTCCCGGTCTGTGCCACCTGTGACCTGTATCTTTCCCAAAGCATCTTCCCATATCTTATAACTTGCAGCTAAAACCTGGTCAAACGACTTTCCACTCATTTCACGGTAAAGATTATCCTTTGCCTGTTTTTCGTCAATATAAGAAATTCCTATTCTTACTTCAACTTTAGCGACCGGACCATTAAATGTCAGATAGCTACCTATACTACTCCCACTTATCTCTTTTTTACCGGCAGATAAATCTCCGTTAGCGATTGTTCCAAAGGTTTCAAAGGGTTTAGAAAATTCGGCATAGAAGTATTGTTTTGTATTTTTAGACTCTTCCCATCCCTGAATAGAATTGTTCCCGGAAACAATAAAGGATGCGAGCCCGTGAGACCTGAAAATGATATTTCCAGGTTCCTTGTTCTGAAACAGAAAACGGTATATTACTGCCCTTTCCGTGGTTGTCCAGTCTGCAGTAATACCCGAATCCTCAAGTAAAACCTTGTGGTACCACGGATGAACCTCTTCCATATCGTGATCATAAGATGAAGCGTTTATGTCATATCCTGATAGTACCTCTCCAATAGTCGGCATTAATTCTGTGACATGGCCCATGCGGTATGCTGGCATATTTACGGCAAAACCATAGATTTTGTCAGACAGATAACGATCGCCGAGCCCCGGCTTAGTTACAGGAAATACCCTTATCATACTATGAGGCCTGTGAACCGTTGGATTCTTAGTTGTTAACAGTGTTGCCACACCTCCAATATTCGGATCAACATAACGGGTAACATCAACATTATTACAGGCAGTGATAATGACTGACAAGAATACGAACCAGTTTTTCAGTTTACGCATATTATTAATTATTATAAGTATTAAATATCTTTTGTCCGGGAAAAATCTAAATTAAGTAATTCTTATAGAAATTTAATTTTCATTTTCGGTTGTTATTACCAGAGTAAAACTCCTTATACATCCTGAAGAAGTTGTAAGGATCCACAACCTCTATATCCAGTTCAGGTCGTTTCTTTTTAAGAAGTTCAATAGTCTCTATCACCTGGCCTGGATCGGTCCAGACAATCCTGAAGAAATAGAAAACAGGATTGCCTGGGGATTTTGAAGGAATTGAACCTGACATTGCATCTGATTCCTGGTCTGCTGAGTTAAAATTACAGGCAGAGTTGATCAGCTCCATAACCGGCATTCCCTTCCATACCTGTGGTTCAGGTGTTTTTCCTCCTGTATTATGCATATCCATAACAATTGTAGCAAATCCATCAGGAGAGAATTTTGTGAAGGCATCCTTTACATCAGCAGATGGCTCATCCCAGTCAAGTACCATTGGCGACAAAGTCATGTCGAGTTGGCTGTAGAACTTACTGTTGTGATCAATAAACAGGGGAAGATACTTTTTGTCAATGCGATTGGGATTCATATATCCTGCTGCACTTGCATCAGCACCAAAATAGTCATTCATTGATTGTGTAGAGTACAGATATTCAATGATATCGGGGTACGTCTCCACGAGGTTAGGGTTAATCCCCCACAGAAGCGGTATAGTGCCTCTAAGTGTATCACTCCAGTGTTTTGGCATGAATTCATAAAGAGGAGTGGATGAATCGTAGTCAGCCATAAGAACGCATATGTAGGTTTTATCTTCCAGCTTCAGAGCAGTTTTGGGTCGATGCTGCTTTAGAGGAATAAATGGCGCCTGACTATGGAATGACTGGTTATAGCAACTGCTGGCTACTGTGTTCTGGTAGCAGTTGTAAGTGGATATCAGGTAAACGGTCTCCCACTCAGTTGGCACAGGATCATGGGTACTCTTATATCCCGGAATGTTGCTGTATTTGGAAAAGGAAAAAAATCCAGCTACTTCCGTCATCTGTTTGCCGGCAGTCTGTTTCAGCATTTCCCCTAATATCATTTTATAAGTTTCGAGGTCAGTACCAGGTTTTTGATTCGGATCATCTTTTGGAGCTTCATCACCCCAGGGTGAAAGATCATAAACAAAAGAGCGGTTCTTAACAGCCCAGTCCCTTGTCACCACATAACCTACATCGCCTTTTTCACGGGTTGAGAAAGGATCTTCATAGAGACACATCCAATGTCCGGAACAAAGTCCTTTACTTAGATATTCCCGTACTGCCCAGCGATATGCATCATTCTTCTTACTTCCAGTCTCTCGTCCGGAAAACATTCCGCGGAGATCTTTGATTACCCTGAGATCCCACTTCTTAAGATACTTTTCTGCAAACTCCGGGCTAAAGACTATACCATCCTCAACACCTGCAATAGTATTTGCAACATTCATCGAGGCAGGGACCGATGGATCCCAGATAACAGCACCTCTGACTTTACCTGCAGCCAGAGCGAAGAGAGCATCCATATCCGGCAGTGGCTTAATTTCGCGCTTATTAAGCCATTTACCTTCGGAAGTGAACATTTCCAGCCAATAAGCAGGTCTGCTATTGTTTCCGGATAGCACATAGACTGTCGGTGCTTTCCGGTTTATGATTCCCTGAAGGCATGATGCAGCCATTGCTTCATCGTACGATTCAGCAGACCCGTTCTGCGAAAGCGAATAAGTATAGATCGGCGCAGATCCTGAAGAATCTTTCTCACCTGCAACTCCACATGAAAAGGTGATTCCCAGGAGTGTAGCGAATAATGCTGGCAGTAATAAAACGGCTGCAATGTTTATTTGTTTGCTTTCCATATTTTGCTAAGTTCAACTGCAACAGGTTTAAGATTACCATCAAAATCTAATATTGAAGTATTAACCGGACATGGATAACTGTCATGCCCCATCCAGATTATAAATCCTCCACATTCCGGGAATCGCGATTTATTTGCCTTCAAAGCAATGCTAAGACCAGTTGTCTGGCGTTCCTGACTCCACGCAACATATTCTTCAAGGGAAAGGGGTTCTTTACCATTATGATCATTTAAAAAATCTGTCCATTCAATCCACCAGCTTACCTGCCTCCAGAGGGTGTTATTCATGTTTGCAGGAAGAGCAGAATACTCTCCACGGTATTTATTTATCATTTCTGCAGACATAGCTCCCGCTACACCAACCTCTGAATGAATGAGGGCATCATCGAGTTTCCAGAAGTTTCTTACAGCATTCATAGTACGGTCTGAGGCGGTATACGGCAGAGTCCATGGACCATGAACATCCCAGCTTACACCTTTTCCAAAGTTATGCAATCCCCCATAAATAGTTGGCCCTGAGGGAGATCCTGTTACGAATCGTCTTCCGGGATCTTCAGCCTTAACGATCTCTTTCATACATTTTATCATTGGATGCTTATCAGTCACCGGAGCAATGTCACCAAATTCATATAATTCATTACCACCACACCACAATAAGAGAGAGACATGATTCCTCAATCTTTTTATGTAGCTCTCCGCAATTTTTGACATTACAAATATCTCTTCAGGCGCTTCAGGAGGATAATTATCCAATCCGGATGAAGAGAGGGGGAACTCCTGCCAGAGCATTATTCCCATTTCGTCACAGATGTTATAAAACCACTCTTTTTCAGGGAAACCACCTCCCCAGACGCGAAATATATTAACTCCCAGGTCTTTATAAGTTTTTATCAGTTTGCGATAATCGGATTCTGTAAGATCAGCAAAATTTGGACGTATCGGAGTCCAATTCACGCCCTGCAGAAATACCGGCTTATTATTTACACTGCATAGCCATGGATCAGCTTCAGGAAGCGCTCCCTTACATGCACGCCATTCAATATTTTTAAATCCTGCATTACATTCTATAATCTGGCAATTCTTGCCATCGGCATCGTACAATGTACAAACAAGCTTATATAATACCTGGTCACCGGAACCGTTTGGCCACCACCGTTTTATTTTAAGATTATCCCATACTTTACCTGTACGTAACTGTGCAGCAGGAAAAGTTTCATCAAAAACTGGTTCACCTGTATCTTTTGAAAGCTGTATCCTGACTTTTCCATGTAAAGCCAGTGGAGATAATTCTGCAGAAATCTTCAAGTTTCCTTGATCCTTCATCTTGTCAGCCTCAGTCACAATCTTTATCTCTTCTATCCTGGCGCTCTCTTTATCAGTAACTTCCAGCAGAATATTATCCCAGATTCCAACCTGCACTATCCTTGGTATCCAGTCCCATCCATAATAAAACCGTGGTTTCCAGTCTTTTATCTTCGATGTATAACCTATCTGTCCCAGGTAGGCTGGAGGACACTCGAAGACTATGGCCAGTGTATTGTTTTTGTCCTTCAGAAAAGGGGTTATGTCGAAATTGTAAGGAATGAAAGTATCATTGAATTTCCCTGCTTCTTTACCATTAACCATAATAACACCGTTATCGTCAAGACCCAGGCAGCGTAGAATTATATTGCTCTCCTTGCTTATCCACTCATCAGGTATTTTTGCAGCAAATATCCAATGGCGGTTTTCAATCCATTCAATGGAAATATAATTATTACCAATATTCCAATCGTCAATGATTCCTGCATCTCTTAATGCTTTTTGTACCGACCCGGGTACTTTTGCCGGAATACTGATGTATTCAGCTTTACTCCCTTTAAGTTCGGTGAAATTAAAGTCTAATTTCCAATTTTCGGGCCTATAACCCCAAAGTTTCCATTCAAGTGAAGATACATTATACGCTTTATTACTAACAGAATTATTATCAATACTTTGAGAAAATGACAATCCTTTCTGCCCATTAAATAATAAAAGTAATATTACGGATATCAACAATGTTTTATTACGCATCATCATTTATAACATTTAACAATTAAAATTTACTACTTACACATTTAAGGTGTTGATCCTCATGTTTTCCTTTTGGCACATCATTACTAGTTTACCTGTTCATTAAGTCATTACCTGTCATTTTGACTTCGACCTTTTCACCCTTCCCGAGCTTAACCGCATAAGGAATACCGGGGAGAAGATCAAAACAATTGTCGGTTATATCTGATTCACCATTGATGTCGAGACAAAGTCCCCATACATAAACAGAAGAAGTAATGATTGCTTTGTCACCACTTTGTATTATTGAAACCTGAGGTTTCAGTAAAACGAGGTCTTTAAATCTCGCCAGGAATAACCTGTGCTGTGAAATAATTGTTTCTTTATCTTTCAATACAGCAAATGCTCCATGATTTTTAAATCCTGCTTTTTCGAAAGCAGCTTTATCGAACGAAGCAATTATCGTTGATGTATTTGGAGGCAAGACGACATTCTTAGAATCGTTAAGAGAAACTTTTCCACTGGTCTCGAACAGGCCATACTGAAGTTTTCCTTTCCACGACTGCTGTTTTTCATTTATTCCATAAATGTTGATTTTATCACCCTCCTCTGCAACCACTGCACAAATTTGTTCAAATGCTCTTCTAACTGGATGGTAAGAAAGTTTCTTACGCAGATAATAATCTACAATAGTCCATCCGTGAGTAACCGGCCAGGAGTCGTTAAACATCCAGAATATGGCGCTTGAACTGCTGTACATCCTCCTGTGATAATTATTGATGTACTCCACTAATCCTTCAGACTGAAGTAACGAGCTTGCAAAGACATAATCTTCAAAACTCATTTTCGTATAATCTTTGCCAAGCCAATCTTCAACAAATTTATATGTTACGCCCTTTTTGTCGGTCACGAAATTCATCATGTTATCATGCAAATCCCATGAAAAGGACCGGATAAATTGCTCATCAGGCGGCAGGAATTGGCGTAGTGAGGCAGGAGGGCTGGCACCAAGAACCCCTCCTTCGTTCGGAAAACGATCCACATAATCCCTGTAAGCCCAGAAACTAGTGCTGTCCTTTTGAAGTGAAACTCCCCATGGATGCTGATCCCCTGTTATGGGGCTATTGGGAAATTCAAAATTTTCTGAATATGGAGAACTTGGCCAATAAAAACGGTATGGATCTTCTTCTTTCATGATGACCGGCATCAAATGGTGGTAAATTATATAATCCGGAACAATTTTCCCGCTGTTTGCAAAACCCCATCCCCATGTTCCCCATTCATTTTCATTATTGCCACACCAGACAATTAAGGAAGGATGATAAGCAAATTCACGGACTGCCCAGGTTACTTCCTTTTTTACATTATTATAAAAATCAACATCATCACCAGGATATTTGGAGCATGCAAATAGAAAATCGTGCCATACTACCAGTCCTTTTTCGTCACATAACCGGAGCAGGTCATTACCGGCAAAAAGACCTCCCCCCCAGATCCGAAGGATATTGAAATTAGCGCCAACTGCAAAATCCACAAGTTTCTCAAGCCGAATTCTGTCAACGTTGCTGTAGATCATATCAGCAGGTACCCAGTTGCCTCCCTTCATAAAAACAGGACGGTTATTTACCTTTATTGTAAAGTAATTTCCCTCAACCACGTGCTGGGACCGGTCAACCTCTATTTTCCTGAACCCAATTTTCCGAGTGTCGGAATCTATCACTTTTCCATCTTTTTTTACATCAACCCTCAGCGTATATAAATTTGGATCGCCTTGTCCTACAGGCCACCATAACTTTGGCTTGTTGACCCTCATCTTTAGTTCATAGGGTTTAATCCCTTTTGATGCAGTTATTTGCCCGGAAACCTGTTGGTTCATTTCAACCAGGGTTGCTTCTATCGTAAGCCCGCTTGCATCTTTCGTCCCTTCAATGAATGTTCTTATTATAATATCTGCTGCCGACAGGTCATCGGTCATTTTTATCCAGGGAACAATATTATCTAATCTGACTTCATCCCGCCACATGAGAGAGACATCACCTGTAATACCAATGTTGATCAGCTGCGGGTTCCAATCCCATCCAAACTGGTACTGAGGCTTTCGTAACCAGTGTCTTTTGTTAAGATGAACACTAAGTGCATTATTATAGTCAGACAAATTTTTGTCCGCTACATCATACAGGCCGCTTTCAATACCGACTGTCAGAATATTCCTACCTTCTTTAAGTTTTCCTGTAACATTTATCATACAGGGAATAAAGGCATTATCATGTTTTCCGATGGGCTGGCCGTTCAGATAAATTTTTGCAGAATAATCCAGCCTGTCAAATTTCAGCCAAACTGATTTGTTTAAAGTTTCCCTGGGGGCATCGAACTGCTTGTAATATTGCCAGTACTGTCCACTTACCCATCGTGCCGATAAATAGTTTATACCATAGTTGAGATCGCCAATCATCCCTTTCTTTTGCATAGCCACGTTCAGATCCATCGGGACATCAACATCCATGTACCTTGATGTGTCATTCAATGGATTAATCCCGCTAAATTCTTCAATTCCATTTGGTCCATGATTACCATCGTTCCATGTTACTTTCCATCTGCCCGAGAGGTTAAGCTTATTAGTACTCTGTGCTATAACCATAACGGAATAGAAAAATACCGTCATAAACAGAACCATGGAATTCCTGAATATGTCTCTTTTGCTCATCTCTTCCTTTTTAAAATTAAGTATTACCTGCTTACCCTGTAAACAAAAAAGTCTGCAACCACAGATTCTCTATCTTCAGCATCAATATTTATTCTGATACTGCATCTGATAATATTATCAAATCGATTGATATGTATCATATTCTCAAGGGGTGTTATTTCAGAGCGCCTCTAAAAACTACTTTTTTTGAAGTCGTTGTTTTAAACAAATATATAATACGGTTTCCTATAAACCTAATTTTACCTACACCTCCATTTTTATATTTGCCTAAATATCAATTATTTAAAAACTGAATATTGATAATCAGTGTATTAACAACCTGAGGGATGAATCTAAATTATTAACCGGACAATAGTGATATAACTGAGAGGTCTGTTTATACACAGCCCCCATTTATACAAATAAAAACCAGATTAAATTCTTCTTTGTTTAAAATTCTACTTCAATAAATCTCACTTCGTAGGGTTTCAACTGAACAGATGTTAATGGCTGTCCAATCTGTTTTCCAATAGTATTTACTTCAATCATCCTCTTTATGGTCTGACCAGGAACAGCTGATGTTAATTTTACTTCGGCTGGTAATCCTTCCAGCTCCCGGAAATGAAGAAGGATAGTCCCTTTTTCTTTAAAAGCAGGTCTGCTGTTCACTAACAAAGCATTTGCTGGGCCATTGATTTTAAGTGTTTCGATTACAGGTGATTTTAACTCATTTTTACCTGCAGGGAATGTT
>JADGPT010000172.1 GCA_017882345.1 Bacteroidales bacterium
TATTTGCAAGAGTCAAATATTAAGTTATTTACAAAGACCTGTAACGACTAGTGGAGATTCCTCGCTTCGCTCGGAATGACATGATAATTAGATAGTTATAGAGGGGGCAGAAGTGGCGATTCGAGTAATCTATTGTTTAAGTAAGCAATTCACCTTCGAATCGCCACTTCTGCCCCCTATGCTCCTCAAGGGCATTGTCATCCAGAGCGAAGCGAGGGATCTCCTTATCCCATTATGGTACTCCTAAAAGTTTTGTCATTAGTAGTCCCTATACAAATTTGCACACCAGGTATTATGACAATTATGCAAGTATAAGATAATGTTTGACTTATGAAATGTTGTCATTAGTAGCGAAGCCTTTGAACAACTGTTAAAATAATCTTATTACGGCTGCGGCAGAAATACAAAATATCAATTGAAACGATTGGTTTATGTATCAATTTTAAACTAATAATCTTATATTTGCAATTATTTATATTAGAATCAGTTAAATATATAGTAAATTTAAAATACACGATGTTTTATTACAAACATTTCGGTCTTTAAGGAAAATAAAACAATAATGATATGATAAACACCAGAGTAGCAATTATAGGATGCGGGAATATTGGAATATCTATTTTACAGGGGTTACTGAAACAACAGACAATTCCTTCAAAAAATATTACTGCAACCAGAAGAAATATCGAAGAGCTTGCGTCTCTGAAAGGATCCGGAGTTAAACTTACGTCCGATAATATAGCGGCCATAAAAGAATCTGACCTGATAATAATTGCCGTAAAACCTTATAACATTGTCAATGTCCTGGAGGAATTGAAGGATCATCTAAATACCGGGAAACATTTGCTTGTATCTGTAACAGCCGGTGTGACTATAAATAAGATTCAGGAAGTTATTGGTACAAAGGTTCCGGTTTTCAGAGCAATGCCAAATATATCTGCGAGTGTTGGTACATCAGTTACATGCTTATGTCATAATGGAGCTAAATCCGAAGAAATTGAATTAGTAAAACATTTATTTGATATAGTAGGAACCACAATGACCATCGATGAGGATCTGATGGAATCAGCAACTGTTTTAGGAGCTTGCGGAATCGCGTATGTTCTGCGGTTTATCAGGGCAATGATACAGGGAGGTATCCAGATAGGTTTTGATGCCGCGACCGCGGGTGCAATTGTAAACCAAACAGTAAAGGGAGCTGCAGAACTACTTATTGAGAGACACCAACATCCTGAATTTGAGATCGATAAGGTGACAACTCCAAAAGGATGTACGATCGTTGGATTAAATGAAATGGAGCATAATGGCTTTAGCTCTTCCCTGATAAAAGGACTGGTTGCTTCATTTGAAAAAATTGAGAAATAAAATTCAGACCGAAATCGGGAGATCAGAGTTTGCTTTAACTTCCGACTTTCTGATAATTATAAAAAGAATGAATGCATTATATATTAATAAATGCATTTTTTCGTTTATTTGTATCGCTCACAAATTTTATTACAAATAAACAAAGATGACTTTCAAAAATAAAATAGCTGCAATAATCCATAATTGGCGGAAAGTATTATTAATTAATCTCCTCGTATTTATATCATTTTCAGTCATCTCCGGGCAGAAAAACAGGGAAGATCAACTACCGTATGAACTGAATACCCGGGAAGAGGCACCGCCCATTAAGGAGAGACTATTCTATGGTGGAAGTTTGGGACTGATGTTTGGAACTATTACAGATATACAGGTATCCCCGGTTATTGGATTCTGGGTTTTACCCAGGGTAGCAGTTGCTGTCGGACCTACCTACAGATACTATAAGGACCAGATTGACAGGACAGCTATTTATGGAGGGAGAAGTTATTTGCAGCTTGTTGTTATTAAGGATCTTAGTTCAGTATTACCACTAGGTGTTCATACCGGAGTTTTTCTTCATTTTGAGGATGAATTGCTTAGTCTTAAAACATCTTTCTGGAAAAACCCTCCTCCATATATGACGGATCGGTTTTATGTTAATACAGTTCTTGCCGGTGCTGGCTTAAGTCAGCAGATTGGAAGGAGATCCTCCTTGAATTTTATGGTTTTATGGCCACTAAATGATTCAGGTTATAATATATACAGCAAACCTGAAATAAAAATCAGTTTTACTTTCTGACCTCTTAATCTTCTCCTCAATTTTCAGGTTTTTTTAAAAATTATCCTGATATTTATTATTGTATGATTTGCCGGCCGGCAAATTAAATTATATTTGAACCTTTAAAAATAAGGTTGATATGAAAATTGAAAATAATAAAATGGTCTCTCTGATTTATGAACTGAGAGAAGCGGATTCAAACGGTAGAATTATTGAGACGATGGATGAGACCAGGCCTTTAACATTTTTATACGGCACAGGCAGATTGTTACCTGTTTTTGAATCAAATATAAGTTTATTGGATGCCGGAGATCTTTTCAGCTTTAAACTCAATTCCGAAATGGCTTATGGAGATAAAAGGGAAGAGATGATAATCAATGTTCCAGTTAATGTTTTTGAAACTGATGGAAAGATCAACGAAGACATTTGCAGAGTAGGTAATGATGTCCCAATGACAGATTCAGAAGGTAATCCCCTGACCGGAATAATAAATGAAATTACAGACACCTATGTCAGAATGGATTTTAATCATCCTATGGCCGGACTTGATCTGTTTTTTTCAGGTAAAATTGTTGATATCAGGGAAGCCACTGAAAATGAATTAGCTGCAACAATGAACTCATGTTCCGGCTGCGGTAACCATGAACATTCAGGCTGCTCAGGTAGTTGCGGGTAATATAAACATGGATATTTAATGCAGAAAATCTGGAAATTTTTTCCTTATTTGCTTCTGATTATCATAAGCATTACTCTTGTCCTCTTAGTTTTGAAAGCTAATGCGATACTGGAGATTCGCTCAGATATTCTGCTGATATTCAGACTTCTGACTGTTGCCTTACTTTTTGTTTATGCTTTCCGTAAAAGGTCTCTGACAACATGGATCCTTGTAGGTATGGTTGCCGGCGCTGAATTCGGATATGATGTTCCGGAAGTGGCTAAGAAACTTCAGGTCTTCAGTGACATTTTCCTCAGGATGATAAAGACTATTATCGCTCCTCTGCTTTTTTCAACGCTTGTTGTAGGTATTGCCGGTCACTCGAATATCAGGCAGATAGGAAGAATGGGATGGAAATCACTTTTGTATTTCGAAATAGTATCTACGTTTGCCTTATTTATAGGACTTCTGGCAATAAACATCGGCAAAGCAGGCGTGGGAGTCGTGTTACCTCCAGGCACCGGAATACCTCCAATAGCTAATATTAAAGCTCAGACTACCAGCGATTTTATTCTTCACATTTTTCCCGAAAATATAGCGAAAGCAATATTTGAAGGCCAGATATTGCAGATTGTGATCTTCAGTGTTATCTTCGGAATTGCAGTTGCTATGGTTAAAGAGAAGTACCGGACACCAATGATCCGCTTCAGTGAAAGCCTGGCAGAAGTAATGTTTAAGTTCACTAATATTGTTATGTACTTTGCGCCCATCGCTGTATTTGCTGCAATTGCTTTTACAGTTGGACATATGGGGCTGGATATACTTTATAATCTTTTTAAACTGCTGGCTACCCTCTATGTAGCATTAATTGTATTCCTGGTTTTCGTCCTGCTTCCGGTTGCACTTATATTCAGAATTCCAATCAGACCATTCATCAGGGCAGTCTCAGAACCTGCAACAATAGCATTTGCGACATCAAACTCCGAATCCGCTTTGCCATCTGCAATGGAATCGATGGAGAAGTTCGGGATTCCAAGAAAAATTGTGGCATTCGTCATACCAACCGGTTACAGTTTCAATCTTGATGGTACAACACTATACCTTTCTCTTGCATCAATTTTTGTTGCACAAGCTGCCGGCATTGACCTTCCCATCGATAAACAGATTATTATCTGTTTTACCCTGATGCTTACAAGCAAAGGCGTTGCAGGAGTGTCAAGAGCTGCTCTTGTAATTCTTCTTGGAACAGTTGTCAGCTTCGGTTTACCGGTTGAGCCTGTTTTTATTATTCTGGGGATTGATGTTTTGATGGATATGGCGCGTACATCCGTCAACGTAATAGGGAATTGTCTTGCTACTGCCGTAATTGCGCGTTCTGAGAATGAGTTTGATGAAGTAGCGGCCAGAAACTTCAAGCCTGAATAAACAGCTCCATTTCTTTTTCTCCTGGTCTCTTAATCTCCTATGTATATTCATCATGTCTTAACCTCCTGAGAATTGAATATTCAAGCCAAAGCTGTAGCGTAGCTGGAATATTGGATTTTAAAAATGAATTATCCTTTGCAATCATTTATTAATCTTCCCTAACCAATTACTTCTCATTCGACATTACAATCAATATGTGACTTCAGCTCACATTACATTTGTAATCTATTGTTTTTATACTTATTAATTACATAAGTAATCATTTTTGTATTGAATTAAGATTACAGACTTAAATAATTTGACTTATTAAATGTAAATTAACATAATAAGCAATAAATCAATATTATAATTAAGGTTAGCTAATGTATTTAGTATTCATTTCTATAGATAAAAGTGATTACAATACCAGATATTTTTAGATATTCGAGTTAATAATCTGTATACTATACCATTATAAAGCTAAACTACCGTATAACTTTATATACCATCATCTTTAATTATCATTCTATCAAGAATATACAAATGTAACGAAAGTATGCTCTATAGTACTCATTCAGTTAAATGACATCTGTAACTATATTAAATTACAAATGGAAATTATATATTAATTACATTTGTAATACTAATTATTGATATTATGAAAGAGCGTTTACTTGAATTTCTAAAGAATGAAAACAAAACTTCTGCTCAGTTAGCTGATGAAATTGGTGTTCAGGCTTCGGGTATCTCCCACATACTATCAGGAAGGAATAATCCGAGCCTTGATTTTGTATTGAAAATGCTTGAGAAATATCAATTTCTTTCAACAGACTGGCTGTTATTCGGCACAGGATCAATGTATAAAGATTCAAAAATGCAAAGTCTGTTTGATGACGATACAGAAAACAACAGAGATAATAATGAAATACGAACTAAAAGGGAAGAAATCAGTTCGGCCATTGATTATCAGAATGTTATAAAAAGAAGTCCTGAGAAAGTTTCCGCAGATGCTACACCTGATTCAACTTCGGAAGTTATTAAAATTGTATGGTTCTATGAAAATAACCGGTTCGAGGAGTTTTTACCAGGTAAATAATTTTTTCATTACAATTTTAGAAAGTTAAAAATTATCTTTGTCCTAAACGCACATTTGATGGCAAAGCGTATTGAAGATCTAAAAGTAATTGGGAATAAGCGCCTTAATAATGATTTTTTTATTCTCGAACTTTCAGGGGATACTAAAATTCCTGACTTTAAACCTGGTCAGTTTGCCCAGGTAAGAGTGGATGGAAGTCCTGAAACATTTCTCCGAAGACCAATATCCATACATGATGTTGATTATGAGAAAAATACGTTTAAGCTACTTATTCAGATTGCAGGAAAAGGTACAAAAACGCTTTCAGGACTTGAGAATGGCGATATACTGAATCTTGTTTATCCTCTGGGCAATTCGTTCTCATTACCCCTTAAAAATGAGCAGGTACTTCTTGTTGGAGGCGGATGCGGCATAGCGCCGTTGTTATTTCTGGGCAGATATTTAAAATCTAATGGTTGTGTACCCGATATCCTTCTTGGATTCAGAAACAGTGCAAGGATTATTGAATTTGAAGAATATCTTAAAATAGGTAACGTGCTTGTTACAACTGAAGATGGTTCTATGGGTGAAAAAGGATATGTTACCAGCCATTCTGTTTTTTCAACACGGCAATATAACAGGATCTATTGTTGTGGTCCGGATACTATGATGAAGGCGGTAGCAACATACTGTAAAAACAGAAATATTATATGTGAAGTATCGCTCGAAAACCTAATGGCATGTGGAATTGGTGCCTGTCTGTGCTGTATCGTTGATACAGTTAATGGCAATCTTTGTACCTGTATTGACGGGCCTGTTTTCAATGTAAAAGATCTAAAATGGTAAATCTGGGTTTTTCTATAGGTGATTTGCAATTCAAAAATCCGGTATTAACGGCCTCAGGTACATTTGGATATGGATCTGAGTTTGATGATTT
>JADGPT010000173.1 GCA_017882345.1 Bacteroidales bacterium
TCTCATATATGGATCTTCAAATACTGGTAATTCTCTGACTGAAAAGGATTCAATGCCTGCAAGCTTTGCAGCGCCTTTGATGGCATCTTTAAGCCCACCAATTTCGTCTACCAGCCCTATTCTTAAAGCGCTGGTGCCGCTCCAGACTCTACCCTGACCTATGCTGTCGACCGATTCTGAACTCATCTTTCGCCCTGACGCTACTTTGCTTACAAAATCACTGTAGATTTTTTCAATACTCATCTGCATTAACTCTTTCTCATAAGGATTCATTGGCCGGTAAATTGAAGGAAAATCCGAATTTTTATTTGTATTAACTATTTCTGTTGTCAGCCCTAGTTTCTGTTCAAGAAGTTTGCCGATATTTGGTATCAGTCCAAAGACACCAATTGAACCAGAAATGGTCATTGGGTCTGCATAGATTTTTGTCCCTGGAGCAGAGATGAAATAGCCACCCGATGCAGCGTAATTACCCATCGATATCACTACCGGTTTTACCCTGGCAGCAAGATCCAGTTCCCTCCACATTATGTCAGAAGCTGTAGCGCTTCCGCCCGGGGAATTAACTCTCAGCACAATTGCCTTAACAGACGAATCCAGCCTCGCTTTACTGATCACATCTGCGTAATAATTTCCTCCGATGTTGCCTTCGTTGCCTTTTCCGGTTACGATTGTTCCCGAAGCATAAACCACAGCTATTTTGTTCTTTGCAGAAAATGATAATTTAGTATCCGCGACCTTGGTATATTTGGTCATAGAGATAAGGTTAAGTTCTTTATCTTTATTTATTCCTGACAAGGATTTAAGGGTATCGATTAATGCATCACGGTACATAAGTCCGTCAACAAGTTTAGATTCAAAAGCGCCGGATGCAAGGTTCCCGTCAAGATTGTCCGCAAGCTTGTTAAGTTGTTCCACTGGTATATCTCTCGATTTTGATATATCTGTAATAATCTGGTTCCATAGTGAGCCGGCATAATCTTTTATCTGGGTCCGGTTTTCATCACTTAATTTATCAAGGATAAAAGGCTCCACTGCACCTTTAAATTTTCCGTGTCTTGTCACTTGTACCTCCACACCAATTTTCTCAAGAGCTTTTTTGTAAAACATTACCTCGCTGCTAAGACCCTTGAATTCAACCATTGATCCGGGATTAATATAAATCTTGTCTGCTGCAGTTGCAAGATAATAACACTCCTGAGTAAGAACATAATCAGAGTAAGAGATAACAAACTTTCCATTTTCCCTGAATTTCAAAAGAGCGTTTCTGATCTCCTCAGTTGTTGCCCAACCTGAAGGAAGAAGTCCGTTTTCTATCAGAATACCTTTGATTTTACTGTCTCCGGAGGCTTTTTCGATGTTATGTAGTATATCATTCAGACCGGCAGATGGAGAAAATGTCAAATTAACCAGATCAATTCCGGAAAGCGGATTTTGATCTCCTCTGTCAGGAATTGTTACACCTGCTTTTAATACCAGAATAGAATTATTACTCACTGAAACAGATTTGTTTCCGGATGAAACAATGGCGCTAAAACTTGCAAGCATTATAACGAAGAAAAGAATGGATGCAATAATTATACCGGTTATTGTCGCAAGCGTGTATTTAAGAAAGTTTCTCATCTTTTGATTGCTTTAATGAAATGAATTATAAATATATATAAAAAAACAAAATGAATTTGTAAAGTTATACATGTATTTAATACTTTTGGTATCAGATTGATTTGATTATGAAGATTGTATTTCTTGGTATAGGAACAAACCTTGGAAACAGGGAACTCAATCTTGAACAAGCAATTACAAGAATTGAGGAATTCATTGGACCGGTTTTAATGACTTCTTCGATCTATGAGACTGAACCATGGGGATTTCAGGCTGAGGATAAATTCCTTAATCTGGTTGTAAAGGCTGAGACAAAACTGACTCCATCCGGACTTCTTGGAAGAATCCTGATGATAGAATCTTTGATGGGAAGAGTCAGAGGACCTAACCGGTACTCATCCAGGCTGATCGATATTGATATCCTTGTTTATGAAGAGATGATTATAGATCAGGAAAGTCTGAAAATCCCGCACCCACTATTACAGGAACGAAGATTTGTTTTGGTTCCACTGTGCGAAATTGCATCGGAAATGATTCATCCGGTATTGAAAAAGTCATATGCTGAGTTGCTTAAAATCTGTGAAGACAAGAATGAAGTTAAAAAATTCATTTAATGCCTTCAAGACTTAAAGACTGCAGGACCGCAAGACAATTCTTTATAGTAATCCGTTATCTGCAAAACTGTAATAATCCTTATCCGAAATAATAATATGATCGAGAAGCTGAATGTCCATCAGATTACCTGCTTCTTTTATTTTCTGAGTTATTTTAGTATCAGATTCACTTGGATTAAGGTTTCCTGAGGGATGATTATGGCAGACAATAATACCTGAAGCAAGATATTCGATTGCGGTTTTCATCACTATACGCACATCGGTAACTGTGCCGCTGATTCCCCCCTGACTCAGTTTCATCTTGTTAATCACTTTATTTGATCTGTTAAGGAACAATATCCAGAACTCTTCATGCAGAAGGTCAGACAGTAGTGGCTGAAAAATATCAGCGATATCTTTTGAGCTTCTGATCTGGGGAACATCCTGAACTTCAGTCAGTTTTCGCCTTCGTCCAAGTTCCAGAGCTGCCGTAATTGTTACAGCCCTTGCAGTGCCAATACCACGTAACTTCTTGAGGTCTGCTATTGTAAGTTTCCCAAGACTGTTCAGGTTATTGTTTGCAACACTTAATAATTCACGACCAAGATCAACAGCCGATTTGTCCTTTGTTCCCGAACTGATCAGGATAGCCAGTAGTTCGGCATCACTCAGACTGGCAATACCTTTCTGAATAAGTTTTTCCCTGGGTCTGTCTTCAACAGCCCAGTCAGTAATTTTAAGAGACATGCAGCGACAATTTTGAAATGCATATGCAAGATAAGAATTGTATTTTAAACCGTAAAGAATTTTCAGCAAATAAAAAATCAGGAGAAGAAAACCTTCTCCTGATTTAACATTTTATTTAGAGTTTATTAGAATATTTGAATTATACCTTTGGTTCCCATCCTTTTTCATATTCGCGGCTCCAAAGTTTTTCTGCTTCTTTATCACCTATGATATGCCCATTTTGGGGATCGAGTTTCAAATCATGACCTACTCTCCACGCAATATTTCCCAATTGCGCTGCCATTGTACTCTTATACCCATCTTCAACATCTTCATTGGGACGACGATTATTCCTGATGGAATCGAGGAAGTTAGAAATATGAAGAACGTCCATTCCAGGACTTGGGTTTGCGGTATCACGTCCCTGAACAGATTCTGCTGTTTTATTATTCACCTCTTTAATCAATTTCCCTCCGAGATCATATACCTTGTAACTATCATTACCTGTGTCCAGGCTTCCTTTTTCTCCATAGAAAATAATGCCACGATCTGAGCCTTCATTAGGTCTTCCGTTACAGCTTCTGCATTCCCACATCAGAGATACACGACCAGGATAATCCCATGTCACCACCTGTGTGTCGGGAGTTTCCCAATCATCTTTAAAATGATATCTGCCACCAACTGATGTTACATGGATGGGAAAGTCCACACCCAGACCCCAGCGGGCAACATCAATTTCGTGTGTCCCGTTATTTAAAGCCTCACCGGTTCCCCAATTCCAGAACCAATGCCAGTTATAGTGAATCAAACCTTCTTTGAAAGGAACCCGGGGAGCAGGACCTTGCCATAATTCATAATCAAGCCACTCAGGTACAGGTCCTGGTTTCAGGAAGGTCTCTTTACGCATATTGGTGTACCAGGTTTTAGCCAGATATACCCTGCCAATAATCCCTTTGTGTAATTCTTCGATGCCCTGGGTTAATAAAGGAGCTGAACGACGTTGTGCACCCATCTGAACAACACGGTTATATTTTCGAGCGGCGGCAACAGCAAGTTCACCTTCCCTTGGGTTATGGCTCAAAGGTTTTTCTACGTAAACATGTTTTCCGGCCTGACAACCCATAATGGTAAGGGGGGCATGCCAATGGTCAGGAGTTGCTGTGTAGATTGCATCGATTGATTTATCTTCACATACTTTCCGGCAGTCTTTTTCTGCTTTGGGTATATTTGCCGGGGGTGTATTTGAGCTCATTATTGATTTAATTGCTTTTTCGAGAGCTCTTGTGTCAACATCGCATACAGTTGCCACCTCAACATTTTTTTGTTGTGAAAAATTTCTTCCCATGCCATTTCCACGACCATTAACACCAATGATACCCATACGAATCCTATCATTAGCACCCTGAATGTTTTTGTAGCTCTTTGCACTAAATCCGAATGCAGTGCCGCCAATGGCAAGACCCGCTGAACCGACAGCTACTTTCTTAATAAAATCACGTCTCTTTTCCATAACGAATAACATTAATTAATTTCGACTGGAATTTTAAGATATTTTAATTTTTATGTTTCTAAAAGCCACCAAACCGCCATGATACTGCAACATGATATGCCCTTTCTCCACCGTACCGAAAGCGGGCACCGTTTTGCTGAATTTGCTCTTTGCAACAGCATCTGAGAAGGCTTGGTCTCCACGTGTATATTCCAGGATATTTACACCATTCATCCAATGTTCAACCTTTTTCCCTTTCGCTACAACGCGTAAGGTATTCCATTCCCCGGGAGAATTCACCTTTTTCTTTGATTCAACAGGTGGCAATACATCATATAATGAACCACAAAGATGATTCGCTTGCTTAGTATCCTCCCCCAGTTTATCATCTATAATCTGATACTCACATCCGAGATTTCCTCCAGATTCATAGGTGGTGAAGAAATACTTGATCCCGCTATTACAACCTGGTGTTATTTTGAAATCTACGGAGAGTTCAAAATCTGAATATTCATTTACAGTTATAATATCTGCACCTTTTCCTCCAATAATAGTATTTATACAACCGTTGACTATTTCCCAACCTCCTGCCGGGACCGGCTGACCATTTATAGTCGTCCATCCATTAGTACTGGTTCCATCGAATAAAAGCACCCAACCGTTTTTTATTTCTTTGGATGTAAGTGTATTAGGCGTTTGAGAATTTGAAGTAGTCAATACAAGTAGAAAGAGAACTGATAAGTAAATAAATTTTTTCATAGTTTGATATTTAAGTTTGATATATTTTTAACTATCAACACAGGATAATATTGATATTTTCATGTTTTGATATCCCGCTCCCCTCCATAGGTCAGGTACAACTTGCCAACTGCTATTTTCACATAAATATAAGAGAAAATATTGTATGTCATGTTCACATAGGTACAATAAAAAAGGCCGTACCATAAAGATACAGCCTCATGAGATATTATTGAAAAATATTATAAACTGCTAACAAGCTTTACAATTGAAGACTTCAGGTTTGAAGCTTTTTTCTTGTGAATAATATTCTTTTTAGCAAGCTTGTCGAGCATAGAGGTTAACTTTGGAAGAAGAACTGCAGCCTCTTCCTTATTACTTAATCCACGAATTGTCTTAAGCGCATTACGCGTGGTCTTTGCATAATACTTATTATTCTCTTTTCTTACTTCGATCTGCCTGATCCTTTTTTCTGACGACTTATGATTTGCCATGTGTATATGAATTATCTGTGAAACATAATAAGGAGAATATCCATTCGATTCCTTGATTTATTTTTTTTTGCAGCTCTTCTTAAAACTACTTTTTTTTGGATACTGGTGCGAAGTTAATGATAAAGTTTTTAAAAACAAATTTTAGCCATTTCTTTATTTGCTCCGGATATTCAAGAGGCAAGTGTAATTTTTTCATCTGAAATAAAATATTCGTTTACCAATGCCAACCTGGGACAGTACACACCTGAAGTATTGGCCTATATGCAAGCAGAACGGTTTTTTGTAGAACATTGTATAAAAGAATCAAAGCAGACATTGGGTTTAGACCAATTTCAAACTCACATGTGGAACGCATGGGTACATCAGGTAGCATTAAATTTTATGGTTTCGTCATTTATGCTCAAAGAGAAACTCTTTTGCTTCGATGACTTACCCTTACTATCAGCCCGAGACATAAAGGAGTATTTAACCTTTAAGCTCTACAAAAATATGACTGAAGAACAAATGATTGACAGAATATATAATCGGCACTTGATT
>JADGPT010000034.1 GCA_017882345.1 Bacteroidales bacterium
AGGTGGAAAATACTTCTTTACATATAACTGTCCAATGGATTCACCAAGTGAGTTACTTGTAACATCAAGAATGAGTTTCCATCGTGGTTCCATCTTTTCCTGACCGGATAATGTCCTGCGGTAGAAATCGAAGTTCTGATCTACAATATCTTTATTTAGATAGCCGGCAGTACTGTTAATCAACTGCCATCGCAAAAAGGTTTTCCAATCTTCAACCGGCACGCTTTTCATCATATTGCTCAACTCAATCATGAAGCCTGGCTGATAAATATTGACCTCAGATAATGTGGGATAACCAACCCGGGTAAAATATGGTTTCCAATTGATGTCAGGTGCAAGTTTATTCAACCCTTCGATTGTAACTTTATTATAGGTCTTCCGGGGATCCTGATTTTCAATATTGGTAAAGGAAGCTTTAGCAAGTTGTGTTTCCATCTTCATGATAGTTTCAGCATTCTTCCCCGCGACTACAGAATTATCCTTTAACAATTCAAACATTTTTGTTAAATGGACAAGATATTTCTTCCTGATTTTTTTTGTAGACTCATCGTTGTTGAAATAATAATCCCTCTCAGGCAATCCGATACCTGCCTGGTAACACTGAGCGATCACACTGGTGCTGTTTTTCGAATCCTGATTCGAAAACATAAAGAAAAACGGACTAATCTGATATGTTTGGAAAAATGCTCCAACAGATTGAACATCAGCAATATTTTTAATAGTTTCTATCTTTTCGAAAAACATCTTAAGAGGAGTTATGCCTTGTTTTTCGATTGCTACTGTATCCATGCCTGAGTTATAGAATGTTCCGATTTTCTCAGTATTGCTCCCGGCCTGAACATCCCTGGTGGCAGCTGCCTCCTCAATAATTTCTTTTACATCATGCCTGTTTTTTTCTACCAGTTCGTCAAAAGAGGACCGCGAATTTTTGTCTGCCGGTATTGGATTATTCTTCAGCCATTTACCATTGGCATAGGTATAGAAATCATCACCGGGTTTTATTGTAGTGTCCATGTTCTGAACATCAAACGAAGGGTACTTTTTCATCGTCTCTGTGGCGTTTTTAACATTACTGGTGCAGGCCTGTAAAAAGGCGAGATAGAAAATTCCAAAAATAATTTTTTTCATAGTTTCTGTTAAATGATAAGTATTTATTAAACTGTAATATTAATTTTTTGTTCAGTGTAAATGGCATTAAAAGCTAATGAAATCTACCCCAGGACAATCTTCACTTTATGTACTTTCCCATCTCCGAATACCGGAATAAGGTTTGATTTATGTGGCATATCATCAATTGTTACTTCCCTGATTCCTTTCGATTTTTTATTCGGGTTAACAACTTCAATACTGTAAGTAGCGCCCCTGAATTTTCTGGTTGCTTTAAATCCCTTCCAATCTGTCGGGATGCATGGATCAATTAACAGACCGTCGTACTCAGGACGAATGCCCAGCATATATTGCGAGACTGCATAGAAATTCCATGAGGCAGTCCCTGTCAGCCATGAGTTCTTGGCTTCACCGGGTTTAAAAGCATCTTTCCCTGCTACCATTTGTGCATAGACATAAGGTTCTGTCTTATGTAGATCACTGATTTCTTCAAGGTATGACGGACAGATCTTCTTGTAGTATTCCCAGGCACGGTCTCCATTTCCAACTACTGTTTCCCCAATCATGATCCAAGGGTTATTATGGCAGAATACGCCTGCATTCTCCTTGTAACCTGCCGGGTACGATGATATCTCACCATACTCAATATAGTATTTGGTGAATGCCGGATTATTAAGCACGATCCCGTATTTGGTATCAAGCCTTTCTTTTACAGCATTTAGTGCTTTGGTACAAAGCCCTTGTTCTTTCCCTATTCCTGCCATTGTACACCAGCCTTGCGATTCTATAAATATTTTGGCCTCTTCGTTTTCGTTGCTGCCAATTTTGCGTCCATAATAGTCGTAGGCCCGGATAAACCATTCTCCGTCCCAACCATATTTCTTTATTACCTCTACCATTGTATCGACGAGCTTCTGAGTACGCACAGCTTCTTCATTTTTACCCAGTTTCTTACAAAGATCAACGTAATCACGTCCATAAACCACAAACAGACCTGCAATCATAACAGATTCAGCTTTAGACCCTTCTGTTTTATTTTCAGTAGTCTGAAAGGATTCATTCGGATCGTTTGAAAAACAATTCAGGTTCAGACAATCATTCCAGTCAGCACGTCCAATCAGAGGAAGCCCGTGAGGGCCCAGGTTGTTTACCACATGATCAAATGAAACTGTGAGGTGGTTGAATAGACTTTTTGCAACTGATACATCATTATCGAAAGGTACTAATTCGTCAAGAATATCAAAATCACCAGTTTCCTTAATATAGCTCACAGTTCCAAGGATAAGCCAGAGAGGATCGTCGTTGAAGCCACCCCCAATATCGTTATTACCACGTTTGTTAAGAGGCTGATACTGATGGTAACATCCCCCGTCAGGAAATTGAGTGGATGCTATATCGATAATCCGTTCCCTTGCACGTTCCGGAATCTGATGAACAAAACCGGTCAGGTCCTGATTGGAATCGCGAAAACCCATCCCCCGACCTATACCCGACTCGAAGAAGGAAGCCGAACGTGAAAAACAGAAAGTTATCATACACTGGTACTGGTTCCAGATATTCACCATCCGGTCAAGCTTGTCGTCACCGGAGTCCACGGTGTAAATGCTTAACAGATTGTCCCAGTATTCACGGAGATCTGCAAGAGCAGCATCTACTTTAGCAGCAGTATTAAACTTCGCGATGGTTTCTTTTGCTTTTTTCTTGTTAATAATATTTTTTGACTCCCATTTTTCGTCCTCTTTATTTTCAACATATCCCAATATGAAAATAAAATCTTTTGATTCTCCGGGCTTCAGTTCCACCTCTATATAGTGTGAAGCTATGGGTGACCAGCCATGTGCTTCAGTGTTTTTTGGTTTGCCTTCAGCCACCACCTGAGGTTCATCGAATCCATTGTATAAACCAATGAATGATTCACGATCAGTATCATATCCCTGTATCGGAACATTCACAGAGTAATAGGCATAATGATCACGCCGTTCCTTGTACTCTGTTTTATGGTAAATGACAGACCCTTCTATTTCAACCTCCCCGGTAGAAAAATTCCTCTGGAAGTTTTCCATATCAGCAGCGGCATTCCATAAGCACCACTCTGTAAAGGAAAAAACTTTAAGTTTTTTCAGTTTCTGTGAGTTATTGGTCAGGGTGAGTTTTTGTATTTCTGCCCATGTTTTCAGTGGAACAAAATAAAGTACATTGGCTGTGATCCCGTTTTTCTCACCTTTTATATTTGTGTAATTCATCCCATGACGGCATTCATAGCTATCCAGCTCTGTTTTACAAGGTTTCCATCCGGGTGACCAGATACATTCGCCATCGTTAATATAGAAATACTTACCGCCACTATCCATTGGGACATTGTTGTATCTGTATCGTGTAATACGCCGGAATTTCGCATCTTTATAAAAGGTATATCCACCTGCAGAATTTGAAATGAGCGAAAAGAAATCTTCATTGCCCAGGTAATTAATCCATGGCCAGGGAGTACGTGGATTATTTATCACGTATTCCCTGTTTTTGTCGTCGAAATAACCGTATTTCATATTGACCTGATTTATAGTTTATTGTGATTAATGTTGACTTAACTGAGCTTTGGCTCTTCTATTGTTTAATTCAATTGTAATTTCATCCATTTTCTTTTGGTTTAATGGATAAAGTGTCATCACACCGGCTGCAATCAGGGCAATAATTGCCGGTATCCAACTCATTAGCATTATTATGCCCGGCACTGCGCCTTGAATGGCAACGGTATCTTGTCCATTGTAATTAAATGCGGCTAACACAAATCCAATAATTGCACCTGCAATACCTCCTCCAAATTTGGTTGCAAAAGAACCAGCAGAATAAACGAGTCCGGTAGCTCTTCTTCCATTCGTGAATTCCGAGAAATCAGCAGCGTCACCAAGCATGGCAAAGAAGAGCGTTGGAAATATTGCAGCTCCAAACTCCGAGATGATACCTATTGTGAAAATGCCTGTAATATTATCCGAACTGCAAAAAACAAGTAAAGCATTTACAACAGCAGAAAAAATCAGGGCATAAATGAACAGGTTGCGTTTACCCAGGCGCTTGCCCAGAGGAGATGTTATCATAGCCCCTCCGATTGAAGCAAGCATTAATCCAACCATATAAGTAGCAGCCAACAACTGATTGTGCAAATAATGGGTAAAATAGATTACCACAATACCTTGTTTGATCGAATTATAGACATTGAATAGCAAACCGATGATAAGGAGGATGATCCAGGGCTTGTTTCTGATAAGATCTTTCAGGTCCTTGCCCAAGCTTGTTTTTTGTTCTTTGGGAGGCTGCACACGTTCCTTTGTGGTAGCGAAAGTTACCATCAGGAACAGAGCTAAGAAAACCGATAAAAGATAAATGGCATTACTATAGCCTCTCTTCTGGTCAATGATGGTTATGTTTTTGGCCTCAAGGTTTTCTTCACCGGATATGATAAAAGAGTATTTTTTTTGTGCTTCCATTGAAAAGCTTTTGCCCTGAGTAGGCACGTTAAGACTATCGGCCATTTTGGAATTGGCCCAGGTAAACATGGCAATTCCATTCTTGGTTTTGATATTTACATTTTTAACATCCTTATTGGTTGATACTGTTATTTCATATTTTTTTGCGTCAAGCTTATCTATCTCAATTGACGGATTGATATTGCCAAAGTGTACAACTAAAAACAATAAAGCTCCCTGAACCACCATACCACCGGTAAATGCTCCAACCATACGATATGAACCCAGACTAGTGCGTTCTTTGTCGTCACTTGTCATTACAGCCATTAATGCACCGTAGGGGATATTATTCGCTGTGTAAATAAGAAAAAATAGCAGATAGGTAGCATAGGCATAAACTATTTTCCCAGTTGGACCCAGATTAGGCGATGTAAACAGCAACGATAATGTTATTCCAAGAGGTATGGCTGTCCATAATATCCATGGGCGAAATTTGCCATATTTAGAATTTGTTCTGTCGCAGATAACACCCATTATAACATCAATAATTCCATCACCGAACCGGGCAATTAACATGAGTACCCCTACTACAGCAGGATTTATTCCAAAAACGTCAGTGTAAAAAATAAATAAAAAAGTAGCTACGCCGCGCCAGGCTATATTTGCTGCTCCGTCTCCCAGTGCATATCCGATTTTTTCTTTTAATGCAAGTTTTTCCACAGTTTTCAGGTTTTAGTAGTTATTATCAAAGTAAGATAGAGTATTAGGATGCTTTAACTAAATTTGTGAATAAATGAAGTTATATCAAATTTAGTAATTGTCTTATAATAAGTTAAGAAATTTTATAAATCTTCTTCATATTTTATGAAAACATCCAGACGCGATTTTTTAAGAATCTCTGCAATAGCCGGAACTGCTCTTTATTTCAGACCTTTTAACGCTTTTGGAGTTGTTTCTGAAGCCGGAAAATTTCTTGAAAGAATTGGTATATCAACCAGTATCGCGAATAGCGGTATCCTTGCAACTGCAGGGTATTCATTCGTAGAAGAAAATGTAAGAGGATTTCTGGTCCCGGCAGAACCCGAATCCGTATTCGAACAAAAACTCGTACTCCTGAAAGAATCAAAGGTTCCTCTGGAAGCCTGCAACTCTTTTCTTCCCGGAAACCTTAAATGTGTTGGTCCCGTTCCTGCTCATGAAGAGATCTTAAAATTCGGCGAGACCGCATTTCGCAGGGCTCAGATGGCAGGCGTAAAAACAATTGTCTTTGGGAGTGGTGGCGCCAGGTCAATTCCTGATGGCTTTTCAAGGGAAAAGGCAAAACAGCAGTTCATATCACTCTGTAAACAACTGGCTCCTTTTGCAAAGAAATTTGATGTTGTAATCTCTCTCGAACCTCTTAATACGAAGGAATGCAACTTCATTAATTCAGTTGCTGAAGGAGGTGATATTGTTCAGAAAGTAAATCACGAAAATTTCAGATTGCTGGCAGATATCTACCACATGCTTATGGAGAACGAGAGTCCTTCGAATATTACAAAATACGGGAGTCTGCTTTATCATACACATATTGCCGAGAAAACAGGCCGGTCGGCTCCAGGAGTTAACAATGAGGATTTCATACCCTATTTTAAAGCCTTGAAAGAGGTGAAATATGAAGGGCGAATGGCTATAGAATGTACATGGAAAAACCTTGAAGAACAGGCTTCCGGTGCACTTTTGGCTATGCGAAGTCAGATAGCAAAAATTTAAGCTTCAATATTCACTTTATAGCCTTTAATTCCGTAATAAAGTATAAAGGCAAAAAGCGGAATAGGTGCAAAAAATCCGACTGACATATTAAACTTATCAGCTATAAGTCCCATAAAAGGTGGAAAAACAGCTCCTCCAACAATTGACATTACGATAAAGGAAGATGCCTTTTTCGTTTTCGGACCAAGGTCTTTTATTCCCAGTGCAAAAATGGTAGGAAACATTACAGACATGAAAAAGAAAACACCATAAAGCGCTATCAGAGAAATCCAGCCTGCCCCAATACTGACAACCGGCAATAACAGGCAACACATCAATGCATATATGGAAAGTAGTTTTGTCGGTTTAAAAATGCTCATCAAAAAGCTTCCCGACATTCGTCCGATCATAAATAATGCAAATCCTATTGACAGAAAATATGGTCCGTAAGCAACATCAAAATGAGGATTCTGGTTAACATCTGTAACGAAATTTATAAGATAACTGAAAATTCCTGTTTGTGCTGCAACGTAGCAAAACTGTGCAATCACCCCCAGAACAAAATGACGATACTTAATAAGCGGTTTGCTGACCAGAGTGCCATCGGAAGATACAATATGGTCATTCTCATTAAAGGTTTCTTCTTCCTTTATTTCCGGCAATTTTGTAAAAACAAATAAAAGAGCGACAAGTAGAACTATTCCTCCAATAACAGAATATGGCAGGATCATTGAACTAAGCTTTTGCCCTACAATATTACTATTATTACCATAAATAAAAAGACCTATAAGCGGGCCAATAACCCAGGCCATGCCATTGAACGATTGCGAAAAATTAATACGCCGTTCAGCCGATTCCTTTGGACCCAGCCTGGTAGTATAAGGATTAGCGGCAGTTTCAAGAGTGGCCAGTCCGCATCCCATAATAAACAGACAAATCAGGAAAATCCAGAACGATTCGAAAGTTGTTGTGGCAGCAATAAGAAACGCACCCAGGGAAAAAAGAGATAATCCGAGAATTATACCTTTTTTATATCCGAATTGTTTCATAAAATATCCCGCCGGCAGCGCCATTCCAAAATAGGCTGTATAGACGGAAAACTGGATCATTCCTGACTGCGCCTTTGACATTTGGAGCATATCCTGAAAATGCTTGTTTAAAGTATCCAGCATACCATGAGCGATACCCCAAAGAAAGAAAAGACTGGTTATAAGTATAAATGGGACAAGGAAACCCTGGGCAACAAGTTTCTGCCGGTTTCCGGAAGGAATCATATTGTTTGTCATATGCAATATTGTTTTGAGAATACAATATTGCCATGATTTCCGACATTACCAAACCTTTGAATATTATTTTACCAAAAGATTCACCTTCAGTCTGAATTCGTCATAGATGGTTTTATCCCCGAGGTTATCGAAGAAAGATCCCGAACCATAACGTATATTATATTTAGTACGATCTACCGTAATGTTAGCAAAAAACCAGGTTCCATCGTCCTTTTTCTGCATGGTAGCCTTAAATTCTATCGGGTTTGTACTATCTTTTATTGTCAGTGTCCCGCTTACCACACCGCTTCCTTTATCAAAAGGAGTACTGCCGGTTAAAACAAGTTTTGCCTCAGGATATTTAACAACTCCGAAAAAATCATCGGATTTCAGGTGACCCATAAGCTGGCCGTTATTTTCAGTTTCTTTAAGCGATGCCATGTCGATATTGAACTCACCGGATATAATTTTATTATCCTGCCATGTAAGCCAGCCAGATTTTAAATTAATCGTCCCGGTATGCTGACCGGTAACTTTCTCACCTAACCATAATAATTTGGTTTTTGTTGTGTCGGCGGTTAATTTATTCTGTGCTCCGACAGTTAATAAGAATAAACCCAATACAGTTAATAATAGTAATGCTCTTTTCATTTTTATAAAATTAGAATTTATCATTAAACACAAGGATTATTCCTTTTGTTCAATCTTCATTAAATAATTTTACTTTTTTGTTTTTGGAGCACCCGATAAAATGACATCAGAGCTTGTGAATATTAAGGCCCCCACTGATTTCAAATACCATACCTGTGGAGAAATTCCAATCACCCCTGGAAATTGATGCAACAGCTTTTCCTATATCGTCAGGTAATCCCCATCGTTTTTGTGGAACTAGTCCTTCGTTTATTAGCTTATCATATTTATCTTTAATTTTTGCCGTCATATCTGTCTTAATAATACCCGGACGAACTTCGAAGACAAGAATTCCCTCACGGGAAAGCCTGTCAGCAAAAACTGTCGAGGCCATACTAAGTCCGGATTTTGATATGCAATATTCTGCCCTGTTTGTTGAGGATCTTACAGATGAAACTGAAGTCATAAAAACCATAACAGGTTTATAATCAGCTATCTGTTGTCTAAGCCAGATCATCTCTCTGGCAATTTTTTGTGCAAAGAAAACCGGTCCTTTAAGGTTTATATTCATCACCCTCTCGTAGCTTTCCTCAGTCATATCAAGAACATCTTCCCTTTGAAGTGGGGTTACTCCTGCATTATTTACAAGAACATCTATCCGCCCATATCTTTCGAGAATATTTGAAACAACCTCCTTCTGGCAACTTGTACATGATATATCGAGACCAACCGGGAAAAACTGAGCTCCTCTTTTTTCAACCTCAGGACAGAGGTTTTCCATCCCTTCACTGTCAACAGAACGGGCTATTGCCGCAATATCATACCCTTCGGTTGCTAAAGCGATTGCAACCGATTTGCCAATTCCTCTGCTGGCACCTGTAATAACCGCTACAGGTTTGTCATTCATACGTAAAGAATATTATCAGGTTTCTCAGTAAATTCGGGTTTAAAGATAATGATTTGCCTGACTTTGTCAACTTTCGGAATAAATATCTTAAATATATTCTTTCCTGACTTTTTTAAACCATAAATCCTGATTCGGAATCTCTCAGGCCTTCGTCAGTCCTCCAAATGAGACAGTACTCTCACATTCCAAAAAAAAATTATTGAGGATGAGTTCAGAAAAAACGATAGCATGTTGAGTATTAAAAAGGGGTATCCCGATACATTAATTGTTAACCGGCGTCAATTTCATTCGCTATTTCATAATATAATTTCAGGTACTGAGCAATACTCTGCTGCAAGGAAAATTTGTCGGCATGTTTCTGAATCTGATCTGAAAGTAAAATTTGATTAGCATTGTAATATGAGAGATTCGACTGAATAAAAGAAGACATATATTCTTCGTCGAAATTGTCAAAATAAAAAGCACGTTCACCTCCTACTTCAGGCAGGCTTGTGAATTTGCTCAGGAACACGGGTTTCCCAAACTTCATTGCTTCTATTGCCGGCATTCCAAAACCTTCAGCTAAGGAGGGAAATAAAAAAGCTTCACAATTTCTATAAAACCAGAGTTTTTCATCGGTTCTTATATTGCCGGGTAAAATCACTCTGTCGTTTAATTTCCTGGCATTTATTTGTCGTTGAATCTGTTTACCATAATTAGTGTCTTTATAGCCTGCGATAACTAACTGATAATCTTTGAAATAATTTATTATTGATAATAAAGTATGAAAATTCTTTTTTTCATTGAAAATACCGATAGAGAAAAAGAATTTTTTATTATTCATATAATTTGGCTTAAAACCGGCATCATTTTGATTAATATCAATTCCATTATAAATTGTAATAATACTTTTACCTCTTAGATTTATATACTCTTCAATATTCTTTTTCGAATAATTGGAAATAGTTGTTATATAATCAGCCCTATCTACGTTTTTCTGCAATTTCTTCAAATACATTATTTTCTTTATCCCGTTCTTTTCAAATAAAAAATTTAAGTCATGTATGGTCAGGATAAATTTAGATTTTTTATTAGGAAAGTGAGAAGGGAATTGTTGCAAGCTGTGCCAAATATCATACGACTTATTGAACTTTGGAAAGTATCTCTTCTGAAAGCTAACATTAACGGATGTAAACTTTTTTATATCCCCTATTTCAAAATTTTTAGGAGTCAGGAATTCAACACTAAACTCTTCAGGAGACTGATTTATAATTTCTTTCGCAAAATTAATCGAGAACTGACCCAGTCCTGAATATAATGCTTTTACCTTATATAAGTCAATCAATACCTTTTTCATCAATACCTATGATATTTTATGATGCCTAACGTCAGGGTTAATAATATTTCCCTATCTGAAATTTTGATCTCTCTTTAAAAAAACCGTGTTGATGAGGATGACTCAATTCTCTATCTTCAAATTGCACGGCGTGTTATCATTTTTAATTCACCTTCACAGAAATTACAGGTTTTCCCTGCATAATTTTATGCTGTAGAGCCTGTAGTTTCTATGCTATTATAAAGGCAGTCAAATTAACCATTTTTTTTATATTAATTACATTTTTATGCGTCAGTCAGAAATAAAACAAAATTAAGCTCATCTGCATTTGCTGAAAGGATGATTTATTTATTTGAAATCTTTATTAATCCATTTAAACATGCTGGATTCTGACGCTTTTTTTTCTCTTCAAAAAGTGTATTGTTTACCACTGATGCTTCATTATTATAATTCTCAGTATGATATATATGATAAACTATCGCTCTGTGTTTTAGTGAGTTGAAATGAGTTCCATTCAAACAGAGCCTCCATTCTATATCATTGTCCTCACCTACACAGGCATGAACATAGTCTTCATCAAATCCATTTACTTCCACAAGATCTTGCTTGTTTATACCCCAGTTACATCCCAGGAGACCACGATATCCTTTTTTAATTTTCCTGTACCATGGTAAATAAAGTCCTTCTTCAATGTTTTTTGAATCGGAAAACAACATCGGCAGAATCTTTAAAGATCTGAACTCTTTCCTCAGTAGTAAATTTGAAGAATACGCTTCACCTAACATCACCCGACGACCGAAATATGCATTTCCTCTTGTAATATTATTGCGGTAATACTGAATAAAATTCTTATGTGGGATACAGTCTCCATCAAGAAAGAGAATTGTTTCGGATGATGCAATCTTTAAGGCTTCATTTAATATCTTATTCTTACGAAACCCTTTATCTTCCTGTGAAACATGCAGTATGCGGTAAGAATGATTCAGGCGGGCATTGGTAATAAATTCAATAGTTTGCTGATCATTGTTGTCTTCAGCTACGATTACTTCAAAATCTTTAAATGACTGTTTGTCAAGAGATTGGAATATAAGTTCTAGAAAGTCCAGCCGTTTGTAAAATGATATTATTAATGAAATCATTTAAATTTTAAGTTATTGTAATGAAATAATGCCAGTTAATCTGGCTCAAATTTAATTATATCTGATTCATTCTGATAAGAAGGAGTTGAAATAAAGAAAAGGCTATGCTATTATTTAACCTGACGGAAAAAGATTAGTAACTGAATTATGTCCGATTTTTATAAATTTGCACAAAAATATAATTGTCACCTATTGATTACAGCGAAAACGAAATATACCTGTAATTAATAAAATGGATAGGCTATTGTACCAACGTAAATTTAGAATAAGATGAAATTATCCGACTATTTTAGAGAATCAATGCTCAGGAGAAAAGCGAGAAGAATTACACAGGAATATCCCGCCAGAATAAATTCATTTGAATTAAAGGATGAAGGAAAAATAGATTTTGCCAACTGGGATAATCCTCTCGTTACTCCATTGTTTATTAGTCAGGAAATGGTTGATTTTTTCAAGAAGTTCATTAAAAAAGGAGATTTAGTAATAGATATTGGTGCAAACGTAGGAGATACAACAGTTCTGATGGCCCTGGCTGCTGGCAATACCGGTATAACAATAGGATTTGAACCTAATCCTTATGTTTTTAAAATATTGGAAAAAAATGCTTCTCTCAATAAAGGAAAACAAAACATTGTTCCCCTTCCTTATGCGATAACTGTCAAAGAAGAAGAATTTTATTATATATCCTCAGAAGCATCATTTGGCAACGGAGGAATATCTCCCACAAAAAATAGCAAACATGGAAAATTCATCTTCCCTGATAAAATCAAAGGGATTAATCTGGAAGAACTTCTCGAAATGAAATATAAGGATAAGCTTAATAATCTCTCTTTTATCAAAATTGATACGGAGGGATACGATAAAGAAATAATAAAATCAATATCCGGATTAATTGACAAATATAAACCTGCAATAGTGGCAGAAAGTTTTAAGTATAGTACAGACAAAGAAAAAGCAGAGCTGTTTAATGTTATAAATCAGCATGAATACGAAATATTCTATTTTGAAGACTTTAATATTAATGCCAGAATAATTAAACTGGAGAAAAGCAGCGACCTGGTCAGCTGGAAAAAAACCATAAATATTTATGCAGTTCCTTCAAGTTCAAAGAAGAAATAGGCTTGGCACTTTAACATTATTATTTTACAGATCCGGAATAATTAAGGTATTATCCCAGTGATTATGGAATGATTTTATAATTTTTATATTCGAATAATCTGTAACCAAAGCGTTTCTCAAACCAATAAAGAACAGAATCCTTAAAACTGATATTGATCTTTTTTTCATCGAATTGCACGTGCCAGTTTAACCTGTTCACCAGCTCCTCCATTACCTTTGGATGTGTGTCCTGAAATTGAGTCACTTCTCCTACGGATGAATAGTCGAAGTTGGTTACTTTATCTAATTTTCCTTCGAGCTTATCGCCGGTAAAATATAATAAGTTGAAATTCCTCATTTTTGATTTAATGGTTTCAGGTGGCCGGACCCAGCCATAATGATAAATATAAGCATCGATATGTTTTACATTAAGCCTTTGATTATTTATTCTGAAACCCTGTGCATCCTTGTACGACCTGATACTCTTGTTATTTCTGATAACTCTGATCTCACGCCGATACCATTCTCTGCCTACTCCTACATAATCGTAGGTTCCCCAGAAATGCAGGTAATTAAAAAGCAACCCTTCAACATCAGGCTGATCAATCCTTTTTTCCATTTCTCTCAGAATAACAGGATGATATTTTTCATGCACCACTTCATCTGCCTGAATGTAAAAACACCAGTCGAATTCATCAGTAATTGCATCCAGAGCTTTATCAGTTTCCACTGCAAGAACCCGCCCTCCTTCTTTGATGGAATCGTCCCATATTGATTCGACTATAATTATTTTGCTGCTGTCAATACTTTTTATAAGATTGAGTGTATCATCTTCCGATTTGCCAACTACAACAATCATTTGATCACATAAGGGGAGTATCGATTTAATTGATTCCACTACCGGATAACAATATTTTATTGCATTTCTTACTATTGTAAAACCGCAAACTTTCATTTTCAATGTTTTATTTACAGAACTATTTTAACAGAGAGTGATAAAGATTCATATAGGCATTGACAATAGAATCATCCTTGAAATTATTGGCATATTCTTTACCAATAGTTATCATTTTATCTCTAAGATTCTTATCATTCATTACTCTGAGTATAGCTTCTCCAATCTCTTCAGGGTCATACGGATCCACATATATACTTCCCGGTCCTCCTGCCTCAGAAAAACATTCCCTGTTGCTTGTAATAGCAGGAGCTCCCGAAACCAATGCCTCAAGCAAAGGAATCCCAAATCCTTCAAATAGGGAGGGGTAAATGAAACATTCTGCATCCTGATAAATTACTGGCAACTCATGACTTAAGATACGCTCCGGAAATATAATGTTGCTAAGCTTATGAGACGAAATATAGCTTTCAACCTGTGGAAAATAGGTATCTGTTTTCCGGCCAATAACAACAAGTGGAATTGAAATGTTTTTGATGTTTATTGCTTTTAACAAAGCAAGTAAATTCTTACGTTCCTCAATGGTGCCGACATATAAAAGATATCTATCTGGTAAGTCATACTTTGCTTTTATTTCATTATGCTGCTCATTACTATACTTATTCCAGAAATTGGGACTGCACCCCTGATAAATCACCGAAATTTTTTCCGGAGATATATTAAGAAATTCGACTAAATCATTTTTGGTTTGCTGACTTATTGCAATTATAATATCTGAAACTTTACATGCATGAGCCAATTTCCGGTAATAAATATTTGCATCTATCCGGTGATAGAATTCAGGAAATCTTATAAAAATCAGATCATGAACAGTAACTACCGATTTTACTCCTGTTTCTTCAATACCGATGGGTAATTCCTGGCTTAGACCATGATATATATCCGGTTTTATCTGTTTTATTTCCCTGTTAATATACTTTAACCGCCAAAGTGAACCCATCAGTCTGAAAATCTTCAAACCCGGTTCAATCAGATTGAACTGTTCTTCATTCTCAAAATTAATCCGGTTTTTAATTTTTGGCGTAAAAAGGTAATAGGCGTTTTCGGGATGCTTTTTTAAAAGTGCAACTAAAAGGCTCCGGCTATAATTTCCTAATCCGCTTTTATTGAAAAAGGCTCGTTTTGCATCAAATCCTATTGAAATCGGACCTCTCTTTTTTTCATCATATTCGGATATTCCTTCAGAAATCATAAGCAGAAAGACTTTTAATAAGGTCCAAAGATATTTATTTTGTCATTAAATGGAAATCTTAAAACATGATTCCGGGAAACTTTGGATTTTAATATATCAGACAATATATTAAATTCCGGTATATAAGCTTCCGGTCAGGGGCTTTCAGGTTTTCTCTCAATTCTCTCTTCTTCATTGTTTTCTGTCTCTTCCTCCTCCATCCACTCATAAACAGGCTTTTGCGGACCCTGATTCCTGTACCATACAGAAAGAACAACGCCAGAGAAAAATCCCAGCATATGAGATTCCCAGGAAACATTTTTGTAAACTCCGGGAAATAAACCCCACACCATCGATCCGTAAAGAAATACAATAAGCAAAGATAAGGCAATGAGTCTGAAGTACCTGCGTATTATCCCGCTGAAAAATAGAAATGATGCCAAGCCATAAACAAGTCCGCTCGCTCCGATATGCCAGGCGTCCCTACCTGCAATCCAGACCAGAAATCCGGTAAGAAAATATGTCCATATAAAAACTTTAAATGCCACTTCCGAATAAAAATAGAAGAGTGCTATGGATAGGAAAAACATGGGTATAGAATTATTGAACAAATGCGTAAAGTCGGCATGTATAAAAGGAGAAAACAGAATTCCGGGCAGTCCCTGTGCTGTCAGGGGATAAATTCCAAACCGGGAGAGGTCAATTTCAAAAAGTACCTCAATAATCTTCACTAACCACATCAAAAAAACAAATATTCCCGGAATAATCATGCTCAGAAGAAGTTTCTTCCTGTAGAATGCACCTTCTTTCTTTATATCTGAGATGGTATCTGACATGGATAAATATTTTATTCTCCGGTTTGCGGCTTGCGGCATGTTTTTTCTTTTGTCTTTTGTCTTTTATCTTTTGTCTTTCTTCTTCAGTCTCTCCCCGGATATACAATCCCTGCTGCTTTTCTTATCCTGTCAAGTGTATTCATCAGGTCGATGCTGAAAGAATGGGGAACTACATCGCTCTGGAGTTTACCCTCATCAAGACATCTCATAACTTCCATTGCCTCGAACTGGTAACCCTTGCCAGCCGGAAGGAGTGAATATTCCTCAATTTCTCTGCCATTCATGGCAACGGTAAGCCGTTGTGACATGTCGCGTGCACGAGAGAAGAAAAGGTTTCCGTTTTCACACAGTAAATCACATCCGATCCCCCCGGCGGTGCGGAATGAGCTGTAAAGGGTGGCCATACGGCCGTCAGCATATCTGAATATAATGCTTATAGAATCCTCCGATCCGGTCTCAGTAAATGATGCTTTTGCGGCTACCTCTGAAGGAACCCCCATAAAATAAAGAGCATCAATCACCGGATATATTCCAATATCAAGGAGTGAGCCACCGCCCAGCTCCAGGTTGAACTTACGATCGGCTTTGTCAAAAGGAGCCTGGAATGAAAACCGGCCATTAATATGAATTATCTTACCCGGCTCACCTCCGAGCAGAATCTCTTTAGTTTTCATGTAAATTGGCTGAAAAGGAGGCCAAAGAGCTTCCATCAGAAATACTTTCTGCTTTTTAGCTTCGCTAATCATTGCATTTACCTCAGTGCTGTTTAAAGCGAATGCTTTTTCACAAATAACTGCTTTCTTATTCTTCAGACACATCAAAGTATGCACCAAATGATGAGAATGCGGAGATGCAATATAAACCACATCGACTTCTTTGTCATTTGCCAGTTCTTCATAACTTCCGTAAGATTTCTTATACCCGTGATCCGTGGCGAATTGTTCAGCTCTCGATTTATCACGAGATCCTACTGCATAAAGTTCAACATTATCAAGAAGTTTTAATCCTTCTGTGAATTTGGCAGACATCTTACCGGGAGCAAGAATTCCCCATTTATATTTCTTTTTCATTCCTAAAAATATTTTGATAAAAATAGGAATTTGTTGGCATTTTGCCAACTCTAATATGGGGGATAATCATGTAAGTTTAATTCAGGATGAGACTTTGTCGGGTTCGCAATGACACTGCAGTTAAGGTTAATTTCGGATGAGAGTTAAACCGAATCTGATAAAGTATCAGGTCATTGCGAGGAACGAAGCGACGAAGCAATCTCTTCGAACATCCAGAATTTTAATATATTATATACTTCTTTAAAAATAATTGAATTATTTTAGTACTATGTATTGCATAGTATATATTTTTATATATATCTTTGCATTGTCATGTTACAGGTATTAAACAGTAGTGAATTTTAAACGGTAGTAAAAAATAAAGAGAATTATGAAAATCACAGTAAGCATTAATCTCGGCGGATATTCTTTCAACATCGACGAAGATGCCTATACCGAACTAAAAAGGTATCTTAAGAATCTTGAACTTCATTTTGCCGGAGAAGATAGCTCCTCAGAGATCCTCTCGGATATTGAGACCAGGATGGCCGAACTATTCCGGACAAAACTTACCAATTATAAACAGGTAATAAACATTGAGGATGCCCATCAGGTAATAGCAGTTTTGGGAACTCCCGAAGATATATCCGACAATGAAAGACCTACAGCCCGGGATAAGTTTTCATCGCCGGGTTATCATAGGATGTACCGCGATACCGACCATAGAGTTGTTGGAGGAGTCTGTGCAGGAATGGCAGCCTACTGGGATATCGAACTCTGGATTGTCAGATTGATATTCTTCATACTAGCTATGATGGGTGTTGGCATTCTGATTTATCTCATTTTATATATCGTTCTTCCCGAGGCAAAAACTACTGCCGAAAAAATTGAAATGAAAGGGAATCCGGTCAATATCCACAATATCAAGGATTCTGTAAAAAAAGAATTTGATACTGTCAGAAAGAACATGAAACTCTAGCAGATAGCTGATTATAAATTATAAGAAGTGTAAACTTTAAAATATATATATCATGGATTTAGAAAATAATAAAGCTCAAATGCGCAAAGGGATACTGGAGTATTGCATCTTGTCGGTGTTATCCAGAAATTCGTGTTATGCAAGCGACATTATAAAGGAACTCAAGGAGGCAGAGGTGATTGTGGTTGAAGGCACTCTTTACCCGCTTCTTACAAGGCAAAAAAATGCCGGGTTACTAAGTTACCGCTGGGAAGAATCTCAACAGGGCCCTCCACGTAAATATTATGAACTAACCGCGGAAGGACGGAAGTACCTTTCCGATCTCGATAAATCGTGGATGGAGCTTGTCGAATCAGTCAATCTGATCAGAACCAGATAATAAATTATTAACCAATAAATACTGACACTAATGGACAAGACAATTAATATAAATCTCGGTGGTACCCTCTTTCAGATTGATGATGAGGCATTCCGTAAATTACGAGATTATCTTCAGGCAATTAATAACCGTTTTGGCAATGTACAAGGCGGCCATGAGACAATTGAGGATATCGAATCGCGCATTGCTGAAATATTTCAATCACGGAAAGGGTCGGCCGGAGTTATTACCAGGGAAAATGTAGAATCAATGATTTTAATTATTGGCAAACCGGAAGATTTTGATCAGAGTGAAGCTGAGCCAGAAGTACCTGTTTATGTTTCACAGAAAAAAAGAATGTATCGAAATCCGGAAGATAAGATTATCGGTGGTGTTTGTAGCGGTATTGCTACCTATCTCGAAACTGATCCTGTACTCTTCAGAATTCTGTTTGTTCTTTTTGCAGCATTCTTCGGAGTAGGATTCTTTGTATATATAGGTTTGTGGATTGCTCTGCCTGCAGCCAAAACAGGATCTCCACTTTACAACGTCGGATATAATAGCCCCTCAAGATTAGGAAATGCCATCAACGAAGTTTTCAGGGCGCTCGGCAGAGTATGTTATATTATATTACGAATCTTCCTGATTATGACAGGTATTTTGCTTGTGCTTACGGGATTCCTTTTCATTTTAAGCTTTGTAATGGTCTTTGTCTTCAAATATCCCGGGGCATTCTCAATCGATTCTGCAGGAGTAAACCTTATCTACTTCCCCGATTTTCTGAATTATATTGTGAATCCTGCTACCGTTCCGTGGATAATTATTTTGACATCAGTTGCTTTTATATTACCAATGATTGCCCTTATCTACTGGGGTGTAAAAATGATCTTCTGGTTCAGGGCAAGAGATGGCGTGGTCAGCCTTACCGGGTTGGTCCTATGGGTAATGACAATTGCAGCCCTTACTATAATTCTTTTCAATGAGGGAATCAGCTTTGCTCAAACTGGCAAGACAACACTAGAGACTGTTCTCCCAAAATCACCTGATACTCTATATATTTTGACAGATCTTAAAATAGCGGATCTTAAATATGAAAAAATGATTTCATTGCCACATAATGAATACACGGTTTTTCTTAATGATGAAAAGAAAGAATTGTATATCCGTCCATTTTTAAGCGTATACCGATCGGATGACAGAGCAACTCGGGTAGAAGTAAGAAAGCGTTCATCTGGCCGCACCGGGTTGGAAGCTGTGAAAAAAACAGAACAATTGCTTTACAATTACAAGATCAAAGGCGATACTCTCCATCTTGATGAATATTTTACAATACCGTTTGGGCGAAAATGGGCAGCTGATAATGTTGGAATAAACATTTATATTCCGCATGGTACTATTTTGAAATTCGAAAAAGATCCCAAAATTCTGCTTCACTCTTCATTCAGAAATGAATCTGATGAATATCTTGAATCCAGATGGGAGTCCGGAAATAGCTTATGGGTAATGACAGATAATGGTCTTGAACCCTCTGATGAAAACTCTGTAAAACATAAATAATTCCTTGTTTTTCATTCCTGATATCGAACTCGCTATGCAATTCCAATACTTTACCAGCTTTGGCTTTAGTTATACTTTTGGATCGATCTATAATAATGTAGTTAATCCAAGGTTTGGGAATTCCCTTTTTCAAGAACGTTTCTGTCCAGAGAAAAAAGGATACACACTTAACGGCGTTAAGAAAATTTTGTTCCTTTGCTAATAATTAATTTTTAACCGGAAAAAAGAAATGACACTTTTTAGACCCAGGCTAAATATTATAACAGGATTGTTTTGTTTTGTTTTGTTTATCCCCGGAGTTGTTTTCAGTCAAGTGGTAAAAGGCAGGGTATTATCAAGCCAGACTAAATCAGGGATTGGTTTTGTGAATGTCGGGATTATTGGCAAGAATGTTGGAACTGTTACGGACCAGTCTGGTAATTTCTCGATAGAACTTGATAAAATTTATGACAATGATTCATTACGATTTTCTATGATCGGACATGAATCTAAATCCTTTCTTGTGAGTTACTTCAAAGATAATTTAATAAAAACCATATATCTGAGCCCAAAAACTTATTATTTAACTGAAGTAAAAGTGTTCTATCATAAAGCTAAAGAAATAAGATTAGGTACTCCGGTTATTTCCGATGCGCTTAAATCTGGTTTTGCAGATAATAAATTAGGTTCCGAATTGGGCATAAAAGTTCATACGAAAGAACAGGTGAAATTAGAAGATATAAATCTTAATGTGGCAACCTGCACCTATGATTCAGTTACTTATAGAGTAAATATCTACCAATCACCTGATGATATAGAATATAAAAATATTCTAACTGAGCCAATTTATATTTCCTTTTCAAAAGATAAGATCAATAATGTTATAACTTTCGATCTGCGGAAATATTCAATAATAATTGAGGGAAATGTTTTAATAACTTTAGAATTATATAAAGATTTAGGGGAAGGTCGATTATTATTTTATACCGAATATTTTACCGGTACCACCTACCATAAAAAAACATCTGAGGGAAAATGGACAAAAGCACCTGGAGTAATAGGGATGTATCTTCATGGTCAATTAATAAAAGGAGGCCATTCCAGATCTAAGAAAATTTAATATTCTGACAAATGAAGACCCCTCTGGTTTTAACATTTGGGTCATAGTAATTGTTTATTAAATTGGCTCATTGACTGTTCCCGGGTTAAAAAACCAGGGAGATAGCATATAAGTTGCTAATAGAGTATTATGGAATACGAACACTCACATAATTATGATATTAAACTAGGCAATGCCTTTAAAATAGGAATTGCCATTAATATTATTTTCATAATTGTGGAGGCTCTGTCAGGCATTTTTTCGAACTCAATGGCTTTAATAGCTGATGCAGGTCACAATCTGATGGATGTTCTGGCTCTTGTATTCTCGTGGATCGCAGTTCTTTTATCACAACGAAAACCAACTCTTAAATTTACTTACGGTTTTCGTCGTTCTACAATACTTATTGCTTTGCTTAATACAATCCTGTTACTTATAGCCGTCAGTTTTATTATTTATGAAACTGTCGAAAGACTCAATAAACCAATGGAGATAAATGCTGATAGCGTGATGATTGTGGCAGCAATTGGTATTGGAGTAAATGGATTCACTGCATGGCTTTTCATGAAGGGAAAAAAGAACGATATTAATATCCGGAGCGCTTTTGTTCACTTTTTGGCTGATGCCCTGGTATCGTTTGGAGTGGTGGTAGCTGGAATTATAATGACCTTTACCGGAATACAGTGGATTGATTCATTGGTTTCATTTGCAATTATTGCAGTAATACTTTACAGTTCATATAATCTGTTAATAGATTCGGTTAATCTGGCACTTGATGCAGTCCCCGAAAATATTAAAATCGAGTTGGTCCGTGATTATCTTACAAATCTGCCGGAGGTAACAGGGGTGCATGACTTGCATATCTGGTCATTAGGAACCACAGATGCAGCACTGACCGTACATCTCACTACATCCGTACAAACGAATGTAAATTTTATTACCAGAATTCAGCATCAGCTACACGAACAATTTAATATAGAACACTCAACTATTCAGGTGGAATACGGAGGTATGGTAGAGCTCCTGATAAATCCAGGAATTTAACAAATACTAATCCTTTAACCAGGTTGATCATAATGGTCAATTTGTTCGTAACTTATTAACTGACAATACAAAATCTACGTGAAATGATAAATAAAACTCTTGAGATTAAGGC
>JADGPT010000035.1 GCA_017882345.1 Bacteroidales bacterium
TTAAATCTTTCTGAAAATTAAGGTAGTTCCTTACAGGAGTTAGAAACTCATGGATCTCCTTAATTGATAATTCAATATCCTTTAACCATACCTTAATTTCAGGATGCATATAGAAGTGTTTTGGAATTGTCAATATTTTCACGGAGATAGGGATTTTTGATTGCCTTATTTTCCAGCAAATCAATTTGCCGGTTTAATAAGTCTTCAAGGGCAAATTTCAGATTGAAATAGTTATCAGCATAATCCAAAGGATCGTTGGAATCAATATCAACAATTAAATCAATATCACTTTTATCAGTAAATCTATCTGTCAAAACCGAACCGAAAACGTAAAGGAATTTTACTTTATTTTTTTGACAAAGGGCTCTTATCTCTTCTTTATAAATTTCTAAATACATGTGTTTAATTTTAATGCAAATATACTATTTCCACAGGAACTGGTTTATTGTCTTGTCCTGAATCAGGTTGACATCAAAATCCAAAAAATGCCAAACACATCTTGCGGCAGCTCTTTGTGTAAGTTGTGATTAATTTATTAAAGTTATGAACCCCAGGTAAGTTTATGATCATTATCCGGAACTATCTTGTTGTGATCGAGTAGCCAGCGGATTACTTTAATGGATTTGTCCTCAGGATAATCAATCATTTTAACAAGCTCTTCGGCATCAGGATTCTTCTCACTCAGAACACTTTTTATATCTTCCAGAATAAGATCAAATTCATATTTGCTCAGGTCAAGCTCATTCCTTTCACGACATACATCGCAGATCCCGCAGCGGTCAGACTCTTCTCCAAAATAGTTTAGAAGATATACTGACCGGCAATGGCCATCAGAATCTGCATATTCAATCATTTTGTCAAGCCGTACTTCATATTTTTCTTTCACATGAAGATAATTATCCGGTGAGATCATCAAAGCTTTCCTGACCAATCGCTCTTCGGTAAAGATTACAAGAGCAGTCTTTTTCCCGGGAATATAACTAATGATTTTCAATGTTGACAATTTCACCAGGTATTGATAAACCGTGTCCCGCGTTGCAGCTGATTTACGCGAAAGAGTTTCTTCATTAACAGGTACAAATTCTGCAAACATGCCTGTGTATGATCTCAGAAGAAGTTTAATAAAACCGTCGAACGATTCATTTGCTACCTGAAATTTGTAGAGATCATCCCTGCTAACGATAAAATGTACCCTTGACGGATTATTTATCTCTTCAGTAAACTCCATATAACCTTCCCGCTGTAAAAACTGAAGACTGTTATAAGCTTCGATTACAGGCAACCTGTATTTTGATACAAAATCATACATATTGAAGTCAAATACATTGTCTTTCCCTGAACCAAGAGGCACCTGCAGATAATTACATAATGCCTCGTAAGTATCTTTGATTTTTTCAACAGCCGGAAATTTTTTCCTGATTGTATCTATCAGCCTGCTTTTGTCAGAAGGTGAATATAAGAGAACAGCAAAGGCAGGTTTCCCATCGCGTCCGACCCTGCCGCTCTCCTGAAAATAATTTTCGATCGAATCAGGTATATCCCAATGAATTACGAACCTGACTTCAGATTTGTCGATTCCCATTCCGAAGGCATTCGTTGCAACAATTACCCTGGTCTCACCTATTGTCCACGAAGCCTGTTTCTTATCACGAAGCTCATCTGTCAATCCGGCATGGTAGAAATCGGCGCTGATACCATTGGCTACCATTAGGTCAGCAACCTCTTTACATCTTTTTCTGCTTCTGACATATACTATTCCGCTACCCTTAGCTTTTTGAAGGGTTTTGATCAGATAAGTACCTTTATCTTCTACTTTCCGTACCAGATAAGAAATGTTTTTCCTGTCAAAACTGGTTCTGAGAACATTTTTTTCTCTGAAAGCCAGCTTCTTCATAATATCATCGATGACCTGCGGGGTAGCTGATGCAGTAAGGGCCAGGAACGGAACTTTCTCGGAAATATGATCCCGCAGAGAAGCGATCTTCAGATAAGAAGGTCTGAAATCATATCCCCATTGTGAAATGCAATGTGCTTCATCAATTGCTACCAGAGAAAGGTTAAGCCTCGACACTTTAGCCTGAAAAATCCTTGTCGAAATTCTCTCAGGCGAGATGTACAGGAACTTATAATCTCCATAGATGCTATTCTCGAGTGCGTTATCTATCTCTTCACCCGACATTCCTGAATGTATTGCTATAGATTTTATTTCCAGACTATTAAGACGATTTACCTGATCCTTCATAAGGGCAATCAGAGGTGTAATAACCAGACAAATTCCTTCCTGTGCAAGTGTAGGGACCTGGAACGTAAGTGACTTACCTCCGCCCGTAGGCATAAGACCAAGGGTATCTCTTCCTTCAGCAATAGATCTTATTATTTCTTCCTGCAAAGGTTTGAATGAGGTAAATCCCCAATATCTTGTTAATATCTGTGTGTATGATTCAATATTCATTCCGGATTGCACTATATACAAATATAATAACTGTTATTCAATTTTTTATGAAGGTTAAAAGAAAGAGATGTTTTACGAGTTCTGTTTTTTTTCGTAATTTGCGCCATTAAAAACTTAAAATCTCATCTGATGTCATTTATAATAGATAAGATACTTTATGAAGGTTTAACATTTGATGATGTTCTTCTGGTTCCTTCATATTCTGAGGTACTTCCAAGGGAAGTTGATCTCAGCTCAATGTTTACAAGAAATATCTGTATCAATACACCCGTTGTCTCGGCTGCAATGGATACGGTAACTGAAGATGAACTTGCAATTGCGATTGCAAGGGAGGGTGGTATAGGTGTGATCCACAAGAATATGTCTATTGAAAAACAGGCTGCTCAGATAAAACGTGTCAAGAGAGCTGAAAACGTCATGATTTTTGATCCGATAACTATAAATCTTGATGGCACTGTGGGAGAAGCAATGAATTTAATGAGTGAGTATAGGATCGGGGGCATTCCGGTTATTGATAAAGCTGGAATTCTGAAAGGAATAGTCACAAACAGGGACCTTAGGTTTGAAAACAACCGGGCACGCAAGATAACAGAAGTAATGACAACAAGTCTGATCACAACCAATCATCAGACTAATCTGGAAGCAGCAGCAAGGATACTTCAGAAACATAAAATTGAAAAGCTACCGATGATTGATGAATCAGGCAAGCTGGTCGGTCTGATAACTTACAAAGACATTACAAGAACCAAAGATCGTCCGAATTCATGCAAGGATGACAAAGGAAGACTCAGAGTCGCAGGTGCAGTCGGGATAGCCGCAGATACTCTGCAAAGGGTTGAAGCCTTGATAAATGCAAATGTTGATGCAATAGCGATTGATACAGCCCATGCACATTCAGTCAATGTCATTAATATATTAAAGGAAATTAAAAGGAACTATCCTGCTATAGATGTGATTGCAGGCAATATTGGAACAGCAGAAGCAGCTAAGATGCTTGTAAACGAAGGTGCAGATGCAGTTAAAGTGGGTATTGGACCTGGTTCAATATGCACAACAAGGGTGATTGCAGGTGTAGGTATTCCACAACTTTCTGCAATCTATAATGTTGCAAAAGCAATAGAAGGTTCCGGAATTCCTGTAATTGCTGATGGAGGTATAAGGTATTCGGGTGATATCATTAAAGCGATTGCCGCAGGCGCCGATTCAATTATGGCAGGGTCGCTCTTCGCGGGGGTTGAAGAATCTCCCGGCGATACTATTATTTATAACGGACGCAAGTTTAAAGCATACAGAGGCATGGGATCAATTGAGGCCATGCAACAGGGTTCAAAGGATCGTTATTTCCAGGATATGGAGGATGATATACAAAAACTTGTTCCTGAAGGAATTGCGGCAAGGGTGCCATATAAAGGAACACTTGCTGAAGTAATTTATCAGATGGCAGGCGGCTTAAGAGCCGGGATGGGATACCTTGGAGCTAAAAATATTACTGTACTTAAAAGAGACGGTAAATTTGTAAGGATAACTAACTCCGGGATTATAGAAAGCCATCCTCATGATGTTTCTATTACAAGGGAGGCTCCAAATTACAGCAGAAAATCATTTGAATAACCGGTATCAGAACATCCTGATGAATATCAGATCATCTTATTTAATTATTGTGATATATCTGTTCCCGGCAATATGCCAGGCACAGGATTTGAATAATAAAATACTGATGACGGTAGATGGAAACAATATACAGGCAGGAGAATTTATCCGGATGTATAAAAAAAGTACAGAACCGGGAAAAATATTAGATGTCGATAGCTATCTGAAGCAATTTACTATTTTTAAACTTAAAGTAACCGATGCTCTGCATGAAGGTTATGATACAACCTTGTCATTCCGGAATGAGCTCAATGGCTACCGGAACCAGCTTGCGCAGAATTATCTCACCGACACTCAGACAGAGGAGAAACTCCTGCAGAAAGCATATCAGAGATCATTAATTGAAATAAACGCCTGGCATATTCTGATAGCATTGCCCCAGGAAGCTTCTGCTGAAGACACGCTGAGAGCATGGCAGAAGGCTTCTGATATCAGGGAAAGAATTATAAAGGGCGAACCTTTCGAAAGTGTCGCAAGAGGAACCTCCGATGACAAATCAGTTAAGATTAATGGTGGAAACCTTGGCTATTTTTCAGTGTTTCAGATGATAATGCCTTTTGAAGATGCTGCATATTCTCTGAAGAAGGGGTCTATTTCAATGCCTGTCAGGACTCCTTATGGATATCATATTATTAAAGTAGTTGACAAACGACCCTCAAAAGGCAGGATAAAAGTTGCTCATATCATGAAGACTATTCCACCCGGAACAAATGATAATGAGACTAAGCAGGCAGAAATGCAGATAGATAGCATCTATAAATTGCTTAAGAAAGGAGCTTCTTTCGCTGAACTCGCAAAAAAATATTCAGATCATAAAGAATCTGCTATAAAAGGAGGTGAACTCGATTGGTTTGGTACAGGTGAATTTATCAGGGACTTTTCAGAAGCCGCATTTTCCATTTCCGATACGGGCAAGTATACCGAACCTGTTCATACACTCTATGGATGGCATATTATTAAACTGTTAGATAAAAAGACTCCTGGTACATTTGAAGAATCACGCTCATTCCTCGAAAGCAAAATCAACAAGTCTTACCTTAATTCGATAAGTAAAAAATCATTTGTTGAAAAATTAAAAAAAGGGTACAATTACCAGATCAATCAGGATGCCTATAAGTGGTTTCTTGATCATACCGATACGCTGATCATTCAGGGACTAAAGTCTTATGACCGTTCTTCAATGCCAGAAGGAAATATTTATTCATTTGCAAATCAATTTATTACAACAAACGAATTTGCAAATTATATTGAGAAGAGAAGATCAATGGTTGTTACAAAAGACTCGTCTGTATTTATTAATCGATTGATCGAGACAAGAGTCTCAGATCATTTGATAAGCTATGAGAATTCTGTTCTCGAAAAAAAATATCCCGAATTCCGGTATCTCATGAATGAATTCCACGATGGCATGCTTCTTTTTGAGATATCAGGGAAAAAAGTGTGGAACAGGATTAGTAATGATTCGTCGGGAATTCACCGTTATTATGAAGAGCATAAAAACAACTGGCTGTCACGGAGAGGAATTGAGGCAAAAATTTATACGCTTAAGTCTCCTGATGGAGAAAAATTATTATCAGCTGCATTCATTAAATATTCCAGGAAATCTGCCTTTGATAATCTTCTTCTCAAAAAATTCAACAAAACAAATGATACTTTACTTTATATTAATGAAGGTATATGGTTTAAAGGTGATAATCAGGAAATAGATAAAATTGATTGGAATAATGGCTCTCATTCTTTTTTCAGGGATGGTTTTCCCTCAATAATTCTTATTAAAAGAGTTATAGAGCCGTCCCCATTGAAATTTGAAGATGTTCAGGGAGAAGTTATGACCGGATACCAGGAATTCCTTGAGAGTGAATGGATAGGACAATTAAATAAAAAATATAACGTTAAGGTTGATAATTTGTTACTCGTGGAGGTGAAGAAGAAATTGAGAAATGAGTAAAACCATAATCATATTAATAACACTTTTGCTTTTAGCTGGCTGTAAAAACGGGCATAATCAGACTAAAAGAGTTGCTGTTGCCGTTGTTGGCAAAAATATTCTTTATTATGATGAAATGCCAAAGCTTGTTCAACATGGAATAAATGAATCTGACTCCGTAGCTCTATTTCAGAATTATATTAACAAATGGGCCAAGAGACAACTTTTATTGCAGAAAGCTGAAGATAATCTGACTCCGGCATTAAAAGATGAAATAGATAAACAACTCGAAGAAACCAGGTCGAATCTGGTCATTTATCAGTACCAGCGTCAAATGATACTCGAAAAGCTGGATACTGTTTTGACTGATGCAGAACTTGAGAATTATTATGCAACCAACGAAGTAAGTTTTGTTCTGACTTCAAATATTGTTAAAGCTCTTTTCATAAAATTACCGCTTGAAACACCTGATATCAACAAAATAAGATTACTTGCACGTTCAAATGATCAGAAGGATCTTCAGCAACTGGAAAGCTACTGCTATCAGTTTGCTGAAAAATTTGATGATTTCAACGAAGAATGGGTTCCAATGAACAGACTTTCAGTCGAATTACCGCAAAATATTGAAAACGAGGAAAATTTCCTTAAAAGAAACACTTTTTTTGAAACAAGTGATTCTACTTCATTATATCTTGTCTCAATACGGGATTACAGATTGAGATCATCCCTGTCGCCCTTTGATTATGTTAAAGATGATATAAAGAGGATAATTTGGAATACCAGGAGATTCGAATTTATTCAATCACTTGAGAATGGAATTTATAATGAAGCGCTTAAAGAGAATAGTTTTAAGATATATTGATATATAATAATGATGAAAAGAAAATTGAAATTTTGCCTGACGCTGATATGTTTGTTTCTCCCAGGAGTATTTATCGCTAATTCTCAGGTACTTGTTGAGTCAGTGGCTGCTATTGTCGGGAATGAGGTTATCTATCTTTCTGATCTGGAGAATGCTATCTCAGATCTTAGAAGAAACGGGAACAAAACTCCTGTCGATCAACTAAAATGCAGTGTGTTTCAGGAGTTGCTTGTCTCAAAACTTTTCATGGACCAGGCCAGAATAGATAGTATCAAGGTTACAGATGATGCAGTGGAAGGTGATCTGAATATGAGGATGAATGACGCTATCAGGACAGCTGGAAGCGAAGAAGCCCTCGTTGCATATTTTAAGAAGAGTATGATTGAAATCAAAAGGGATATAAAGAAAACTCTTTTGGAACAGCAAGTTGTTGGGGAAGTCCAGAGCAAGATTTCCAAGAATCTTACAATTACACCCGCTGCTTTAAAAAAGTTTTATAATTCGCTCCCGAAGGACAGTCTCCCGGTTGTTCCTGCAAAATATGAGTTAAGTATAATTCAGATTGACCCGCCCGATAACGAAGATAACAAAGCTGAAGCCCGTCAGAAACTTCTCGACATCCGAAGTCAGATTCTTGCCGGCAAGAGTTTTAATGTTCTGGCAATAATGTACTCTGAAGATACAGAATCGGCAAAAACCGGGGGAGAAATCGGATTCCGGGTAAGAGGTGAACTTGAGAAACCTTATGCTGATGCCGCATTCAGTCTTACAAAAAATACTGTCTCCAAAATTGTAGAATCCAAATATGGTTTCCATATTATTCAACTTATCGACCGTAAAGGCGACATGGTCAATACCCGACATATCCTTATCAGACCTAAAGTAAAACCCGAACAGTCAAAAACAGCCATGGCAAAACTAGACAGTCTGGCGAATCTGATAAGAATAGACAGCATCAAGTTCGAAAAAGCTGCATTGCGTTTTTCAACCCACAAAGACAGCAGGATTAATGGTGGTAAATTAGTGAGTACAAATCCTTCATCCAGGATCACATGGTTCACTCTTGAAGAATTGAACCATGAGATGTATATAAAAGTAAGGGAAATGAAGGTTGGGGAAATTTCCGATCCGTTTAAAACAACTGATGAAAATAATAATGAAGTTTTCAGAATTGTAAAGCTTGATAATATCCTTCCTGCCCACTCGGCAAACCTGAAAGATGACTATCAGAATCTATATGATGCTGCTCTGGTAAAAGAACGGGCTCAGGTTTTTGACAGGTGGGTTAAAAACAAAATTGGTATCACCTACATAAAAATAAGCGAGGAATTCAAAGGTTGTGACTTTTTGCAAAAAGGATGGCTGAAATAAAACACCTGAGTCGGCTGATCAATAAGATTTCTATCAGACATTTGTTCTATGTTATGATATTACTGTTTTTTGTTCCTTCACTTCAATCTCAGGATTCGACAATTAAGCAAACTTCAAAGAAAAAAATAGAACTGAAAAATGCTGATGAAGATCTTATCCTGAGAGATCCGCTAACAGGGAAGGATATTCACTACCTGAAGGGGAATGTTCAACTTAAGGATAATGAAATTATGATGTGGTGCGATAGTGCACATTATTATCCTGATAAAAATCAGGTGAAAGCTTACAGTAAAGTACATATCGAACAAGGAGATACTCTGAATCTTTTTGGTAATTACCTTTTTTATGATGGGAAAAGTCAGTTAGCTTTTGTCAAAGGCAATGTTCAACTGATTGATAAAGATACCCACTTGTACACCGATTCACTTAATTACGATGTGGCAAACAGAATTGCGCGGTACAACGACAGAGGCAGGATTATAAACGATAAAAACACTCTTACAAGCATTATCGGTGTATATAAGGTGAAAGATAATCTGTTTCATTTTAAGGATAGCGTAAAAATAGTAAATCCTGATTACGTAATGACTGCCGATACAATGGATTACAATACCTTATCCAAAATTGCATATTTTACCGGTCCTACTGAATTAAATGGCGATAGCTTATATCTTTATTGCGAGAAAGGATGGTACGACACTAATAAAAAGATTACTTCAGTCTGGAAAAACGCAGTGATAGACAATCGGAAGCAGATCATTCACGGAGATTCCCTGTTTTTTAATGATAGTACAGGATATGGAGAATCATTCAGGAACGTGGTCATTGAAGACACTGTAAACCATTTGGCTATTGAGGGTAATTATGCCTGGTATTATAAACAACCTGAAAGATTTTTAGTTACTGACAGGGCTGTGTTTATTCAGATTTCAAAACAAGACTCATTATTCGTTCATGGTGATACTATCAGTTCAATTACAGTGGCTGATACATCACTAAAAGGTTACAGGCTGATGAGGGCGTACCACAATTGCCGTATATTCAGCAAAGATCTTCAGGCAAAGTGCGATTCACTCTCATATTCTTTTCAGGATTCAGTAATCAGACTCTATACCTCCCCGGTGATCTGGTCGGAAGAAAACCAGCTTACCTCCGACTCAATGGCAGTATTTACAAAAAACCAACAGACTGATCGTTTGGAATTATACAATGCTGCTTTCATTGCAAGTCAGGTAGATACGATAAGATTTAACCAGATAAAAGGCCGGTCACTTACCGGGTATTTCAAAAACAATGAACTGTATAAGATAAATATTAAAGGTAATGGTGAATCACTTTATTATCTGCTTGATGGAGAATTTATCACAGGAAGGAACCAGTCGAAATGCGCAAATATTGAGGTTCTGATTGATAAGGGGAAAGTATCAGAGATTTATGAGCATGATAATCCTGACGGCTTTATTGACCCGCCTCTTCCGGCCGACCCCGTAAGGCTTGAAGGATTTAAATGGTTTGATAATCTGAGACCCAGGAAAAAGCAAGACATTTTTAACAAATAAAAAAGAGGCTGATAAAATGAGAATCAGCCTCTTTTTTAGTATTCATCTTCATTAAAAAAGAAGTCGTCCTTACTGGGATAATCTGGCCAGATATCTTCGATACTTTCGTAAATATCGCCTTCATCCTCAATCTCCTGCAGATTTTCTATAACTTCCATTGGGGCACCCGACCTGATGGCGAAATCAATAAGCTCATCCTTAGTGGCAGGCCATGGAGCATCCTCAAGTTTTGATGCTAATTCAAGCGTCCAATACATATTTTCCTGATTAAGTTAAGCTTTAAACAAAGTTTGCAAATATATATAATATTTTACTTAAAAAGCAATACCCATTTTAAGTTTTTTAACATCTCAAACTGTCCACTTAATCTCTTCAATATCAAGCTCTAAGGCTAATTTTCTTGACAATACGAACAGAAAATCTGAAAGACGGTTAAGAAATTTATTCACAATTTCAGGCGATTCTTCAGTTTTATTTAGCCTTGAAATTGCCCTTTCTGCCCTACGGCATACACATCGGGCTATATGACAATGTGATACGAGAATATTTCCTCCCGGAAGAATGAAATTGTTCAATTTAGGAAGTGTTTCTTCCATCATGTCAATTTCTTTTTCAATAACTGATATGCAGTCAGTATCAGGCAATATCCTTCTACTATCAGAGTTTTGCCTGTCACAAGCAAGTGCAGCAGCACATTTCATAAGCTGGCTCTGTATATAAATCAGAAGCTCTTTGCGGTGTTGATTTTCTTTGTAATCCCTTAAAAGACCAATCCATGCAATAAGCTCATCAACTGAACCATATGCTTCAACACGTATTGAATGTTTTGGAACCCTCCTGCCTCCCGACAATGAAGTTGTACCATCGTCTCCTGTAAGGGTATAGATCTTCATAATAAAGTAAAAAGTACAAAGGAAAAAGGTTTAATCAAGACAAAAGACAAAAGGAAAAAGACAAAAGTGAAATCAAGAATAAGGAAAAAGTGAAAACAAGAAATAATATAATCCGGGAAAATTACTTTAAGCCTTTTTATAGTTTTCGTTCCTATAGTCCTGGGCAATCTCCCCGTCAAATAATCTTATTATCCGGGCAGCATGTTTGGCTATATCCTCTTCATGAGTAACAACAATTACGGTATTCCCTTTTTTATGAATTGCATCCAGCAACCCCATAATATCGATTGAAGTTTTGCTATCGAGGTTACCTGTAGGCTCATCTGCAAGTATAATTGACGGTTTATTTACAAGGGCTCTGGCAATTGCAACGCGCTGACGTTGTCCTCCTGACAATTCATTTGGCTTATGAGTCATCCTGTCTGCAAGACCTACCTGTTCAAGGGTTTCAACTGCAACTTTTTCCCTGTCAACTTTAGGTACCCCGGCGTATATTAATGGCAAAGTAACATTCTCGAGTGCAGAATATCTTGGAAGCAGGTTAAATGTCTGAAAAACAAATCCAATCTCCTTATTCCGGATTTCTGCGAGATAATCATCTTCCATTTTACTCACATCAGTACCATTAAGAATGTAACTTCCGCTGGATGGAGTATCCAGACATCCAAGAAGGTTCATCAGAGTAGATTTCCCTGAACCCGATGGTCCCATTATTGCCACGTATTCATTTCTCTCAATATTAATGCTTACTGAACGCAAAGCTCTCACGATCACTGATCCTACCTGATAATTCTTAACAATATCGTGAATCTCAATTACTTTCTCCATACGATTTAATTTTGAATTTCCGAAATTAGATTAAATATGTCAAATAATAAATTTTAAATACTTAATTTTTATTAATATCTGATTATATAGTCATTATGATTTATTCCCTCCCTGAAAAATAGAATTCCCATCCTGAATATATCAATACTGACAGAAACCTTTTCATGAAGTTTAATTTCGTTCCAGGCCTCTGCCATCTCTCTTGAATAGTTAATATCATCAATTATAATAACTGTTTTGCTATCAGAGAGTTCAGCCATTTCGTTGAAATATTTCAGTACCGGCTCTTTCCGGTGATTCCCGTCAATAAAGACCATTCCCGGCTTGATGCCATTAATTGCATAACCAGGAAGAATATTGTCAAATGCACCTACTAAGGCTGTAATATTTTTAAGACCAGCTTCAATGAAATTTTGTTTTGCAATTTCTGCTATTTCAGGACAACCCTCTATTGTAGAAACTGTTACATCTTCTCTGGATGCAGCCATGTACATTGTACTTATCCCAAAAGAAGTTCCCAACTCAATTATCAGTGGTTTACCGAACTCAGCAGCCATATTTGACAATAGGACGCCATATTTCAGGGGAACCGGTGACCTTCTTGCTATATCTGACACTTTTTTAAGGTTTGTTTTCAATAATTCTGATCGTGAACCAAGATCCTTAACAAATATAGTTCGCTTGTCAGAGATCAATTTCTTTCGGGCTTGTTCAACAGTAAAGACAATATCAGGATCAATTTTATTCCTGAATACCCTTGACACAAGATCAAAAACAAATGGACTATGAATTCCATGTCCCCTCCTGTGGTGCGATAGTAGAATGTATTTCAGATATTTGACTATTCGGAAAAAAATCATCTCGGTAATGAAATTATAATTAGGACAGCTTTTCAAAAATACGTATTTTCGGATATATTTTGAATTACTTTTTTCAGTAATGAGTTTACCGGAGTTTCTTGATACCGACATTACCTATCTACAGGGAGTCGGCCCCAAAAGGGCGGAATTGCTTAATAAAGAGTTGAGCATTTTTACATTCCGTGATCTGCTGTATTATTTTCCATACAAATATATTGACAGAACCAGGTTTTATAAGATTTCTGAACTTGATCCTGACCTTCCATTTGTTCAGATAAGAGGTACTATTAAAGGATATTCTACAGAAGGACATGGCACAGCGAAACGGCTTGTTGCTGATTTCCAGGATGATACCGGAACATTGAAACTCGTATGGTTCAAAGGAGGCAAATGGATCACCGGAAGTTTTAGTCCGGGAGTTGAATTCATTGTGTTTGGGAAACCAAGTGTTTTTAATGGTATCATTAATATTGTCCATCCTGAAATTGAAGCTGCCGATAAGATGGCAGAGAGACTTAATTCGGCTCTCCAGGCACAATATAGTACCACGGAGAAGCTTAAAAATCAGTTTGTTTCATCCAAGACAATTAGTAAGCTGATAGGCAATATGTTGAAACAGATTAAGATAAGATTGCCTGAATCACTGCCTCTTTATCTTGTTTCCCATTATAAACTCATGGAAATTCATGAGGCGCTTCATAAGATTCATTTCCCGGCTAATCCTGATGAGCTTGAAAAGGCAAGATACCGGCTGAAATTCGAAGAACTTTTTTATATTCAGCTTAATCTGTTAAGATATAAAACAAACCGGAACATTAAATTCAGTGGATTTGTTTTTTCAAGTGTTGGCGATAATTTTAATAATTTCTATTATAACAACTTACCATTTACTCTCACAGATGCGCAGAAAAGAGTAATGAAAGAAATCAGGAAAGATCTTGGCTCAGGAAAACAAATGAACCGTTTGCTTCAGGGAGATGTTGGCAGCGGGAAAACTCTGGTAGCTTTGATGAGTATGCTTATTGCCATCGACAATGGATATCAGGCGTGTATTATGGCTCCAACCGAAATCCTTGCAAACCAGCATTACCAGACTATAGTTAAATTACTTGGAGGAATTGATATTAAAATTCGTCTGCTTACTGGTTCCTCAAAGAAATCCTCCCGTAAATCAATATCGGAATCACTGCTGGACAGATCGCTGAATATACTGATCGGAACCCACGCCCTTCTTGAAGAAAATGTTCAGTTTGCCAACCTCGGATTGGTAATTATCGATGAACAACATCGTTTCGGAGTTGCCCAACGGGCAAGACTATGGCAGAAAAACCTCAATCCTCCCCATATACTTGTCATGACTGCAACTCCCATTCCAAGAACTCTTGCTATGACTCTTTACGGAGACCTGGATGTTTCGGTAATTGATGAATTACCTCCGGGCAGGGTTCCTATAAAAACAATGCATTTTACTGATTCAGAAAGGAATAAGGTTTTTGGCTTTATAAGGAACCAAATAGCCGGGCATCGTCAGGTTTATATTGTATATCCACTGATAAAAGAATCTGAAACAATGGATTATAAAGATCTTGAGGATGGATGGGATACCATTTCAAGAGTCTTCCCTGCTCCTCTTTACTGTATTAGCATTGTCCATGGAAAGATGACACCGGCGAATAAGGAGATGTCTATGAAACTCTTCAAGGACGGAGTAGCTCATATCCTTATTGCTACAACAGTTATTGAGGTTGGCGTAGACATTCCTAATGCGACTGTAATGATAATTGAAAGTGCAGAACGATTTGGCCTTTCTCAATTACACCAGTTAAGGGGGCGCGTTGGCAGAGGCGCCGACCAGTCATATTGCATCCTGATGAGTTCAGATAAACTTTCAAGAGAAGCTGCAAAACGAATTGAGGTAATGATCAGAACTAATGATGGTTTTGAAATTGCAGAGACTGATCTTCAGCTAAGAGGTCCGGGCGATATTGAAGGTACACTTCAGAGCGGTATCCCATTTGACCTGAAGATTGCCGACCTTGTTAAAGACGTACAATTAATTGAATATGTAAGGCATATTGCAGAAGATATCCTTAACCTCGATCCTTTGCTTGAAAATAACCAGAACCTGATCTTCAAATCCGAGTTAAAAAGGCTTTTCAGTCAGAGGCAATCGTGGAGTAATATCAGTTGAAAAAATGACACTTACAGATTATTACGAAATACTTGGTCTCCCAACAAACTCAACAATTGATGAGATAAAGAAGGCTTACAGGAAAAAAGCTCGCCTTTACCATCCAGATATCAATCCTGCCCCTGATGCCAAAGACCTTTTTATAAGTATAACCGAAGCCTATGAGTTTTTAATTGCGAATCACGAAAAGATTAAATCTGACGATCAGGTGTACCAGGAAGCAATGGAAGACTGGAGAAAATACCGACAGGACAGGTCCCGAAAAAGAGCTACTGCTTATGCCCGGACATCTTATGGCAACTTTAAAAACACAAAGTTTTACAAAACAACAAGAATCTTAGATGGGACAACAATAATTGCCAGTTTTGTAGTTTCCATTATAGTGCTGATTTATACTATTTACGGATATATATTCAGACTGAACCATCCGATTCCCGGACTTGAAAAGCCATCTGTTTTTGCTTTCATAATGCTACTCTTCCCCGGTATGATCTTTTTTGTTGTCTCCTTTATTTATCTCAGGGCCTATCAGGAGACTTCCAAAAAGCGGAACAAGAAATCATAAGGATCACTTAAGTTTGATAAAATTAAATTTTACATCAAGTATTGAAGCAAAGTACTCTCCCCTTTCCAGAATATCATCGTCACCATCTTCATAATACCAGTTGAATATGAATTTCTTATGCTTTAAAGTGACATAGGTGATCTTCTGTAAAATATGTATAAATACCTTGGCGCTGGCGCTGTTGAAATATTCAAGATTCATATCCACACAAGTAATATCGGCCGGTACTGTTATGTATTCGCTAATCCAATCTTCTACAGGTTCAAAAAAATCAGTTACATTTTCATGAATTGACCGGCCCTTAATACGAATTATCCCTTCCGGATTTAAAATTATTTCAGGTGTATTCTTTGTTGGCGTAATCCGCAACTCCTCCATCTCATATTATTTGTCACAAAATTACGAAAAAAAATTAAGAAAATTATTAATACCTGGCCAGGGGAGTAATATCATGACCTGAAAATTCACCTCTCAGATATTTATAGTACCCTGTGATACCGATCATTGCAGCATTATCTGTAGTAAATCTTAATTCAGGAATATACAGATTCCAGTTTCTCTTTTCAGCCTCTCTCTGCATCTCATTCCTTAAGCCGGAATTCGCTGAAACGCCACCTGCTATACCAATCTCGCTTATTCCTGTCAGCAGAGAGGCTTTTACTACTTTATCTATAAGAATACTGATTATTGTATGCTGAAGAGAAGCGCACAAATCTGCCTTGTTATTTTCTATAAAATCGGGGTCTTCTTTTAACCTGTCGCGTAGGAAATAGAGAAAGCTTGTCTTTAATCCGCTAAAGCTGAAATCCAGATCTTTAATGCGAGGTTTTGAGAACCTGAAAGCATTTATATTTCCTTCAAGGGCCAGTTTATCAATCAGAGGGCCTGCCGGGTATGTAAAACCCATAACTTTCCCGCATTTATCAAAAGCCTCGCCTGCAGCATCATCAATTGTATTCCCGATAACCTCCATCTCAAGCTGACTTTTCATGATAATAATCCGTGTATGGCCCCCTGAGACAAGCAGGCATAAGAAAGGGAAAGAGGGCAACCGGTTTTTCTTATCTTTATCAAGAATAAAATGGGCAAGAACATGTGCCTGGAGATGGTTCACTTCTATTAAAGGAATATCTTGAGAAAGCGCAAATCCTTTAGCAAATGAAGTTCCAACCAGAAGCGAACCGAGGAGTCCTGGTCCGCGTGTAAAAGCAACAGCATCAATATCTTCGGCATTTATCCCTGCTTTTATCAAAGCCTGATGTGTTACGGGAACTATGTTGACCTGATGAGCGCGGGATGCGAGTTCAGGGACTACACCGCCATACAGCATATGAATATCCTGGTTAGCAATAAGATTCGAAAGGACATAACCATCCCGGATGACTGCGACTGAAGTATCGTCGCATGATGATTCTATTGCCAAGATTGTAACTGCCATCTATACTTTGTTTTTCGATATATTTCAGGTAATTTTGATTCTTGATTTTTCAACTCGTTTCAATGCTCAAAAATATTAAAAAATCACTTAAGTATTTTATTATAGTTTTCGGGGTTATTATATTTCTGCCAACCGTACTTTATCTTTTATTGCAGACTGCAAAAGTACAGACCTTTCTGATAAAAAGGATAACAAATCACTTTTCAAGTGAAATCAAATCTACAATATCGTTTGGCTCTATCGAGTACAAATTCTTTAATAATTTATCTATCAACGACGTGATCATTAAAGACAAAAATAATGATACTCTCATATATTCTAAGCAGGTTACGGTCGGAATAAGGAGCATTGATATTAGAAATAAATCATTCAGGTTAGGAAAAGTAAGTATTATAAAACCTGTTATTGCACTTATTACTGACTCCGCAGGACTTATGAATCTTACCTGGTATCTCAACCTGATTAAAGCACCGTCTGACACTACAAAGAAAGCCGGCAGTAGATTTGCAATTGATCAGATTGATATCAGTAATGCCAGATTTTCTCTTATCAACAGGAGTGGTATCAAAGGGAAAACCAAAATTGACTTTAATAACCTGAACTTGTCAGACCTGAATGGGACCATTGTAGACTTTAAAACACTGAATGATACAACTACTTTCAACATCTTCAATCTGGAATTTAAAGAATCATGTGGATTTAAAGTGAGAAAGATGAACAGCTCGGTAATCATAGCGAAGCAGAACATTATTCTGAGTTCGGCCTTCATCAGTTGTGACAGCAGTATTTTTAATATATCAAAATTTGGACTGATTGCTGATTCGTCAAACTCATTTAAAAATTTTACTGAAAAGGTAAAACTTGATCTTCGACTCGATAAATCACTTATAAGTTCAACTGATGTGCAATATTTTATACCTTTTGCAGATAGTTTAAATGAATCCATCTGGTTATCAGGTAAGATTCTGGGCACAATCTCGGAACTCAGAGGGCGCAATATTAAACTTTCATACAGGAATTTTACATCACTTGATTGTGACTTTGATTTTTCCGGACTCCCAAATATAGAAAGCGCATTCCTTCATATAGGGGTAAACAGTCTTAGGACCAACGCAAAGGATCTCATGAAGATTAAATTGCCAGGGCAAGGATTTCTAATTATACCTGAAGCAATTAAAAAGCTGGGAAACATCTCTTTTAATGGGAGTTTTACCGGATTTTTAACAGATTTTGTAACCTATGGAGAAATCAGAACCATTGAGGGGAACATCAGGACTGACATATCACTCAAGCCCGAAGAAGCAGACAGATACATAATAAAAGGTCTTCTGACAGGAAGTGATATAAACCTTGGGGAACTGACCGGTAAATCTGAACTCTTAGGTCATGTCAGCATGAAAGCAAATGTTGATGGATATGCCTATTCTTTAAAAAAATTCGCCGCAACTCTTACTGGTAAAATAGACAGCATTGAATTTAACAGGTATACATACCGTAACATAGCCCTTAATGGCTCTTTTACAGAAAAGACCTGGGATGGAAGTGTGAATATTGACGACAAAAATATTAAGCTGGACCTTCTTGGTTTACTTAATTTTAATAATAAACTGCCGGAATTTGATTTTACATTGAACATTGCTGATGCAAATCTGTATAAGTTGAATTTTGATAAACTTGATACTTCTTCTACCGTCACAATGTTACTGACATCTAACTTTAAAGGGAATAGTATTGATAACATTGACGGCGAGATAAAACTACTTAATTCAAAGTTTAGAAAATATGGTAAGAATCTGGAACTCTCTGACTTTTCAATAAGGACTTATAAGGAAAACAACGAACCTGTTTTAAGTCTGCGAACAGATTTTGTAGATGCAGATATAAGGGGTTATTATAATTTTGCCACACTTGTTAGTCACATAAAGAATACTCTTGTAACTCTGATGCCTTCTCAGTTTCATTTCAGCAGTATAAAAAATGACCTCAAAAAAAATTTGTTCACTTTTGAAGTGAATTTTAAGAATACAGATAAGATCAATAATTTTTTCAGAACAGGAACATTGATCTCAGATAAAAGTTATATAAAGGGAATTATTTCTGCCGACAGTATAATAAAAATTGAAGGAAAGGCAAATTTGCTAACAGTTAAAAATATCGTTTTCAAAGATTTTTCTTTTGACGCCAGAGTTTCAGGATCTGAATTAACTCTGGGTGTGAATAGTACATCTTTAAACCTTATGAGTCAATCTGAACTTAAAAATTTCTCTGTCGGACTTAAGACAAAACCTGACAATTTCACTTTTACAATAAATTGGGATAATAAAGACAAAATCCTCAACCAGGGTAATTTCATAGCGAGGGGTACGGTAGCCAAAAATACCAATGGAAAATCTAATACTATTCTTAAAGTTGATATCGATTCCACTAATATTTATTCTGAAAATAATCTTTGGAAATTAAGCAATTCATCGATTCTGATCGATTCAAATGCAATAAAAATTAATAAGCTAAATATCACAAGTAATAACCGGAACTACCTCGTTGATGGTTCTGTTTCTGAAAACCCTGCAGATACTCTGCATATAGAGTTCAAGGGAATAAATATAGCGCCTTTGAATAAAATGTTAAACGGGAAAAAGAACAAAGATCCTAATATGGTTCCTCTTGATTTTAAGGGTCAGCTTTACGGGAAAATCCTTCTCACAAATGTTTATAAGAGTTTATTACTTGCCGGTAATATTGTAATTAATAATTTCTCTCTGCTTGGCAGCGAGTTTGGAAATATTTCAATTAATTCGGTTTTAGACAATTCTAAAAAAATTGTCAATATAAAAGCCAGTAATAATCTTAATTCCGTAAAAATGTTTGATGTTTCAGGATTCTATGATCCGGCGCTGAAAAAAATAGACCTTACAGCAAGAGCTACGAAATTACCAATAGGTTTTCTTAATCCATTACTAAAAACATTCGCTTCTGAAATAAGCGGGTTTGCTTCGGGTAAGTTAAATTTATCCGGGGAAGGTGGCAACCTGGTGCTTACAGGAGCAGTTCTGGCTGAGAAGGCAACTATGAAAATTAATTATCTTCAGACAAAATACTCTATTAACGATACAGTCAGATTCGATAAAAAAGGGTTTGAATTCAATAATATAAGGGTAACAGACATAAAAGGCAACACTGCAACTCTCTCAGGTTCAGTTAGCCATACGAACTTCCTTGATTACTCTGCCGATCTTATAATTAATATTAATTCAAGCGGTTTCCAGGTATTAAATACACAGCCAAAGGACAATCCGTTATTTTTTGGCACTGCATATGTTTCAAAAAACGATGTTGCAAAAATAAAAAGCGATCAGAATTCCCTTTCATTTGATATATCTGCAAAAACAGGAAAGAACTCAAAGCTTTCTATACCAATGAGTAAAGGTCTGTCAGTATCTGAATATTCTTACATCACCTTTGAAGATTCAAGCAAGGGTAAAAAGTTAAATCAGAGTGATAGTACCCTGAGTGCAACTGCTCCAGTGAAACAGTTAGGAATGGACTTAAAAATGAATCTGGAAGTTACACCAGATGCTGAAATTCAAATTATTTTTGATTCAAAGGTAGGCGATGTTATGAAGGGTCATGGATCAAGCCCGAATCTCAATGTAAGTCTGAATAAAAAAGGCGATTTCGGAATATATGGTGACTATACTATTGAAGACGGGGACTATACCTTCACACTCGGTAACATATTAAATAAGACCTTTAGCGTGGAAAGCGGAGGGAAGATAATGTTCAATGGAAATCTTAAGGATGCAGAAATTGAATTGAAGGCCAACTATTTAAACTTAAGAACCTCGCTATCGCCTATTCTTGGAGAGCTATACACTGAAAGAGTACGTGTTGAGCCTCAGATGAATCTGTCAGGCAAACTTTTTAATCCGCTTGTAGGATTTGATATTTATCTTCCGGATGCTGATGAACAGACCAGAACATACCTGCGAAATTCAATTTCAACGGAAGAAGAATTGACCCGGCAAGTCTTTTCCCTTTTGTTAATGAACAGTTTTATTTCAATGGGCGCTTCTTCAACTTCACTAACATCAACAACCACGATAAATTCAAGTAACACAAGCGGCTCATCGGCTATGGCATCTACAACTTTTGAAATGGTCTCAAACCAGATCAGCAACTGGTTATCACAAATCTCTAAAGACATTGACATTGGATTAAACATAAGGCCTGGCTACAATGCAATAAGCCCTCAAGAGGCCCAGTTTGCCCTGTCAACCCAGCTTTTAAACAATAAAATAGTGCTTAATGGCAATTTTGACGTCAGGGGAAGTGGCTATACAACAAGTAATACTAATCAGATGACCGGCGATTTTGATGCAGAACTAAAACTTACTGAAAGACTGCGATTTAAAGTATTCAACCGTTTTAATGACACCTATGCTACAGGACTTACCCCCTATACTCAGGGTGTCGGGATCTTCTACAAACAAGATTTTAACAGGTTTTCTGATTTATTCTGGAAAAAAACCAAACCCGATATGAAAAAGGAGGATGAAACAAAAATAAAAAAGAAATAATCCGAATATTTCCACTCCTTGCAGATACCCTTAGTTAATAAATTTTACATCATTGTTATTAATCCGGCATAATAGAACACCATATCATTTCGTTTATGTATAACTTCGCATAATATTCAACTCTTTTGAAGAGTGAGGAAATATTGGAATTGCTCTAAATTAGTGAACTATTAAATTATTAAAAGAGAATAATTGCAACCTGAATTAAATATTGAACTTCGTAATTCTGCAGGCGGAAGAAAAAAAGGGTTACTGGGTACGACATTAATACATTTAATGTTGTTTGGTATGCTCATTATGGTGGGCTTTTCAACCCCTACTCCCCCTCCTGAAACTGAAGAGGGAATTCTTGTAAATTTCGGGACAGGTGAGACCGGTATAGGTGAGATTGAACCTTCACCGCCATCGTTCAGGGAAGAGAGTTCTGCTCCGGCAATCAAAGAAGTAAAATCTCCCCCAGCCTCTTCTCCTAAACCCTCCGTAAAAACTAAAGAGGAACCTCTTCTGACTCAAAATACTGAGGAAGCGCCAGCAGTTAAAAAAGCAGACCCCGAAGCTGTG
>JADGPT010000174.1 GCA_017882345.1 Bacteroidales bacterium
TGCTTGTCATTAAACTATTTATGTTAATCACATCTTATCCGGCCAAATGTGGTCAAGCCTTCCGGATTTTCCAGGCATAGACCATATTAAAAATCTTGCCAGGTTTCTTGCCAGGTTTTGGGGATAACAGGTATTAAATAATGGAAATGTAATGAGTTTGTTTTTATAACTCACCATTGATATTCAATGTGTTAAGATAAGAATATTATATTCTCGTATTCTTCTGGATCAGAAGAGTTCAGGTTCGAGACTTGCTTTGCCCTGCGAAACGAAGTGAAGTAGGGACGGGACAACGAAAAGCCGCCCTTCGACTATGCTCAGGACGGCTTTTTATTTTGTATTGTTATTTGCCCTGCTTGTCCATATGCACTTCAATCCTGGTATCATTGTCCTTCGACAGCGAACCTGCTTCCGCTGACCAGTCGGAATAGTTCAGTACCAGCTTAAAGCCAAAAACATCTTTGGTGATCTTCAGGGCATCACGAGACAGACCAAACTCCATTCTGACTGTATCAGAAACTTCTTCCGCATATCCCATTACAATTGCATTGTTAATCGATGTCGGTCCATTCCATGACCATAATGACTGATCAGTGCCCAGGAAAGTGTAAAAATCAAACCAGCCTGTCGGAATATTTCCTTCATACATAAGGTCTGCGCCCAGGGATGTTGAAAACCCCGTGGACAATGAATTGTCATTATCCATGTACAGGTCCATAATTGCACCATCGAGCGTTGCAAGACCGTTTGTTCCTGTAGTATCATATTCTATGAAGATATAAACAAAATTGGCATCATAGTCAACTTTGCCTCTTATCATATGATCGGTACCCTGAAGCTGAAAATCAGGATAAGTAACGCTGTCCCAGTCTGCAAATGAATTATCATCAAGTTTTACGACAGAGGGTTTGTCAACTCTCAGAACGGTATGCATAGTCCATGCTTGTTTTTCGACATTGCCTGTCATCGAAATAAGGTAATTGCCAGTGGAAGAATATTTGTGGACAACTGAATCTCCGGTCGTAGTTGGTGTTTTGTCACCAAAATCCCAGGTTATCCCAGTTGTATTTTTAGTATGATTTGCAAACGTTACTGTCAGCCCGTTATAATATGACTTGAAATCGAGTGGAGGAGTCTCAGAAAGTGTATAAGCTCCTTCCTTCTTGCATGACACTGATATGATGATCATCAGTATTGCCGTATATATTGATATCTTAATCTTTTTCATAATTATCTGTCCATTAAAATTAATTGTTGGGAACGCAGAACTTGTTGGTGCTTATCTCGCTTGATGGTATCGGGTAAACCATGGAAGGATCACTGGCGTGGATCATTACACCTGAAGCATTCGTTCCAGGCTCGCTTGCAGTCGGGATTCCGTTATAATTATCAAGATGGTAGCCCCAGTAATCACGCACCAGATCCTGTCCATTCCTAAGGATATCGAATATCCTGTGCCCTTCGAATGCAAGTTCAATCCTTCTTTCCTTCAGGACTGCATCCAGAATATTTTCTGATGTAATACCATCTCTTTCTGCATTATACAGATAGTTATCAAGGCTACCTCCTTCAGGAACAACAATCCTGTTAGTGCGTATTTCGTTAAGGTCAGCCAGTGCATCATTGACATCTCCTGTTTTCGCATATGCTTCGGCCCTGTTGAGGTAAACTTCCGACAACCTCAGCATTACAGGAGAACTTAATGTCGGCGAACCAGCTTGACCTGAGAATTTGCTGATATAATAAATATTGACTCCGTTCTTTAACCCCGGATTGGAAGTTTCAATATATTTCCAGCGGACATCAATATCCATCATGGATGTTCCGAAGCCCATGACGTTAAGTATCGAAGGTGATGCTCCTTCTTCTCCCCAGCAGTTAGCACCGTTATAGATCATTGATGCGACCGAGGCTTCCTTCTTGTCATCAAGGGCAAGAAAGGGAATACACCATATGGTCTCGGAAGAAGTTTGGGCATTAGCAAAATAGCCAGGATAAGTTTCTGCTGTTTCCAATGAATATGCCCCCGAGTTTATAACCGAATCAGCGTATGACATGGAACTCTGGTAATCGCCCTTGTAAAGGTATACTCTCGAGAGAAGAGCCCATGCACTGTATTTTGACGCAAATCCCTTGTTATTACGTGCTTCGGGTGGTTGCTCAGTCATCAGGAATGCTGCTTTCTTAAGGCTTGAGATAATGTAATCGTAGGTTTCAGCCAGAGTAGCACGAGCTTTGGGTGCACCGTCAGCTGAAGATTCACGAAGTATAACACCTGGCAATGCACTATTGGCGGTTGAATAAGGCCTGGCAAAAAGGCGGACCAGGCTATGAGTTGCAAATGCCCTTAAAAAGTAACATTCTCCTTTCAAGTAGTTGGTAACCGGATCGCTGCCTTTCTCATCTGCCATCTGAATGGCAATATTTGACCCATAGATGATTTTATATGATACTTCCCAGAAACTGTTAATATTTGATTTTTCGGATGCACGGTCATTGTATCTGAAACTGTTTATCAGATCATCTTCTGTTTTGTAACCGCACACAATATCATCGCTGGCGAAATCGCTTAGATGGTAATACTGACGAAGGTACCAGTTATTTGAACTTTCACCGGCAGGTATGTCTTTGAATTGTGCATACCCTCCGTTTACCAGGCTTACAAGTCCGTCAGAGGTATTCTTAATCTGGGTTCCGGTAAGAGCGTCGGTTGGTATAATATTTAGATCACAGGATGAAACAGCCGCCAGAACCGTAAGAAATATGATATAATTTAATATATTTTTCATTATATGAGAATTAATGGTTATCAGAATCGGACGTTTATAGTGCATACATACTGCCTGTTATTGGGGTATTTGAATTCAGCATACCCGGGCAATCCATTAGCAGGATTAATCGAGACTTCCGGATCCTGTCCCCAGAAGTTGGTAAATGTGTATAGGTTGTCGGCTCCGAGAGAAATTGTCAGTCCTGTAAGTTTCAGTTTGGTTACCACTGACGAAGGAAGCCCATAGCTTAATGTGATATTCCGTATCTTTACATAGCTTCCGTCTTCAATAAACCTTGTTGAAGGATCATAAGAATTAACGGCATTCTGCGGAAGCGGATGGTTGGCCACATCCCCGGGTTGCTGCCAGATCTTCCAGTTGCTTTGTGGCATCATGACATTAAACCCTACATCCTGGAGGTCATGATCTACATATCTTCTGAAATAGTTATAGATCTTATTACCTGACACAAAGGAGAAATTGGCTCGCAGCGAAAGGCCTTTGTACTTAAATTCTGTTGCAAACCCTCCCTGATATTTGGGCATCGGAGAGCCATATTCAATTTTTCTTGCAGCCTGGTAATCATGAGTCGGCGTGCCATCGGCTCCTACCCATAGCATTGAGCCATTTGCAGGATCTATACCATAGTATTCCTTTGCATACCACGAATAGAGTGTCCCTCCATTATGATAGATCTGTACAATCCCATATGCATTGGCATTCTGTATGGTATCGCTTCCGAAACCGGAAAGTCTGTTTTTATTGAACCCGATAGTGAAGTCAGTTGTCCATGTAAAATTCGTGGATTTTATGTTGGTTGTAGAAATGCTTAACTCCACTCCAGTATTTTCAGAATTGCCTACGTTCTGCCATTGTTTCCTGAATCCACCGGAAGGAGGAAGATCACGGTATACAAGGAGATTCTTTGTGATATTCTTATATACATTGAAGTCCAGGTTGATCCTTTGTAACAATCCCAACTCCACTCCAGCGTTAAGCTGGTCAGTCTGTTCCCATGTCAGGTCAGGATTGGCCATCTGGTAGGGAATTGCTGCCGGGAGTCCGTTGTATTGAGTGGCATAGCGGAACTGTTCCATGTACTTATAAGGTCCGATATCCTTCATACCGGTTTTACCCCAGCTTAGTCTAAGCCTAAGGTTGCTCACCGTTTTGACTGGATTCATGAAATCCTCGCTGCTGATATTCCATGCTGCAGAAAGACTGGGGAACATTGCAATGCGTTTATTTGGTGCAAAAGAGGAAGACTGGTCAACCCTGAATGAACCTGAAAAAAAATACTTGTTATTTATTGAGTAGTTTACCTGCGAGATGAAAGACTGCATTACAGAACTGACGGGAGCTCCTTCGATTGAGTACTGCCCCGATGCAACAGTAGGTACTTTCAGGCCCTCGGGAATGCCAGTCCCGGATCCTCGTATGTAATCGGAATTCTCGCCGCTGGCCTCAAAGCCTGCCAGACCATTAACCGAATGAACACCTTTAACAAACCGGAACATAAGCAGGTCAGTCGTTATTCCACTATAGCTAACATCGTTCCTTGAGCTCACGAAGCCACTGCCGAAATAGGACAGATTATCTGCTGTTGCCGAATAATATTGTTTATCCATATATGAACTTGCGCTTAAGCGGTTAGTTGAAGAGAATGATAGCCAGTCAGTAAATTTGATGTTAAGATCAAGATCATAATCAAGGGAAAATCCGGTATTACTGAGTTCTGAATTGTTTGCAGCCTGGATCGGATTTATTTTATCCTTTGACCATATTCCATTTGCATTCTTGAAACTTCTTGGCTTACCGTCTGCATCATATGGATTATCCCATGGCATACTTGTATAGGAATAATATATGTTCATGTAGTCTGCGCTGAGGGTTTTTGAGCCACTGAGATTTATGTTGTTTGTCAGGCTTACCTTGTCTGAGAATTTATAAGTGCTGTTGGCACGTAAGTTTATTTTTTTATAGCCAGTATTGATGAACGTCCCTTCTTCATCGTAATAGCTTGCACCAATGTAGTATGACAATTTATCGAGTTGACCGGATGCAGAAATGAAATAATTCTGAAGCAGGGCAGGTTTGAAAGTTTCCATAAGCCAGTTTGTGTTGACATCAAGAAGTGAAGCAGGACGAGCTTCTTTGAATTTCCTGTCATCAATTTCAAAAAGGACCGGATCGCGGAAATATTCGCGGTGGTAATTATAAAGCGTTTTGCTGTCCATCATCCTTACATGACCGTGATCAGCCACACGTACCCCGGTTACTGCCTTTACCTCAAACCGTGGTTTCCCTGGTTTTGCCTTTTTTGTAGTAACCACAATGACTCCTCCATTGGCCTGGGACCCATAGAGAGCTGTTGCTCCTGCGTCTTTCATCACTGTAATAGTTTCAATGTCATTAGGATCAAAATTCCCCCCGATAATTCCATCAACGACATAAAGAGGCCCCTGGTTTGGAGCGCTGAAGGATGATGATCCCCTTATCCTTATATCGGGAGTGGATCCGGGACTTCCTGATCCGTTTATAACCTGGATACCGGCAACCTTACCCTGAAGCATGGTTCCTATATCATTTGAAGTCACGTCCATGAGTTTGTCAGATGTAACGGTTGTCACAGCGGCGGTTATCTCGTTCCTTTTCTTGTTGCTGTAACCCATTACCACGACAGATTCCAGCTCGTTTACCAGTGGCTCCATCCTTATCTCAAACATGGTCTTATCGCCAGCTGTTACCTCCTGAGTGGTATAGCCAATAAAACTAAACACCAGGATATCTTCTTTCTTTCTCACGGAAATGCTGAATGAACCATCAGAAGCAGTTATTGTGCCCAGAGCAGTTCCCTTAACGGATACATTAACCCCTGGCATTGCTGCCTTTTCATCAGCTGAAATCAAATGTCCTTTAATTAGGATCTGACCGGATACGGTTCCAAAGGCTGTTACCATCAGCAATAACAGCAGGATTTTTTTACATTGAATAAAGAATAATTTCATTTTTACAGGTTTAGCATAGTTACATAAGAAGAGGGATTCTAAAAATATAACATCACAAAATTCAGGTTTACAGCGAAATTTAGCTAAACAGGAGGACAATAACAAGAATATTTGTCATGAAAAACAAAATCTGAAATGAAAAAACAGGCCCAAAAGTAAACTCTTTTTTAATTATAGAAGCTATAACTATTACCCATTCATGAGTCATGCATTAAACAGATCAATTATGATCCTGCAAAAAAACTTGCCAGGTTTCTTGACAGGTTTTGGAGGATTTAATGAGTTTTTGATCTAAAGATTCCGAAAATTAAAGTTTTACATATCAGCGAAGACGCTTGAAATCTCT
>JADGPT010000036.1 GCA_017882345.1 Bacteroidales bacterium
GAAATGAATCCTCTTTCTATGGCCACAATCATGGCCATAATGCCAAATCCCGAGCCTCCCGTGGTAACGATATCGCCCGAAGAATTCCGTTCACGCGCCATACCGCACGAAGGATGGCCAAAATCCCAGAAATATTTAAAGGTTTGTCGTTGTATCAGTGTTAAAAGATCATCATCCGATATCTTTGTGTATTGATAGGTGGAATCGATCGCTGTATAAAAATCAGAAGAAAAGCCTCCGAAAGCAAACCCTCCTGCCGAGGTCAACGTGGAGGAAATGGAAAATGAATACCTGGCAAGACCTTTTGCCTTTGTGGTATTGGTAGCCTGAAGTGTTTTGTTGTCGCTTGAGAGAGTGAAGGATAAAGGAGGTCCTGTGAATGAAAATAACGATTTGTAATTGGTGGGATCCAGGGCCTGGGAAAAGGTTATCTTTATGTTGATTTTTTTAGGGTCAATGTTTTGTAACGGGGAAGTTGACATCGCTTTTCCATTGAGGCTAATTGAATCAATCACCATTGAACCTGCAAGGGTTGTAAATTTAAATTGGATGCCTGGAAAAGTCTCCCCGTTCAAACCTCGTAACGCGGAGGAAATTGCCAGGGTATAATCGGTGGAATACTGCAGGATGGCTGTTGTAGTCAAGGTGAGAGCAGTGGAATTGTTTATCGAAGCGTAGGTATAAGCAATCGCGGCCCCTTTGGAATTTTGAAGGGTAATCCCTTTAATAATGGAATTTGTATCTACCGCAACAGCGAATGCAATCTGAATGGGCTGATCATTTGGTACGTTATTTATTGTGCTACTGACGTTCAGAGTGGAAGTACCAATCTTAACGCTTATTAATTGGATCATTCCCCCATTTTTATTTGGGGAGGTATCTTTCCCACATGACAGGATACCTAAGAAAAATATGAAATAAGAGAGCGGGAATATTTTATATTTCATAACCACAAGATAATGAATAAAAAGAAAAGGAAGGACTGCGTTGCCCTCCCTTTTCATCTGATTGGAAAATTAATTATGGTTTTCCTGAGTTGTACATGAGTGTGATCAGAGTAGGTGTCAGCACCGAATGATAGATGGCAACATCATCCAGAAGACCCTGAAAATGGCCATTAGCAGGATTTGTATAATCGGCCCAGGTATCCGGGAGGGTAGGACTTACCTTATCCTGGATAAAGCCAAAGACAAGGGCATTATTGGCGGCATTTCCGGCAAATTTCAGCCCTGTAGCAGAATACATTGGATGGTTCGTAGGATAAAGAGTGAAATCCTGTGCCTTCATTTCCAGACCATTGATATACATGGTACCTATTTTTGTAGCATGGTCATAGGTGCAAACAACATGAGCCCAATGTTTAGCCAGCAAACCATTTACACCAGTTCCGGAATTCGAGGTAAGGTCTTTGCAGAAAGTCCAACCCTGCCATCCACCGTTGTCTTTTGTTGTGCCTGTTGCGCCTCCGTTAAACCATAAGTCCTCATTGGCAGTTGTTCCGCCAGTAATGTTGTATTGTACTGTCAATTTGCAGTCTCCTAGAAAGTTGTTTCCATTGTTGTTGATTTCGAATTGGAACCCTTTCGCTCCGGCCAATCCCAAGACGAATTGATCTCGCTTTGCAGTAGAGTCTTCATTTATCCAGAAACTTATAGAGAAATCGCTGGAATTTTCCAATATATCCCCATTAGGAATCTCAATCAGAGAGGTGGTTCCGTTAAAGCTTGCGGCCTGACCGGAAGCTGCATTACGGCCCGTTACATAGGAAATGGCGGTTACACCACTTGCTGAAGGGTTATAGATACCCGTCTGGTCATTGGCGTTCCCATCAAAGTTCCAATAGGCGACTACCCCTGAAGGAAGGAATGAACCCAAGGTAGTAAACGAACGGTTGATAGCGGTGAGTGTCTCCCCGTTGGAAGCTTTTAATCCTGGTGTGATGGCAAGTTTATAAAGCGCCCCATTGGCCAAGTTGGCGACAGGGGTTATCGTAACAACTTTCCCAGAGGCCGAAATGGTCAAAGGTATGGAAACAGCATCATAATCTTCTGTAAGGGTTATGTTACTTGCTGTTGCGGTCGTCGCATCAACGTCCGTAGTAAAAGTGGCAGTAATGGCGGGTTTAACAGGCACGTTCGTGGGAGCTGTGGCGGCATTTAAATCAATAGTACCAACCATCAATGTTCCCAGACTAAGTGGAGCAGGATTACTTTTCTTACAACTATCTATTACGACGATAGCTGTCATCATCATTAAAACACTGAGAATCAGAATTTTTCTTTTCATAATTGTCAATTATTTAATTATACATATCGAATGGGATTGAATTATATTAATAATCAGGGTTTTGTGTTAATGATCCCTGTGAAATATCAATTTCACTCTGGTGGATGGGCAACAATTCATGTTTGCCAGGGACAAATCCCAGGGGTCCCAGGACTGTGGCCGCTTTCCCGGTTCGAACCAGATCCCAGAACCGTTCTCCCTCCAGAGCAAGTTCATGTCGTCGTTCAAGCAATATTTTATCCCTGAGTAAATTTTTATCTGTGATAGTAACATCTGGCAAGATTAAAATGTTTCCTCCTCTGGCTCTTTTTCTTACCTGGTTCAGATAAGTCAAAGCATCTGTCTGTTTCCCATTTTCGTTCAGGGCTTCAGCGGCTATCAACAATACATCGGCATATCGAATCAACCTTCGATGATGTGCCCATTGCGTGGGGGTATCGTTTCCAGGGGTCCATACTTTTCGATTATAACATTGAATATTGATGGTATCGCCATTTTGATTAAGTGTAATAACCGGATCGTTGGCTGGATCAGGATCCCCCTTGATAAACACGCCATCTATAGTATCACCCAGATCGATGATCGTACCTTTCAGACGAGTATCCCCCGGTTCAAAGGACCTTCTCAAATCGATGGAAGGTCTGTTAAATCCCCACCCCCGGTTTGGCGAACCTCTCACTCCCTGAGTGTTAGCATATTGGGCTCCTCCCCCATTATAATCTTCCACTCCAAGAGCCCCAACTTCAAAAATGGATTCGACTCCATTATTACCGTTCACTCCGTTGGCGTCTATAAACCGGGGTTCCAGAGAATATTCATTGGATTGGATGACTTTCAGGGCGTATTTTTCCGCATTTACAAAATCCTTTTGAAAAAGGTAAACTTTTGCCAGTAAGGCTTCCGCGGCACCGGCTGTTGCTCTTCCCTTATCAGAGGATATAAGTTCACTTTTTTTTGTAAGATGGGTCTCCGCATATTGCAAATCTGAGACGATGAGACTGTAGATTTCTTCGCTATTGGACCTACCAAGATGCAAGGGGGGGATTGATGCGGTCACTTTGGGTACGCCACCCCATGCGCGTACCAGATCGAAATAGAATAGTCCCCGCAGGAATCTTGCCTCACCTTCGTATCGGTTTCTTAAAGTTGTATCCATCGATATGGCTGGTACCTTTTCAATGACGACATTGGCCCATTTGATGCCCTGGTATAAGGTGGCCCACCAGCGGTCGAGTCCATCACCTGTTGTGTTGAACGTGAAGTTATCATAGGCTCCTACAGTTGCCAGTTGGTCATTCTTATTACTTCCCTTATAGGCATCGTCCGACATGATATCCAGAATAGGGTATCCACCCGAATTATAGTACCAGTCTCTCACAGCAGCATATACAGCAGTTGTTGCCAGCAAAGCATCAGAAGAAGAAACGGGAAAAGAAGCTTCTATTAATTGTCCCTGTGGATCAGTCTTTAAAAAGTCGGTACATCCTAAAAGTAGAATGATAACAGAGAAAAAAAGTATAATTCTTGTTTTCATGACATTCAGAATGTTAGATTAATACCAAAGGAATAAACCGAACTGACCGGATATGTTCCAAAATCAATATTGTTGGAAATAACGTTGGAACCTCCAATTTCGGGCGTGTAACCCGTAAACTTGGAAATAGTATATATATTAGAGCCTTTAACATAGAACCTCAATTGACTGATAGCTATCTTATTGGTAATACTGGATGGAAGGGTATAGCCCAGGGTTACATTTCGCAGCCTGGTAAACGATCCGTCCTGAACAAATTTATCGGAGGGGAGGTAATTGTTTCCGCCATAGGTGGCTCTTGGTTCCGAATTACTTGTACCAGGGCCTGTCCATGCACCTAAAACATGTTTTTCCCAGTTGTAGGGATCAGGTCTGACAATTTCTTTGGCATTGAATATTTTATTACCGTATACACCCTGGATATCTATGGAAAGATCGAATCCTTTATAATCAGTCTCAATATTGAACCCCAGAGTATACTTGGGAATAGGTGACCCTAAATAGGTTCGGTCATTTCCGTCAATCTTTCCGTCATTGTTGACATCAACCAGCCGTAAGTCGCCGGGAACTGCAGTTGACAGATGGGGATATGCATTAAGTTCGTCTGTACTCTGAAACACTCCATTGGTTTTGTATCCATAGAAAGCACCGATTGGCAGCCCCACCCTGCTTTGGGTTACAGGAATCCCACTGGAAAGGAATCCACCATACAAAACAGAATCGATTCCGCTGCTTCCTCCTACTTTCAAAACTCTGTTCCGGATGGACGAGCCTAAAATAGAAACTGAGTACCCCACTTGTCCGATTTTGTCTTTCCATGTTAATTTGCCCTCAAAGCCTGTGTTTTTAACCGAGGCAGCATTGAAAGATTCTTGCGCACCTTGACCATTTCCAAGGTAATCGGGTGTCGACAGTGCGATCAGAATATCTTTAGTAAGACGGTGATAATAGTCGAATTCTCCTGTTAGTTTGTTTTTAATCAGACCAATTTCAAGTCCGGCGTCAGCCTGAGTGGTGCTTTCCCATTTCAGGTTTGGGTTACCGGAAACAGAGTATGTGATGGCTGAATTTGCTGATGCAGGGTTTCCCAGAACTGTTACAAGATTCTGAGTAACTGAATACTGGCTAAGATATCCTATTTTATCATTACCCGTCATTCCCCAGCTTCCACGCACCTTTAAATTCGAAATTAATGGAAATTTCTCCATAAAATGTTCTCTTGAAACAACCCAGCCTGCAGCAAATGATGGGAAATTTCCATACCTGTTGGTGGAACTGAATTTGGATGATCCGTCCCGGCGAAATGTTGCTGTTAAAATATATTTTGAATTGTACGTATAGTTAGCCCTGAAAAGGTATGAGATCATAGAAAAATTTTGATTGGCATCTACTCCATTGGAAATGCTGTTAAGAGTATTTACTCCATTAGTAGGATCGTATATATAACTTTGGTTGAGATACCAGAAATCCGGAGAGGTCCGGATTATATTTTTCCCTGTAATTGAGAAATTCTCCGATGAAGTCTTCTGCATGGTATAACCTGCAACGATATCAAGGAAATGAGGACCTAATTGCTTATTAAAAGAAAGGGTATTTTCCCAGAGCCAGGCGATGCTGTGGCTGTTTCCCTTGGTAAGTGTGTTCAGAAGGTTTTGTTGCTGCGGGGAAACGAAATATGCAGGCGTAAAGCTGGTTGCCTGATTATAGCCGGCATCAATACCGTAACTGGTTTTAGCCTTAAAGCTTTTCAGTATCGTTGCCTCGGCAAAAATATTGCCTACACCGCGAACCCCTTTATTATAATCATTTGAATATGCCAGATCGGCCAGGGGATTTCCCACATTAAGAACTTCTGCAAAACTTCCATCCTGATTATATGGAACCAGATCGGGTCGGGCTCTATAGGCTGAATAGGTTACATTGGGTGCATTTTGCTGCTTATAGGGAGTGATGCTCAGAAAATTACTTACCTTAATATTTTTTGTTAAGGAATAAGTATTATTTAATTTGAATGTGACCCTCTCATAGTTTGATTTATCAACTATCCCATCCTGTTTGAAATAACCCAAACTTACATAATACTGGGTTAAGTCTGTAGCGCCGGAAGCAGACAACTGGTGACTCTGAATTGAAGCCGGATGAAAAACAAGCGACTGCCAGTTTGTGTTTGGAACCAGATCAACATTGTTATAGGTGGGCGTAATTTCATTAACCACAGTAGCATAATCCCTGCCCGAGAGCAAATCAATTTTCTTTTGCAATATCTGTTCGCTGTATTCTCCTGAATAATTAAAGGTGGCTTTCCCCTGTCCTTTTTGTCCCGTTTTGGTGGTCACCAGGATGACACCGTTGGCTCCCCGGGAACCATATATGGCCGTGGCTGACGCATCTTTGAGAATATTCATGGACTCAATATCCTGTGAGTTAAGAAAGGAAATGTCATCCAGGATGACTCCATCAACCACAAAGATGGGAGCGCTATTGTTAAAGGTACCCACTCCACGGATAAGAATTGAAGGAACAGCTCCGGGTGCTCCGGAGGAACTGGTCACTTGAACGCCGGCTACTTTTCCCTGCAATCCCTGTTCAGGGTTTAAGGATGTGATTTTCGTAAGATCAACTGATTTTATAGAGGCAACGGATCCGGTCAGATCACTTTTTTTAACAGTACCATAACCGATCACAACTACCTCGTTAAGTTCCTTTGATTCCTCGAGCAACTTTACATTGATGATCGTTTTGTCAGCAACAGGAATCTTCTGAGTCGCCATGCCTAACATGGAGAATACCAATGTGTCATTTGAAGAAGCAACAATGACGAAACCGCCATCAATATCGCTGAAAGTGCCTCGTAATGTATTTTTAACCTGTACTGATGCACCAGCAACCGGAATATTCTTATCATCCGTAATCTTCCCTTTAACTGATTGTTGAGAAAACACGGGCAGAAGAATAACCTGTGAAATAAAAAACAGGACTAATTTTTTCATAAGTCAGATCCATTTTAACCAAAGGTAAATAAATAACAACTTCTGAGGGAATAAGTTGAAGTAAACTTCACTTTCTCAATGAAAATTTTTTATTTTGTCTGACAATTGATAATAATCTGATTATCAATTCCTTTTAAAAGAGTTATTTATACCCGGCTTTTTGGAAAAATCTTAAATAATAACATCTCAGGATTTTTTAGAACACCAAGCCCTGTTCACAAACCATCACCAATCCACAAATGTTCTGAATAAAGAGGCTCCACCACTAATCACCAATACTGTATGTAATCGTGCATGTAATAACAAAAAAACCGCTTGTAATATATTGATTTACAAGCGGCACTTGAAATTATTTGCGGAGAGAGGGGGATTACGACCTCACTTCGTTCGGTCGTGATCCCTAAGGGGAATCATTGCAAAGCTTAAATGAACCCTTCGGGTCCTATTTATTTTCTCTCATCTCCTTCAGAAAGCAAGCTTTCTTCGGAGTTTCGGTAAAATAAATGAGCCCCTCTGACGCGGGGCTCATTTAAGCTTTGCGGAGAGAGGGGGATTCGAACCCCCGGTACAGTTTCCCATACGGCAGTTTAGCAAACTGCTGGTTTAAACCACTCACCCATCTCTCCAATATTATCATTTCACTTAGCCACCTTTGCCCTCCGTAGCTTTAGCGAAGGAGGGTCACCCATCTCTCCAAAATCGTGTGGCCCAATTTACGGAGCGCGACAAAAGTAGGAAAACAAGCATAAAGTGCAAAATAAATCAGAAATTTATTTTAACTCTCCAAATACACCGGTAATCAGCTTAAAATTTTCCAGAGTCTCCTCATCAAAATCGGTGGGTTTAATCTTTCCCTCTTTTACATTTGAAAGGAATCTGCTTAAAATGAAATTCCGGGGAAGTTCCTTCTCCCTGATATAAACTGAATTCGGTACGGTGATTCCCTCTCTTGATTGCAAAATATGGTTCTTGAAATCAAGTGTCGATAAAAGATCTTCGGAGTTTAAAAAATTCTCCGGCATTCTGATAATAAGTTCCCTGGTATCAGTTTCAGTTTTGAAAACTGAATTTTTCAAAAGTTCAGCTATTTGTATCTCATCATCATTTTCAAAAAGAAGGACTGAAAAATCCAAACCCCATCCCATCATAATGTTACACAATAATGGAATGGAAGAGACGTTGGTTGAAGGTATTACACAAACTTTACCTGTAAATCCCATTAAAAGAATAATCGCATTTAGCATGTAGAACGATCCGGTATCATTTACAATAAGGTTAAATCTCTTTGAAGAGAATCCTTCACCTCCCATTGGGTTACCAAGAATGCTTTGCAATGGAGTGAGTGTATCGGGCGAAGCCAGAGATAACTGCAAGGGATCTAATATCCGTGAAGCACTTCTACGGCTATCAAGATCATCCCTCTGAACAGCTAGAACCCTGTGTAATTTGTTGATCTCGACAAGATGTGGGGAATGGGTAGTATAAATGATCTGGATTTTATCCTTAATATTTTCAAAGACTTTCAGAACATCCTCCTGTGCTCTGGCATGAAGGCTCACACCTGGCTCATCAACAAGGAACACTATCTGCTTGTCTCTGATATTGGCCGAAGCCATTAGCTCCATATAAAATGATAAGAACCATCTGACACCCCTGCTTCTTTGCTTAGGATAGAGCCGTTCCCCTTCATCCTTAATCCAGAATTCAAGATATGGTTTGCCGGCTTTACCTTCATAAGAAGCATTGTAGTGGTCGAGTTCAAACTGAATATGAATTTTATTATTTCTTCCAATTGACTGCTGCCAGAAATCATGGAAATTATGTGTAAGGGTATGATTAAGATTTTCAATTTTCTGTTTCAGGATTCGACTCGACGGTTGTTGGAAAAAAGAATAATCGACCTGCGCCAGAGAAAGGAAATTTCTGGCAGCTTTATAACCTTCAACATTCACATTGCCGCTTATAATATCTTCCATGTCAATCCTGTTTGGCAACAGGCTTCCAAAGTCTTCAAACAATTCAAAGACAGGACTGTATTCAAAATATTTTTTACCTAAAATAGCGCTATTTAAATGTGACCTATAGGATTGAATGACCTCTTCAACCATTTTCTCTGCCTCTTCCTCAGTGCTGCCGTCGATTATATACCCTGAAAACGCTATATGACTTTCAATCTCTGCCATCCTGATTTCACGATCAGATCTTGTTTTTCTGAAATCATAAAGAACTTCTTTCCATTCAGTGTCTTCTTCATCTTCGATAGGTCGCATCAAAAGAGTCATCTTCTGATGGCGTTCTTCCAGTTTAAATGAAATTTTCTTAAGATGATTGTCAGCCTGGGTACATTTTTCCTCAAGTTTTTTCCACTTTTCACCAGCTCTTTTAATCAATTGTTTCTTCAGAAGAATTTCATTTATCTCTTCCTTTTGTTTCTTAATTTCATTTAGTTTATTTTTCAGCCCCGGGAAGTGAATATTTTTCTGATTTTCCACTTCTGCAGGTTTCTTCCAGAATAACCAGAACCCGAATTTTTCCCCTTCATTCTCTGAAAGTTTCGACCTTATATCAGACTCTTCCTCGGTAAGTCCGGAGAATGTTGTTTCCAGATCCCGGATAGAAATCATCTCTTCATCCAGCTTTATGGTAACATCATTCAGATAGATTCTCCAGGCATCTTCAAGTGAATCGAGGTACTGACTTATTTCTCCACTGACATTGATAACTGATGAAAGATCGGCAATCCAACTCCTGGTAAGCTCAAGATGTGTCAGACCTGAAAGTAATTCTTTCAATTCTGTACCAGGATTATCGGTAATATTAATCAGCCACCCTTTAGGAATCGTAAAACGGCAGCTCACTTCAGGCAGGGAAAGGTCACTACGTAGTACGTCTTCAGAGATAATTCCGGAATAAAAAACTTTTAAACTCTCCAGAACAGATGTTTTTCCCGATTCATTCTGACCGATAAGGCATGTAATATTATCAGGAGAAATATTCTGCCACCCTGTATCAACAATTGATCTGAAGTTCCTTATTCTGAAAGCTTTAAGCTTCATCATAATAATAATAATTATAATTATAATTGAAAACCAACAATCAGGACGTCATCAACCTGCTGTGTCTTTCCTTTCCATTCGTTAAACGCACTTTCAAGGCGTTGTTTTTGCTGCTCCATAGGAAGCTCTTCAAATGAGTGAATTATCCTTTTGAAATGTTTGTATTTAAATTTCTTATCAGTAATTTCTCCAAACTGATCGGAGAAACCATCTGAAAACAGATAAAAGGAATCACCGGGTTTCGTTTCAATGCAAATATTTGTAAATGACGCTTCCCTTATTGGTGCAACACCTAAGGTCATCTTATCCGGTTTGAATTCAGATAATTCCCCGTTTCTTATCATAATCAGAGGCCTGTTTGCACCGGAATACTGCAATTTACCAGTGGGACAATCGATAATACATATTCCAATATCAATACTGTCTTGAGCATCACGATAGTCACCTGTCTGGTGAAGAGCCTTCATAATTTTCTCCCGCATCAGGTTAAGTATTCTATTGGCATTCAAATTCAAATTCACATCCGATTGCATTATCTCATTCAGAAAACTTATTCCAAGAATACTCATAAGCGCTCCGGGTACACCATGTCCGGTACAATCCCCCGCGGCAATACACATTTTCTGCCTGGTACAGAAAGCATAATAGAAATCGCCACTTACAATGTCGCGTGGAAGGAAAAGAATAAAATAATCTTTTAGCATTCCTTTTAGCATTGCCGGATTAGGCATTAATGCATGTTGTATCATCTTGGCATAACGGAGGCTGGCAATATGATCTTTCATTCCCTGATCAGGGAGCAATGAAAGCAGGCCCGGGTTATCTTGTTTTTCAATGCTCATACGCGTATATCATTAATACGAACAATAAATATACATTATTTTTAAGCCTATTATACCTGTTCAGGTACATTTTAACGTCCTCTTCTTTTCAGAAGAACAACATTTTCGACGTGATGAGTATGTGGAAACATATCTACAGGTTGTACTGCTGCAATATAGTAACTATCTGAAAGCAACTGTATATCACGCGATTGCGTAGATGGATTACAACTAATATAGACAATTTTTTCTGATGCAGCACTTGCAATTATTTTAACCACTTCTTCATGCATACCGGCTCTGGGGGGATCAGTAATTATAACATCCGGTTTCCCGTGTGTTTTAAAAAACGATTCAGAAAGTACATCTTTCATGTCGCCGGCAAAGAAGTAACTATTACGAATACCATTAATTTCAGAATTAATTTTTGCATCCTGTACCGCTTCAGCAACATACTCAATACCTACCACCTTGTCGGCGTAAGCTGCAAGATAATTTGCAATAGTTCCGGTTCCGGTATAAAGATCATATACGATTTCTTTCCCTGAAAGTCCTGCAAAATCTTTGGCAACACGATAAAGTTCGAGCGCCTGCCTGGTATTGGTCTGATAAAAGGACTTTGGTCCGATTCTGAACCTCAGTCCTTCCATTTCTTCAACTAAGTGATCATCTCCTTTATAAAGTATGGGATTCTGATCATTCAGAGAATCGTTTCTTTTTGAATTAATAACAAACATCAGGGATGTGATCTGAGGAAATTCTGAAGCAAGGAAATCAAGCAACCCATTTCTTTTTTCAACATCATCATAGAAGAAGACTGCTATAACCATTACTTTACCTTCAAGAGAATTTCGGATCACAATATTTCTTAGAAATCCTTTCTGCTCCCGCAGGTCAAAAAATTGCAGGTCATTCTTATGCGCATATTGCCTGACTGCATTTCTTATTGAATTTGAAGGTTCAGGCTGAAGATGGCACTCTTCAATATCAAGAACTTTGTCAAACAGCCCTGGAATATGAAATCCGAGAGCATCTTCCTTTTCAAATTTTTTATCTGAGACAACCTCCTCCTTAGTAAGCCATCGTTTGTCAGAAAAAGTGTATTCCAGTTTATTTCTGTATAGGTATATCTCAGACGATCCGATAATCGGTCTAATATCAGGCAGATCGGTCTTCCCGATCCTTGTCAGGTTATCCCTGACCTGTTTTTCTTTATACTGAAGCTGGAGCTTGTATGGCAGGTGTTGCCACTTGCAACCGCCACATATTCCGAAATGGATACATCGGGGCTCAATCCTGTCAGGCGAGTATTCATGAAACTTTACAACTCTGCCTTCAAGATACTTCTTTCTTTTCTTAATAACCTTGATATCAACGACATCTCCGGGTATGAGCATCGGCACAAATACCACGAGGTTATCGACCCGTGCCAATGCATTTCCTTCAGCTCCGATATCTGTTATTCTGACTTTTTCCAATAAAGGGAGTTCTTTTTTTCTACCCACTTTCCTAACCTTTCATTTATTAAAATGACACTCTCTTAATCAGCGCAAATGTAAGTGTTCCTGAGAGAATTTCTCGTCACAATGCTTATCTTTTCATGGCTGCCATACTTTTCCTATATTTGCAGACATTTAAATTTTTATATGGTTTCGGTTCAGGATATCTCAGTTTCATTTGGCAGTTTCGATTTATTAACTAATATCTCCTTCCTGATAAATGATCAGGACAGGATTGGTCTGGCCGGGAAGAATGGTGCAGGAAAATCAACCTTACTCAAAATTATTTCAGGTCATCAGAGCCCAGGTTCGGGCCAGATTGATATGTCGAAAGATGTTTCTATAGGTTACCTCCCTCAGCAGATGAAAGTTGATGACACAACAACTGTAATAAATGAAACAATAACAGCATTTTCTGAACTAATCGGACTCTCTGAGGAAATAGAATACTGCAGTTCGGAGATTGCAAGAAGAGAGGATTATGAATCATCTGATTATCTGAAACTTTGTGATCATCTTACTGTAGTTGAGGAGAGGTACAGGATGTTGGGAGGGACAAACTATATGGCAGAGGCTGAAGTGACACTCCTTGGGTTGGGTTTTGAACGAAAAGATTTTGACAGGCCAACCAGCGAGTTAAGTGGTGGCTGGAGGATGCGTATTGAACTGGCCAAGATACTCCTGAGAAAGCCTTCTCTGTTTCTTCTTGACGAGCCTACTAACCATCTTGATATAGAATCAATCCAATGGCTGGAATCATTTCTCTCAGTTTACTCTGGTGCGGTAGTTCTTGTATCTCACGACCGTGCATTTCTTGATGCTGTAACAAGGAGGACAATTGAAATCTCCCTTGGCAAAATTTACGACTACAAAGCTTCCTGGTCGAAATATCTTGTACTGAGAGAGGAAAGAAGAGAACAACAGATCGCCTCATACAGGAATCAGCAGAAGATGATTGAAGACACTGAATTGTTTATTGAGCGCTTCAGGTATAAAGCTACAAAAGCAGTTCAGGTTCAATCGAAGATTAAACAGCTGGGTAAGGTTGAGAGACTTGAAGTTGATGAAGAAGATAAAAGTGCCATAAACCTTAGATTTCCTCCAGCTCCGCGGTCCGGAACAGTTGTTGTGGAAGCAGACGGTCTCTCAAAAAAATACGGATCCGTGACCGTACTTAACAAGATTGATTTCAAAATATCAAGAGGAGAAAAAGTTGCATTCGTTGGCCGTAACGGAGAAGGAAAAACCACTCTGTCAAAGATTATTAATGGCGAACTCGATTGGGTTGGCAATCTTACAATAGGTCATAATGTTAAAATAGGATATTTTGCTCAGAATCAGGATGTACTGCTCGATGAAAATAGAACTGTCCTTCAGACTATTGATGATATTGCCAAAGGCGATATAAGGACAAAGATCCGGAATATGCTTGGAGCATTCTTATTCAGGGGAGATGATGTCGAGAAAAAGGTTAAAGTCCTGTCTGGAGGAGAAAGGGCAAGGCTCGCTCTGGTAAAACTTCTCCTTGAACCAAGTAATCTTCTTGTTCTTGACGAGCCGACAAATCACCTTGATATGCGATCAAAGGATATCCTGAAACAGGCTCTTATAAGATATGATGGCACACTAATTGTGGTATCTCACGACAGAGATTTTCTGGATGGGATTGTAGATAAAGTATTTGAATTCAAACATAATAAGATTAAGGAAAATATCGGTGGCATCTATGATTTTCTCAGGAAGAAAAAGATTGAAAACCTGAAAGATATTGAGAGAAAAGATAAAATCAAAAACGAGTCCGTACAGGAAAATGTATCATCAAACAAACAGAAATACCTCAATAAAAAGGAGTATGAACGTAATCTGAGAAAGATGAGAAAGAGACTAGAGGAATCCGAAAAAGCTATAGAGAAGATAGAAGCTGAAATAATTGCAGTTGACAAATCATTCATGGAGCCCGGAAATTCTTCAGAAGAACATGAAATTGATTACAAAAAATATCAGGATCTTAAGGAACGACTTAACGATGAGATGAATAGCTGGGCTCAGTATAGCCAGGAGGTTGAAGAATTTTTAAAAAATAACGATTAAAAATGGATCTGCTTCAGTTTGAAAAAGAGTACAGGGTTCATGTTTATGAAACAGGGCCTGATGGAAAGCTTAATTTATATTCTCTTTTTAATTATATGCAGGATATTGCATCCGATCACGCTATTAAACTTGGATTCGGCCGGGACGACCTGATGCGAGATAACCGTTTCTGGGTTCTTTCAAGGATTTATGCTGAAATAAATAAATGGCCATTATGGGAAGACTCAATAATTCTGAAGACATGGCCAAACGGGACAGATAAATTATTTGCCCTCAGAAATTATGAAGTCAGATATTCTGATGGAAGACACATTGCATCAGGTTCATCGTCGTGGTTAATTCTTGATCGTACCACAAAAAAAGTCCAGAGACCTGATTCTATCCTTTCGCAATACAACCCCAATCTGCATACTGAAAATTCTCCCATCCGGTACGCTACAAAAATTGATGCTGCCGCAGAAAATGGCCGTCTAACTCCACTTTTCAGAATTAAAGTAAGCGATCTTGATGTAAATCTACATACAAACAACGTCAGGTATCTTAAATGGGTGAGTGACAGCTACGATCTCGATTTTGTAATGAATAATAACCCTCAATCTGCTGAAATTAACTATCTTGCAGAGTCCAGGTTTGATGAAGAGATAATGATAAGAACATCTGTTGAAAATGAAAATGGCACTTTCCATAACCATTCGATATTCAGAATTAATGATAATAAGGAACTTTGCAGGATAAGAATTGAATGGAAAAAAGGTAACAAATAATATATTAATTTTGTACATGATCAAAAGTATTTCAAACAGGACCTTTTGTTTACTGATATCCGGTATTCTTCTTGCCTCTGTTTTCAGTTCATGTAAAACTACGCAACAGGCAGTTGACTACAAAGATCTGTCCTATTTGTATAATCCCACAAAAAGTCCGATTAATCCAAGATATAATGTTGTTAATCAGACAGATGAATCGTCGGTATTGTCTGTCAGGTTTTCCACCAGCGATCTTTTTTTCTCTGAAGCTAATCCCCAGGGCGTTCCGACTGCTGCGGTACTGCTTACAGTTAAACTTTATAGTATGAGCCAGGGTAAAACACTTGCTGATACAACTGTATTAAACTTAAGCATTGTAAAAGTTACCGGTAAGCAGGAATATATTTTTAATATACCCCTGAAAGTAGAAAAGAGCGCTGAGTACCTTGTTGAGATAAAGATTCTCGACAGACTCCGACTTATAGTAGCACAGGACTTCGTTCAGTTTAATACACTTTCGTATAACAACAGATACAATTTCAGAGTTCAGGGTCATTCCGATAAAAATGAACTTTTCAGTCCTGTGTTAAGAATTGATGAATATGTCAACCTGGTTTATTCCCGCGGGCATGTTGACAGTCTGTTTATCTCATTTTACAAGCCATTCATCGAAGTACCTGATCCTCCATCTATGCTTCTCCCTGAAAAGACACTTGATTATGAGCCAACGCAGGTAGTGGCAATCCCATATTCCGAAACTTTACCAATAATGTTCCCGAGAGAAGGAATATTTCTCTGCTCGGTCGACAGGAGTATTAAGGATGGATTCACATTTTTAAATTTTGGTACCACATATCCGAAGCTGACTACTCCTGAAGTTATGATAGCGCCTTTGTCTTACCTGGCATCCGTGGATGAAATGACTGAATTAAGGTCTGCTGTGAAACCAAAAGCAGCACTTGATGCATTCTGGATTAAATGTGGCGGTAATGTGGATAAAGCCCGGGAACTGATCCGGATCTATTATACAAGGACACTGTATTCAAATTACTATTTTACCTCATACAAAGAAGGATGGCGAAGTGAAAGAGGTATGATCTATATTATCTACGGACCGCCTGACAAAGTCTATAAAACATCTGATGGAGAGAGCTGGGGTTATAAGAAACCTGTGATAAAATCCAGATGGGGTGGCAGATTCACAGTAACTGATTCATATCTTTTCTTCAACTTTAAAAAAAGAAAAAACAACTTCTCCGATAATGATTTTTACCTGAGCCGAAGTGAAACTCTTGTAACTTTCTGGGACAAGGCAATAGCAAGCTGGAGAAAAGGAATCGTTTTCCGGCTCGATAATCCGAAAGATATTTAGGTGAAAGAAGGTTGGAGTGCCTGGAGTATAATATATAATTTATGCAGAAAGAAACTGATTGTATTTTTGGATTGCATGCTGTAATAGAGGCGATTAAAGCGGGAAAACAGATCGACAGGTTACTGGTAAAACAGGGGCTTCAGGGTTCACTGTACCATGAATTAATGACAGAGGTCAAAGCTCATAACATTGTATATCAGATTGTCCCCGTTGAGAGAATAGAACTTGTAACCAGGAAAAACCATCAGGGTGTACTGGCATGGCTCTCAATGATTGAATATCAATACATTGCCAACCTGCTGCCTATGGTTTTCGAAAAAGGTGAAGATCCTCTGATTATAGCGCTCGATGGAGTCTCGGATGTAAGGAATTTTGGCGCTATTGTCCGAACTGCAGAATGTTTGGGAGCACATGCTATAATTATTCCTGAAAAAGGTTCAGCCCGGATAACTGCCGATGCAGTTAAAACATCAGCAGGAGCATTGCATTCATTCCCGGTTTGCAGGGAAAAAAGTATTGTCCGTACCATAGAGTATCTTAAAGAATCGGGGCTCAAGGTGTTCTGCGCTGGTGAAAAATCGGGGGAGTCAGCCTCAGAAGTGGCATTAACCGGACCGTCAGTATTAATTCTTGGATCAGAGGATAAAGGCATAAGTCGTGAGCTCATTGCTTTATCTGATCATCAGATAAAGATACCAATGACAGGCACAATAGGTTCACTTAATGTATCGGTAGCAGCCGGTATTCTTCTTTATGAGATAGTAAGACAGAGGTCACTTTGAATTATTCGATAATACTTCTTATCCTCTGATCAAGCATCTGCTGATCTGCAGTAAATGAAGCCAGCCCTGCCAGAGTTAGTAATGTATCCGGGGCAATTTTACCTTCGCTTATCTTTTTCTCCCATCTTGAGTGAAGGGGTATTTTTCCATCAGAAGCAATAAAACCTTTCTCCTCTTTTGTAAGGGATGGGAACATATCTTCACAACCTTCCTCATGAGCTATGTGAATCAATTCGGAACCAGTTGCTGGTAATTTTGCCGCTAATCGTTCTCCCAGCTTAATCACTTTATTATCAACTTCCCAGAATTTCTCAATATGAGCATCTTTTGCATTGTCAAATATACTTACGTCATAATTTTCATGAATCCGTGATGAGAATTTTCCACTTAATTCTTTTCGTCCGGCAGCAGCTACCTTTGGAGGCATAGTAAATACATCAGTTCCCGCCAGTAGTTCAAGTTGATTATAACTTCTCAAACTTGCTGCTATCTGTTTTGTCTGCCACGGATTCTCTGCTGACAGACCAGTAACCCAGTTCTGCGATGAGATAACTGCCTTCTCTCCAGCTCCTGAACCATCACCAAGTTTGTTGTTGATCATATAGGCGCCGATTCTACCGAGGAATACATTCACATAATCGGGTCTTGAAACTTTTGTAACAAGTACATTTTCGCGGGCGCTGAATCCAAGAGTGAAATTGATTTTTACTCCTGAATCCTTAAGAAGTCTTGCTCCTATCAATCCTTCGGCAGTATATGGAACCTTTACTATAAACTGTTCCGGACAAATATCGTGAAATCTTTTGCCATAGGATTGAATAGCCTTTATATCATGAGCAGTATCGGTGTGAAGTTCGACACTCACATATCCTCCAAACTTTAAAGCCAGCCGAAGAGCGTGACGGGCATTTAAAATAAATGCTATCTCTTTAACCCTATCGTCCGGTGACAGATCTCTTACAACACCTTTAGCTTCGGAAATAAATACATCATATATTCCCTTTTGTATCTCATTGTTCAACAAGGAATTATTCGTTGTTAAAGCAGCCATTTCGGACGACCAGTTTGCTTCGGCTTCGTCCATATCCCCTGTATCAAGCCAGAGTTCTGTACCGGTATTATGAAGTGATTCCCAGAAGGGGTCGCTTTTGCCAGTAACATGTTTTTCATTAAGATTTTTCCAAACAAAATCACTAATTCTGGTACTTAAGTCAGCCATGGTTTCAAGTATTGATGTGAAATTCAACTAATTCATTTTTTCGATATGGTTTGCAGGTCATCACCTGAAGGTTGTTGAAAAACTTTGAGTCCAAATTCATTCATTATCGCCAGAAGGTGTTCAAATATCCCGGACTGCATGTTTTCGAATGGAGTGAACTGATTGTTTTTCGTGAAGAGATATAGTTGTAAAGGTAGTCCATTCCCTTCAAAAGGACGATGTCGCATAATAATTGTCTGGGTGGAATCAACCTGCGGATGCTGTCTTAGATAAGTTTCAGCATAGAACCTGAAAATTCCCAGATTGGTAATTTGCGAGGAATTGAAAAAAGGAGTCTCCAAATCTTTAATTCCTTTCCCTGAAAGATTAATTTGTTTTTCTGTTAACTCAATAAACTCTTTTAATTCAGGGACCCTGGAAAGTCTTTCTTTTAACTCTTTATCAAGAAACCTGATACTCGACATATCAATAAATATTGATCTCTTAATCTGCCTGATACCTGCTTCCTCCATCCCTTTCCAGTTCTGAAAAGAGTCATTTACAAGTGAATAGGTAGGAACTGTAATTATTGTCTTGTCGAAATTCTGTACCTTTACAGTAGTAAGAGTGATATCAATGACTACTCCATCAACGTCACGACGAGGTATTGAAATCCAGTCACCTATTTTAAGCATCTTGTCGGCTGAAAGCTGAATACTGGCAACCAGTCCGAGAAGAGTATCCCTGAATACAAGTATAAGAACTGCAGCCATAGCGCCAAATCCGGCGATAAGAGTGCTTATATCTTTTTTAAATACTACCGATACTATGACAAGGATCGTTATAAATACGATAAATATCTTTAACAATTGAACATATCCTTTTATATGACGATGCCGGGCGATAGGAAGCGTTTTGTAAATTTCATGCCATGCTTCTATAAATGAGTTTATTACAACCATGCCAATAAACACCATATAGATATAGGTGAGTTTATGAATTACAATTAGCCATGAAGGATAAGATGTCAGAGCCCACGATGCCATAAACCAAATAACAAGCGAAGGAGCAAAATGTGATAACCGGGTGAAGACCTTTTGTTCCAGAAAAATATCATCCCAGGTGTTAGTGGTTTTTTTAACAATCCTGGTTACAATCTTAAGAATAATTGCTTTTGCAATAAGGTTTGAAACCCAGCTAAACAGGATTACAATCACCACAAGTGCGATTGTACTGAGAAATGAAGAAAAGCTATAACTCAATCCGGCATTTACAAATAAATCTTTAAACCATACTGCCGGATCATTCATTATTGGCATATCAGTTAACTTAAATATTTAGTGGCAAAAATAGATAAATTATTGATCTGTCTGAATGAATATTTTTAGCTTTATATTATTCTGGTAAAAATAAATTTTATACGAAAACAATCATAATAGCAGGGGCATACCCTGGCATGTCCCTGCATTATTAAATTTATTACTTGTTTTTTCTGTCAATCAGATAGAACAAAACAAGGCTGAGGCCACCGAATAAGAAGACCATTGACACATAATCCGGACCTTTTGGCATAACTTCCATCGACATGCGGAAACCATGAAGAGGCTGAGGAGCTTATGTCTTTATCGGAATTTTAATACTTACCCTGTTCGACAGAGCCCTCTACAGAATATTTCACCGGGAGAAGAACCCCTGAATCCCATAGTACAAGGGTTTCGATCGGATAAAAAGTCCGCCTGACACAACGAAAATGACACTGAATATTCTGGAAAAAGTGTACATTGATTCTGGAGTAAAGTGTACAATTAAAAAAAGGATTAATTTGTAATATAAAAATATATTATTTTTCACTGTTCTCCGGTAAAAGATTAAAAGCCCCTTTAATGCCCGATATTGGATAATTGAAAAGTTTTTTGGTAATTAAATTCAATTTGTCTTCGTTACCTGTTATATGAATGATCCTCTGGTAATGAGTAATTTTACTTCCGGCAGAAAGCATTGCAGCAGGAGAAGAGCTCTCAATTTCATAGAAAGGTCCCATAACACTTCCATCAGCTACCGGTCCGTCGTTATAAGAGTTGACTACATCACCTCGAAATGGGAATTCCTGATCGCCCCATTTGGAGTTTACATATTTTGATGGTTTATCAGGTGAAGAATACCACAGAAGGGTTAATGCTTGTTTTTCAGGGTCATAGCTTCCACAATAAGGCAGCGCACGCTGTGGTGATATACCAATCTTACTCCTGAATTTTCCATCGGTTTTAAAGAATAAGATTCCATCCTTAATGATGAGCCGGTTAGAAGGAACCTTACCAAAATAATCATCAGTAACGATCTTTCCGGATTCGCTTTCACTCCCTTTTTTAAAAGGTATGAAAACAACTCCTTTTTCGGATGGATTGAACATGGCGAGCATCCATACGGATAAAGCGCCTGATTGCTCAGTCCAGTCTGATTTGCCTTTATTTATCAATGTATTTTCCGATTCATAGCCTACAAAAAGCAGTGATTTATCAATCGGTAATCCTATGACACGTTCTGCGGCTGTGACATTTAGCAGCCTGACTGTCCGCTCAATGCCAATTTCCAGCTTAGTTCCGGAAGCATTTTCCAGTGAAAATTCCTTTTTGAAACTTACGCTTTCAGGCGATTGATCAACCACTTCAAATGGTTCAACATCGATCTCTTTTGGAACTGCCCAATTTGAAAAAACCTGGTCATTCCCTTTTTTAAAATAAATGGAAAATGGTCCTCCTTCAGGACCTAGCCACAGGCGTTCTTCTCCGCCAAAGGCATTAAACTGACTGCTGACTTTGGCAGCTTCAATAAACTTATAATTGATCCAACCGAAACTAACGCCGTCAGTCCCGCCGACAGTGCTTGTCATGACCCGTCCCTGGTAACCAGGAATGATTAATACGGAAGCTTTTGATTCAGCATCTTTTAACTCAATAGTTTTAATCCCTTTTGCTTTAAAAAAAGCTACATCAGAACCATAAGTTATTTTGTTAACTGAGTTTTTCATCTTATTGGATTTATTATTCGAGGTGGATGAACAGGATAACAAATAAAACAATGAAACCAGTAATAATGCAGTGTTGCACTTTTTAATTATTGCATTTTTCATCTCTTCCATTTTAAAGTAATTATTATGAATAAAAAATCAAAACAATCGCTGCCATCAAAGTTAATAAAAGCTAGATCATCGGGAATTTTAATATTACTCTTATTTTATATAATATAATCTTTCTATTGAAAGCAAATTTGTTGCAAATGAGTCCAAAATAGTTATAAATTTACTAGATGGAC
>JADGPT010000175.1 GCA_017882345.1 Bacteroidales bacterium
ATTACTATCCATATCCTGAACCCATCCATTTCTGAAACCCAGAGCTTCCATTGTCTCAACTACAGCCTCATATTCTGCTTTGTAGAGAGGGCGGTTAAGTATCTGATGTTGTTTCACCTGCGCTGTAGGATGGTATTGAGACATGAGTGAAAGATGAACACCAGGTGACAACTCTTCAGCAATTGAAAATAAAACTTTTTTACTCTCTTCAGCATGACCCGGTAAGACAAGATGTCTGATCAGCAGTCCGTTTTCTGCCCTGTTATTTTCATCAATTACAAGGGTTGATCCCTTCTGATAATACATCTCTTTAATAGCTTTAAGAGCTATTTCCGGATAATCGGAAGCATCTGAATACCCTGATGCAATTTCTTTAGTAACATATTTATAATCCGGAAGGTACACATCAATTAATCCCGACAGGCTTTGGATAGTTTCCAGTTTATCATAACTATTTGTATTATATACTGTTATTGGTTTGTAGCCTCGCGAATTCAAACCTTTAATTATTGCTTTTACCTGTGGTACTACATGAGAAGGAGATACAAAACCAATTGCAGATATGCCTCCTGAAAGTATGCTGACTATCTTATCAAGAACCGCCTCCATATCTGTTCCGGCATTTCCAGCAACTGATCCACACTGACTTATTTCATGATTCTGACAATAGAGACAATGAAGATTGCATCCGGCAAAGAATATATTACAAATACCATCCGATCCGCTTATGACGGGCTCCTCGCCTTTGTGGATACAGATCGTAGCAATATTCAAACCGGCATCCGTTCCGCAGTAGCCTGATCCGCCTTCGAACCTGTTTATTCCACACTCCCTCGGACATAAGGTACAATTCTCAAGAATTAACCTGTCATTATTGTCATATATATCTGCCTGTTTCACAGTGTTCACTGAAATATATTAATCTATGTCCTGTTAGTTTTAAGTGATTTGCAAAGATCTAAATGTTTCCTGATTTTCAAGCTACGTATTTGAACCACAAGCATAATACTTCAATATTAATACTGAATATTTTGGTGATTTAATATAAATATGTACCTTTGTCAGCGAATTGAGGAGAATTTGACCTAGGGGACCAGAGTCCCCTATTTTATTCTCGGTTTTTGAAAAATGATAGAAAAACAGAAAATACAGGGATTAGTTGAGGAGTTTATAAAGGGAACCGGACTCTTTCTTGTTACTGTTAAAATAAATAATGGCAACAGGATTATTGTACTTGCCGATAAAAATGAAGGTATAACAATTGATGAATGTGCAGCAATACACAGACATATTGAGAATGGACTCGACCGCGAAACAGAGGATTTTGAATTACAGGTATCCTCTCCTGGCCTGGACATGCCTTTTGTAGTTATTGAACAATACATCAAAAATGCGGGTAAAAAAGCCGAAGTTGTGGACAATGAGGGATCAAAATATATCGGGAAACTTAAAAATGTTACCACAGGAGGATTTGAGCTTGAGACTGAAATAAAAACAAAAGGAAGACCTATAGAACTGAAGGATATTTCGTTCAATTTTGAACAAATAAAATCGACAAGAATTATTTTGACAATTAAATAATAATAAGAGGTTTACACCAGATGGAAAATGTTAATTTAATCGACACTTTTTCGGAATTCAAGGAGCTGAAAAATATTGACCGCCCTACAATGATGAGCGTTCTTGAAGATGTGTTCCGAAGCATGCTCGCAAAAAAATATGGTTCAGCTGATAATTTCGACATAATTGTCAATATTGACAAAGGCGACTTTGAAATATGGAGGAATAGGGTTGTTGTTGAAGACAAAGAGCTCACTGATCCCATAATTCAGATTCCTCTTTCAAAGGCTAAAGAGATAGATGGAGATTATGAGGTAGGCGAAGAAGTTTCTGACGAAGTTAAATTTCTTGACTTTGGAAGAAGAGCTATATTATCATTAAGGCAAAACCTGACAGCGCGTATTCTCGATCTGGAAAAAAATAATATTTATATCAAGTATAAAGACCGGATAGGTGAGATAGTCACTGGAGAAGTATACCAGGTTTGGAAAAGAGAAATCCTTGTGCTTGATGATGATGGAAATGAACTTATCCTGCCAAAAAGCGAACAGATCCCTTCCGATCATTTTCGTAAGGGAGATTCTATCAGGGCTGTTGTGATAAAAGTTGAAATGAGAAACAATACACCTTTTATCATCCTGAGCCGTACCTCACCGGTATTTCTGGAAAGGCTGTTTGAACTTGAAGTTCCGGAAATTTTTGATGGTCTGATTACAATCAAAAATATAGTAAGGGTACCCGGTGAACGTGCAAAGGTAGCAGTCGAATCTTATGACGAGAGAATTGATCCGGTTGGTGCATGTGTCGGAATGAAAGGTTCCAGAATTCATGGTATTGTAAGGGAATTGCGAAACGAAAACATAGATGTTATAAACTATACTTCCAATAATCAGCTTTTTATACAGAGGGCGCTCAGCCCTGCAAAGATTACCTCAATCAAACTTGTTGAAGAGACAAAGAGGGCAGAAATATATCTGAAACCCAATGAAGTTTCACTCGCAATTGGTAAAGGGGGTCTGAATATTAAGCTGGCAAGTCAGCTCACAGGATATGAAATCGACGTTTACAGGGAACCAGGTGGAGAAGATGAGGAAGATGTTAATCTTGATGAATTTGAAGATGAAATTGAAGATTGGATAATCGAAGAACTCAAGGCTATTGGTTGCGATACAGCAAGAAGTGTTCTGAATCTTTCAATAAGTGACCTTGTAAAGAGAACTGATCTTGAAGAAGAGACAGTAAAAGAGGTTGTTAACATTCTAAGAGCCGAATTTGAATAAAAATAAATATAAACTTTTAACGATCAGAGGTTTTTGAAGTTTTAATAAAGGCAAGGCATATTTATGACAGAGGATATCAAGGTTACAAGATTAAGCAAAGCAGCCCGCGAATTCAATGTGGGTATATCCACTATTGTCGAATACCTGCACAAAAAAGGGTTTGATCTTGATCCCAACCCAAATACTAAACTTCCGTTTGAAGCTTATATTTTGCTGGTAAAAGAGTACAGTACAGATATCAGCGTAAAAAAGGAGTCTGAAAAACTTATCCTTAAAGATCTTCATAGAAAGAAGGAATCAGTCTCTATCAATGATTTTTCAGAGAAGACTGAGGTTGAAGAATCTGAGAGAGAAGATAATGTACTTGTCACAGATTCTTCAGGAGTAAAGTCAACTGTAGATATTAAAACTGAAATCAGAAAACCCGAAGTTAAGCTTGTTGGTAAAATTGATCTGGAAAAGACATTAAAACCAAAGGTTGTAAAAGTTATTCCTCACAAAGAAGAGAATATACATAAACCTGCCCAGGAGCCAGTTGAACCTGCAAAGGCTGAAAAGAAAAAACCAGTCATTGAAACAGCAACACCTGAGATTACCACTCCTGTTGAAGAAAAAAAATCTAAATCAAATATTGACCTTCATATTGTCGGGAAGATTGATCTCGATACAATTGCTAAAGACACAAAACCGGTAAAAAAAGAGGAACATAAAAAGAAACCAAAAATTGCTGCGGACGAGCAAAACAAAGAAAAGGAGATCATCCCTGAGACTGAGACGAAACCAGTCGCTAAGCCGGAACCTGAAATTATAGAAGAGCCGATTGCTGAACCGGTAATTGATGAACTCAGGATTAAAGAAATTACTAAAGATGTTGTTATACCCGGACCAGAAGACGATATTGTTTCTCTTTATAAGACTGATTTCAAAAAACTGGTTGGGCCAAGGGTTGTCGGAAAAATTGATCTTCCAGTTGAAGAGAAAAAGAAAACTACTCCTTTTCAACCTGTCAGAGTTAGCGGAGAATCCGATTTCAGAAGGAAAAAGAGAAGAAAGAGGATACTGAAAGAAAAAGAAGGAGTACCCGTTGTTAAACCGGTAACAACAGATAAAAAAGAAAAACCCACTAATAAAAAGGTAGTAAAAAGAAGACCTGTCAGGGCTGTAGTGAATGAAGAAGAAGTTCAGAAGCAGATAAAAGAGACACTTGCAAGACTAACCACAAAAGGTAAATCCAAGGGTTCAAGATACCGCAGAGAAAAAAGGGAAGCTGTAAGTCAGAAACACCAGGAAGTTGTTGATCAGCAGGAACTCGATAAAAATATTCTTAAAGTTACTGAATTCGTGTCGGTTAATGAACTTGCTTCGATGATGAATACTCCCGTCACTGATATCATTTCGACATGCATGAATCTTGGCCTGTTTGTTTCAATAAACCAGCGACTTGATGCAGAAACTATGGCACTTCTTGCAGATGAATTCGGATACAAGGTAGAATTTGTGAGTGCAGAATTACAGGAGGCCGTTCGTGAAGAAGAGGATGATGAGGCAGATCTTAAACCAAGACCACCCATAGTTACCGTTATGGGGCATGTTGATCATGGTAAAACAAAGTTACTCGACTATATCAGGAATACTAACGTGATTGCTGGTGAAGCCGGAGGTATTACTCAACATATCGGCGCTTATGGTGTCATCCTGGAGGATGGACGGCAGATAACATTTCTTGATACTCCTGGTCATGAGGCATTTACAGCTATGCGTGCACGGGGTGCTCAAATAACCGATATAGCAATTATCGTGGTTGCAGCTGACGATGGTGTTATGCCACAGACAAAAGAAGCTATTAATCATGCCTCAGCCGCCGGGGTCCCGATAATTTTTGCTATCAACAAAATTGATAAGCCAACTGCAAATCCTGATAAGATAAAAGAGGCTCTGGCAACTATGAATTACCTGGTTGAAGATTGGGGAGGAAAGTATCAATCCCAGGAAATTTCTGCAAAAAGCGGACTTAATATTGATGTACTTCTTGATAAAATACTTCTTGAAGCAGAAATGCTTGAACTAAAAGCTAATCCCGACAAACCGGCTCTCGGAACAGTTATTGAATCTTCTCTCGACAAGGGAAGGGGATTTACTGCGACTGTTCTGGTTAAAGCCGGAACTCTCCGAATCGGAGATGTTATGCTGGCAGGCAGCTGCTTTGGACATATCAAAGCTATGTACAACGAAAGAGGAAATAAGGTTGAAGTAGTCGGACCGGCCACTCCTACACTTGTTCTGGGGTTGAATGGCGCACCCCAGGCGGGCGATAAGTTTAACGTGATGGAGAGCGATCGTGAGGCGAAAGATATTGCAACAAAGAGGGCTCAACTCCAGAGAGAACAGGGTCTCCGTACTCAGAAACATATTACACTCGATGAAATAGGCCGGAGAATTGCTATCGGTAATTTCCAGGAACTTAACATAATAGTGAAAGGTGATGTCGACGGTTCAGTAGAAGCTTTGAGCGACTCACTTATTAAACTCTCAACACCTGAGATCCAGCTTAATATTATTCATAAGGCAGTCGGGCAGATTTCAGAATCTGACGTTCTTCTTGCTGCAGCTTCGAACGCCATTATAGTCGGGTTCCAGGTAAGACCATCTGTGAGCGCCAGAAAACTTGCTGAAAAAGAGGAGATCGATGTGCGTCTCTATTCAATAATCTATAATGCTATTGAAGAGATACGATCCGCTATGGAAGGTATGCTCATGCCTGAAGTGAGAGAAGAGATTGTAGCAACTCTTGAAATACGTGAGATCTTCAAGGTCACGAAAGTTGGAACTGTTGCAGGTTGCTATGTTAAAGAGGGCAAAATAACAAGAAATACCAGGATAAGAATTATTCGCGATGGTATTGTAATTTATACCGGAGAACTGGGATCACTCAAACGATTCAAGGACGATGTGAAAGAAGTCGTTGGTGGTTATGAATGCGGACTCAATATCCATAATTTCAACGACATAGAAGTAGGCGATATAGTTGAAGGCTACCAGGAATTCGAAGTTAAAAAGACTCTATAACAGTGCTTTATACTTACCTGCCGAAAGAAGATCATTGACCTCTGAAAGATTACTGATCTTTATTTTAACCATCCAGCCTTTGCCATAAGGATCTTTGTTTACAACCTGGGGTGATTCCGCAAGTAATGGATTCACTTCCAGTATCTCACCACCTACAGGCATAAACATGTC
>JADGPT010000037.1 GCA_017882345.1 Bacteroidales bacterium
AGTTGTATTTGTAAGTTGGATAAAAAATAATTTTAAAAAATACAAAGATGATAATTGTACTATTTTTTCTGGCGATAATTGTTCTTTTTATTCTGATGGCTGTCTCATTATATAACAGACTTGTCAGGTTGAGAAATAACAGGGAGCAGGCTTTTGCTGATGTTGATGTGCAACTGAAACAAAGACACGATCTTATACCTCAGCTGGTTGACTCGGTTAAAGGTTATATGGGGCATGAGCGTGGTGTACTGACGGAGATTACTGAAGCGCGCTCCAATGCTATGAAGGCAACAACTATTAATGAAAAGATAGAAGCCGAAAACAAATTATCTACCGCACTTGAAGGTTTGAAAGTGTCAGTAGAAGCGTATCCCGATCTGAAGGCAAGTCAGAATTTTCTCGACTTGCAGAATGAGATTTCAGATATTGAAAACAAGATAGCTGCTGCACGCCGGTTCTTTAATTCGGCTACTAAAGAGCTTAATGTTGCAACCGAACTGTTCCCCTCAAACATGATTGCCACTCTGTTTAATTTCAAACGCGAACCGATGTTTGAACTTGGAGATCAAAGGGTTGCAGCTGAGCAACCTCCGAAAATCCAGTTCTGACAATATGAAATATTTTGGTCTGCAGAACCAGATATGGAGAAATAATTCCAATTCAGTGCTGTTATTGGTATTGTTTCCCATCATCTTTTTTGTACTTACCTGGCTATTCTTTTTTTTCTTATCCTTCAGCTCTGAAGTACATAAAACAATCAGCCAGATAAATCAGAACTTCCTTATAACTGTTCCATTTATAATAATTGGGGTACTTCTCTGGTTTATAATAGCATGGTTTTCTCATTCATCAATGATAAATGCCGCAACTGATTCCAAACCTCTTGCCAGAAATGAAAATAAGAGGGTCTATAACCTGGTTGAGAATCTGTGCATATCCACCGGGATGACATTGCCCCAAATTAATATTATTGACGATGATTCTTTAAATGCTTTTGCTAGCGGAATTAATCAAAAAACATTTTCAATATCACTTTCTAAAGGCATAATCGAAAAGCTTAATGATGAAGAACTTGAAGCAGTTATTGCACACGAACTGACTCATATTAAGAACCGGGATGTCAGATTGCTTATAATCTCAATTATTTTCGTCGGGATTTTTGCATTCATTTCACAGGCAATATTCAGAACCCTACAATTTGGTGGGGGCGGAAGGAGCAAGAAGGATGGGGGAGGGTGGACTATAATTATTGGTCTCTTGCTTGCTCTTGTTGGCTTATTGATCTCATCACTTTTAAGGTTTGCTCTATCGCGGAAGCGGGAATATCTTGCAGATGCAGGATCGGCTGAACTTACCCATAGACCTCTGGCGCTTGCATCCGCTCTCAGAAAGATTTCTGTGGATCCAACAATAGAAGCAGTGAAGAGAAAAGATATCGCCCAGATTTTTATTGAAAATCCACAGATTAAAGAGAAAAAGTCCTCTTTCTCGCTTAATTCGTTATTCGCAACACATCCACCTATCGACAAAAGGATTCAACTGCTGGAACAATTTTAACGGAACAAAGGCATATTGCCCTAATGCCATTAAGTACTTATTCCTTTTTTTTGCTGAACTTTAATAACTTCGTCTCTTCGCCTCTCAATATTCTGCCTATGTTCTCCCTGTGAGTCACCAGCAGGGCTACACCCACTATTATTGCAAATATTTTGAATAGACTTGATGGAGTGTCAAAAAACAGAAATAGTAAAACCGGAAAGGATATTCCTGCACTCATTGATGACACTGATACAATACCCGTAATAAACAAAACAACCAGAAATACGCCCATACTGCATAATGTAAGCAAAGTTTGCAAAGCAAGAAAAACACCGAATACAGTTGCAACTCCTTTCCCTCCCCTGAATCCGGCAAATACAGGAAATATATGGCCGATAATAGCTATTATGCCAGTCATCAACTGCAAATCCGTAAGGAGTGCACTCCCGGGTTCAGCGAGATGAAAGAAAACCGGTAATATAGCAGCCAGCCAGCCTTTGGCGATATCGATAAGCAAAACCGGAATTCCTGTTACCCATCCAAGTACCCTTATAGTATTTGCTGTACCTGCATTTCCGCTGCCATGTTCTCTTACATCAATGTTGTGAAATCGTTTCCCGACCCATACAGCCGAGGGAATTGATCCCAAAAAATAAGCAAGTACAACCGCGAGTGCCGTATTCAGAATATTCATACTCCAAAATAATTTTCAGATGGCAAATATAACAATAATAATAAACCTCTTCTTATTCAAATTATGGGTCCAAAGCTGACCAGACCGGCAGCTTCTTTATTTGCTGTAAATTTACTGAAATTATTGATGAACTTCAGAGCCAGGTCAGTTGCTGCAACACGCCATTTGGATTGAGAGTCCCATACTTTTCCCGGATCAAGAATATTATTATCCACTCCCTTAATCCGGGAAGGAATACTCAGATTAAAAACCGGAAGCGAAAAAAACTCACAATCCATTATAGAACCGTCAAGGATTGCATTAATTATCAGTCGTGTCGAAGGCAGGTCGATTCGTGTTCCTCTTCCATAAGGGCCTGCCATCCAACCTGTATTTACTAACCAGGCTTCTGTATTATGCAATTTCATTTTTTTTGTTAGTTCGTTTGCATAAATGATAGGATCGAGCATAAGGAAAGCCGCACCAAAGCAAGCGGAGAAAGATGGTACCGGTTCAATAATTCCCCTTTCCGTCCCAGCGACTTTTGCGGTGTATCCACTGAGGAAATAATATCTGGTCTGCTCCTCGGTAAGGCGGCTTACCGGCGGCAAAACACCGAATGCATCTGCCGTAAGGAAGATAACTTTTTTAGCATGTCCTGCTTTTGAAACAGGTTTTACTATGTTATTAATATGGTAAATAGGATACGATACCCTGGTGTTTTCTGTTTTTGAGCTATTGTTGAAATCAATAGTGCCATCAGATAATACAACAAGGTTTTCCAGAAGAGCGTCACGCCTTATTGCGTTATAGATATCCGGTTCGTTCTTCTTGCTTAAATTGATACACTTGGCATAACAACCTCCCTCAAAATTGAAGACACCTTCATCATCCCAGCCATGTTCGTCATCACCGACAAGTGCTCTTTCCGGGTCGACCGAGAGGGTTGTTTTTCCGGTTCCGGAGAGTCCGAAGAAGATAGCAGTGTCGCCATCTTTCCCTACATTCGAAGAACAGTGCATTGAGGCTATTCCTCTGAGTGGCAGGTAATAATTCATAACAGAAAAAATACCTTTTTTCATCTCCCCACCATACCATGTACCACCAATTACTGACATACCTTCAGTCAGATTAAAGAATATAAAATTTTCTGAATTGAGCCCCTGTTGCTGCCAGTCAGGGTTTTTAGCCTTGGAGGCATTAAGGACAACAAAATCGGGTTTGAATTCATCAAGCTCTTCCGGTTCAGGTCTGATAAACATATTTTTTACGAAATGAGCCTGCCATGCAACCTCGAGAATAAATCTCACTCTTAGCCGGGTATTCTTATTAGCTCCGCTGAAACAGTCTGTTACAAATAGTCTCTTTCCCGATAATTGTTTCAAAGCAATATTTTTGCAGTGGTTCCAAATTCCTTGCGAAATTGGTTTGTTATCGGAGACTTTTCCCATTTCCGATTTCCACCATAGGGTGTCCCTTGTTTTATCATCGAGAACAACGCATTTATCTTTAGGCGAACGTCCTGTAAAAATCCCGGTATCAACAGAAATTGCGCCTGTCCGGGTTATAATCCCTTTCTCATAACCTTCAAGTCCGGGTTTTGTCTCCTCTGCAAATAGTATATTATAAGACGGATTATAGATGATCTCATTCACGTCCTGAATACCATAATCTAATAAATCGCGGGGCTCAATCATTTTAAAAAATTTGGTTTTAAATCAACAAATTCTTAGTAAAGAAAGTTTTAACTTACATGATTTCTAAATTTGGATTTTTATATAAGTGTGACCGGTTATTTGCCAAATTTGATTGAAGCCTGGGCTGCTGCCAGTCTTGCAATCGGAACCCTGAATGGAGAACAGCTTACATAAGTTAAACCTGCTTTGAAACAGAATTCAACAGAAGCAGGATCGCCACCCTGTTCCCCACAGATACCAACTTTAAGATCGGGCCTCGTAGTGCGGCCTTTCTCAACCGACATTTTGATAAGCTGGCCAACACCATCCTGATCAATTGTCTGGAAAGGATCAGCAGATAATATCTTTTTGTCGAGATAATCGTGAAGGAATCCACCTGTATCATCGCGGCTGAAACCGAAAGTCATCTGGGTAAGGTCGTTGGTTCCGAATGAGAAGAATTCGGCGCTTTTTGCCATACGGTCTGAGAGAAGGCATGCACGAGGTATTTCTATCATTGTACCATATTTATACTCAATAGTTTTCACCCCAAACTTTTTGCAGACTTCGTCATAAACTCTGTCAACAACCTTTTTAGTATAGTCTAATTCGTTGACTTCACCAGTTACAGGAACCATTATCTCGGGATGAGGATGTTTCCCTTCTTTAATAAGTTCCAGGGAAGACTCAAATATTGCGCGAATCTGCATCTCTGATATCTCGGGGAATGTGATACCAAGACGTACGCCCCGGTGCCCCATCATTGGGTTTGATTCGTGCAGAGCTTCACCACGTTTAGCAATATCTTCTTTTTTAATACCGAGAGCTTTTGCCAGTTCTTCCTGTTTTTCTGCACCCTGAGGTACAAACTCATGAAGAGGAGGATCAAGAAGCCTGAAAGTAACTGGTAGACCATCCATGGCAACCATGGTGGCTTTCATATCTTTTTTAACGTGTGAGAAAAGTTCGTCGAGAGCTTTGCGGCGTTCCGTTTCATTAGCACTGAGGATCATTTTACGAAGAAGAAACAAAGGTACCTCAGACCCTTTACCATAAAACATATGTTCGGTACGGAACAGACCGATTCCCTCTGCACCATAATTACGTGCAATTACAGCATCTTCAGGAGTTTCAGCATTGGTACGGACACCCATTTTACGATACTTATCAACAATTGTCATAAATTCCTTAAAACGTGGGTTTTCTGTTGCGTCCATCAGGGTAACAGCTCCGGTATAAACGTTACCTTTAGTACCGTTAAGTGTAAGGACATCGCCTTCCTTAATTATTATGTCTGAGCCGGTAATTTTAGCAATCTTTTTTGAAGCGTCAACATGAAGACCTCCTGCGCCGACAATACAGCATTTCCCCCAGCCACGGGCAACCAGAGCAGCATGAGATGTCATACCTCCACGTGCAGTCAGGATACCTTCAGCAGCGCGCATACCTTCAACGTCTTCAGGATTAGTCTCTTCGCGTAAAAGAATAACTTTTTCACCTCTGCGGAACCATGCAACAGCATCCTCAGCATTGAAAACAACTTTTCCAACTGTTGCTCCCGGACCTGCAGGTAAACCTTTTACTACAGGTTTAACTTTCTTCTCAGCATTAGGATCGCAGATCGGATGAAGAAGCTCGTCGAGCTGTGCAGGATCAACACGCATAACAACTGTTTTTTCATCAATCAGTTTTTCGTGAAGCATGTCCATTGCCATGATAAGTGCGGCTGTTCCGGTTCTTTTACCAGTACGGCATTGAAGCATATAAAGTGTACCTTCCTGAATTGTGAATTCTATATCAAGCATATCGTGGAACGACTTTTCAAGAATATTCCGGATATCCCATAGCTCCTTGTATGTACCGGGCATTGCCTCCTGCATACTGTGAAGATGCTGATTCTGATCATTTTTTGTATCATCATTAAGAGGACTCGGGGTACGGATACCTGCTACAACATCTTCTCCCTGAGCATTTACAAGCCACTCGCCATAGAAAAGGTTTTCGCCCGTTGCAGGGTTACGGGTGAATGCAACACCCGTTGCGGATGTGTCGCCCATGTTGCCAAAAACCATTGCCTGTACGTTTACTGCAGTTCCCCAATCATCAGGGATGCCTTCTATACGACGGTATGAAACAGCTTTTTTACCATTCCAGCTTTTAAATACAGCTTTAATACTGCCTTCAAGTTGTTCTTTTGCATCATCAGGGAAAGGTTTTCCAAGAGCTTTTTTAATTATTGTTTTAAATTCTTCCGAGAGAAGTTTAAGTTCATCAGCCGAAATTTCAGTATCTGATTTATAACCTTTCTGCTTTTTAAACGCATTAAGTTTTTCGTCAAGCTGCTTACGTATTCCTTTACCTTCACCAGGATCAATCCCTTCTGCCTTTTCCATAACAACGTCGGCATACATCATAATAAGACGGCGATATGAATCCCATACAAAACGCGGATTGTTGGTCTTCTTAAGAAAGCCGGGAATAGTTGCCGGGCAAAGACCGATATTAAGGACTGTATCCATCATTCCTGGCATTGAACTGCGTGCACCTGAACGACATGAGACCAGTAGTGCGTTCTGCGCATCACCATATTTCATATTCATTGTTTCTTCAGTCTTCTTCATAGCTGCCCAAACTTCAGGCATCAATTCTGCCGGAAGAGTAAGATTGTTCTTATAATATTCATTACAGGCTTCAGTTGTAATTGTGAACCCTGCAGGAACTGGTAAACCTAACAGACACATTTCAGCAAGGTTAGCACCTTTACCTCCAAGGAGGTTTTTCATGTCGGTTTTACCCTCTGCAGTTTTCTTTCCAAAGGAGTAGACTCTTTTAAGTTGTGACATAATTTTATTGATTTGATATAAAGTTAAATTATAGATTTTGCAAAATAAGCCGCAAAGTTAATATTTATAATTGAATTTTTTAAAAATGAAAAACTTTAAGCTCTCGGATGGAACATAATAAGAGTATCGCGCAGGAAACTCCTGTCGATATGAGTATAAATTTCGGTTGTAAGAATAGATTCATGCCCGAGCATTTCCTGAACTGCCCTGAGATCTGCACCTGCTTCTATCATATGAGTTGCGAATGAGTGCCTGAATGTATGAGGGCTGATATTTTTCCTTATTCCGGCCCTGGCCGCAAGGTCTTTAATAATGGTGAAAATCATTGCCCTGGTAAGACGCTTTCCGCGACGGTTTAGAAAAAGAATATTCTGATCAGTGATTACAGCAAGTCTGTTCCTGTCCTGTTTATATTTATCCATCTCACTCAGTGCCTTTTTGCTGACCGGAACAAGTCTCTGTTTATTGCCTTTCCCTGTTACAACAACATATTCTTCATTGTAATGTATATCTGTCATACGAAGGTTCACGAGCTCTGAAACCCTTAGTCCGCAACCATAAAGCGTTTCAATAATTGCTTTATTCCTTTGGCCCTCCGGTTTAGTTAGATCAATTTCATTGATTATCCTGTCAATCTCAATTACCGATAGTACCTCAGGAAGCTTAAGTCCGATTTTTGGCGATTCTAATAGCGAAGAAGGATTCTCTTCAATTTCACCTTCAATAAGAAGATATCTGAAGAAAGCCCTGACACCCGAAAGTACTCTTGACTGGGTTCGTGTATTTTTATTGTTAGCGCCATACCAGACCAGAAATGCTTTAAGATCTGAGTATAACACACTGGCTGGTGAAATATCTATTCCGGCCTCTTTAAAGTATTTTTCAAGTTTATAAACATCACTCAGATAGGCTTCGACACTATTGTCCGACAACGACTTCTCCAACCTGAGATAGGTTTCAAAATTTCTGAATGACTGTTTCCAGGTTAAACTCATATGTAAATCTAAAATATCTGACCACAAAGTCCCTTGCAAAGTAACACAAAGTAAGACAACCGTTATAAGTTCATCTCTTTAAATATTTTTTCCTATTTTTACAGTATATTAATGGTAATGTCAAAACTCTACATATTGCTATAATACACTTAAATGCAGATGATTATTGAAATTATTAATGGTCCAAATCTGAATCTTCTCGGCACGAGAGAACCTGAAAAGTACGGTCATTCTTCTTTTGAAGATTATCTTTTGGTTCTTAAATCGCGTTTTCCGGATATCGGATTCAAATATTATCAGTCGAACACAGAAGGTGAAATAATTAATGAGATTCAGAAAACAGGCTTTTCATCGGATGGGATAATTCTGAATGCTGGTGGTTACACTCATACTTCTGTATCAATTACTGATGCAATAGCTGCCGTAAAGGCACCGGTTATTGAAGTCCACATTACTAATATTTCTGCCAGGGAGGATTTCCGTCACACAAGTCTGATTGGGAGGAATTGTTTGGGAAGTATATCAGGTTTTGGTCTGGATAGTTACAGGCTAGCCGTGGAGGCACTTATCGAAATAATTAAAACAAAGAAGATATAATTTATGGATGCTAAAAGGACTAAGATTGTAGCTACTATCTCTGATAAACACTGTGAATCAGGTTTTATTAAGGAATTATTTGAGGCTGGAATGAATGTGATCAGGATAAACTCAGCACACCTTGATATTGAGGGCGCACTCCGGATAATTAAGAATGCCCGTGAAGTCTCTGATAAAATTGCAATTCTTATCGACACCAAGGGTCCTGAAATACGTACTACTATCTGTGATTCTCCTATTCAACTGATAAAAGGGGCCACAATAAATATTATCGGTGACCCTGGGAAAAAGAGTTCTCCGGAAGCAATATATGTTAGTTATAAGGCATTTTCTTCAGATATTCCACTTGGATCACTGATTCTGATGGATGACGGGGAATTAGAGCTGAGAGTTTTAAGAAAGCAGGGAAATGCACTTGAATGTATTATTGAAAATGATGGAATCCTGGGATCAAGGAAAAGTGTTAATATTCCGAGTGTAAAGATTTTACTCCCATCTCTGACTGAGAAGGATAAAACCTTTATTGAAATGGCTGTTAAGAATAATGTCGATTTTATTGCCCATTCATTTGTGCGATCAAAACAGGATGTGCTTGATGTCAAGGCTGTTCTCAATTCTTTTAACAGTAAAATTAAAGTAATTGCCAAAATCGAAAATCAGGAAGGTGTGGACAATCTTGATGATATCATTGATAATGTTTATGGTATTATGGTTGCCAGGGGAGACCTTGGCATAGAAATACCTTATGAAAAGATTCCGGGTATCCAGAAGATGATCATCACGAAATGTATAATCTCGAGGAAACCGGTGATTGTAGCAACTCAGATGCTTCACTCGATGATTAACAATCCAAGGCCTACCAGGGCTGAGGTAAGCGATATCGCCAATGCAATTTATTCACAGACTGATGCGATTATGCTCAGTGGTGAAACAGCCAATGGAAAATATCCGGTTGAGTCGGTAAAAACCATGACAAAAGTTGCTCTTGAAGTTGAGAAGAATAAGGAGAAGTTCATGAATATTCCATACCTGAATGTTACAGGAGAAATCTCGGCATATCTTGCCAAAGTAGCGGTCAAAACTGCATTCAGGATAGGAGCAAGGGGAATCATTGCAGATACTTTAGGAGGAAGAACAATCAGGGATATGGCTTCATACAGAGGAATAAATCTGATCCTTGCACAATGTTACTCAGAAAATACGATGCGGGAACTTGCGTTGTCATATGGAGTATATTCTAGCCTTCAGGTCAAAAAGAAGTCCGTAGATGAGTTCATTCATATTGCTCTGAAAGACCTGACAAAAACACATAATCTCAAAAGCGAGGATATTGTGGTGGTACTTGCAGGAAACTTTTCAGGAGGTTCAGGTTTTTCATTTATTGAGGTTGGATCGGTTCATTATCTGAAAGATCGGGTTAGTATAAAAGATGATTTATAATTGGTCTGATTTTTGATGATTAAATAAGGCCTGAAACTGAATAATAATGTTAAGAGTTCTGTTTTTTAGTATGGTTTTTTTTCATCCGGTTCATATAAGTTTATATGCAACCAATGTGTTCCGCAATTGTTTCTTTTAGAGTGCTTGTGAGAATGTATTTTGATGATTTTGAAGAAGTAGTTATATTAACTTCGGAAATTACTGAGCGAACTTTTAAAATAAAATAACCCTAGGCGTGAAAAAACTTATTTCAAAGAAACTTTTTTTACTGGTACTGGTATCATTTTATTTTGCCAGTCTGAATGCTACCCATAACCGGGCTGGTGAAATTACCTATATCCAGTTGTCGGACCTCACGTACAGGATCACGATAACTACATTTACTTATACCTTAAGTTTCGCAGACAGACCTCAACTCGATATTGAATGGGGCGACAATTCGATATCAACCGCCCAGAGACAAAGTACTTTAATTCTACCGAATTTTTACAAGAGGAATATTTATGTTATAGATCACACCTATCCTGGCCCGGGAATATATAAAATTGTGGTTCAGGACCCAAACAGGAACGCGGGAGTTAAAAACATTCCTAATTCAGTTAATGTCATTTTTTCAATATCAACAATTCTGACAGTTAATCCGGCAATGGGGCGTGACAATTCGCCAGTACTGCTTAATCCCCCTTATGATAAAGCAGCTTATCATTATTTATTTATTCATAATCCCTCAGCCTTCGATCCTGACGGTGACAGTCTCTCATATAAGCTTACTGTCTGTACTCGTGAAGATGCAAAACCTATAGTTGGATATACCTTGCCGCCTGCAACTCGCTCAATAAGAGTAGATTCTATAAGTGGAGACCTGATTTGGGATACCCCCGCAGACACCGGAAAATTTAATGTGGCAATGAATATTGAGGAATGGCGAAACGGGAAAATTATCGGATTGTTGGAACGGGATATGCAGATCGAGGTCTTTAATACCACCAACAAACCTCCTGAAAATGGTCCTCTCAAAGATTATTGTGTAGAAGCAGGTGATAGTATTGATTTCCTTTTTACCGCTACGGATCCTGATAAAGATTTTTTGGCTCTCCATGCCACGTCAGGAGTATTTGGTCTTAACCCATGCAAAGCCTCATTTACAAAAGTTGATTCTGTAGCTGGATTTGCATCCTCAAGATTCAAATGGAAACCATGTCATGAGGCAGTCAGAAAACAACCTTATAATGTAATTTTTAAATCGGATGACTCCAATCCCGATGTCAGGCTTTCTGACATCCACAATATAAATATCAGGGTGCTTGGACCTGCTCCTCATGTAATTAATGCAGTTCCGGTAGGTAAATCAATCAGTTTAACCTGGTCACACTATGTTACCAATGTAATATCAGGATTTAACATCTACAGAAGAGATGGAGCCTCTACTTTCAAACCCGATTCATGCACAGAGGGTATTCCTTCATCCACAGGTTTTATAAAAGTAGGGTATATTGGTGGCAGTTCTACTACATCTTATTCGGATAATGATAACGGACAAAGTCTGCAGTTTGGTAAGGAATATACTTACAGAATAGTTGCTGTTTACCCAAATGGAACCGAAAGCAAAGCTTCAAATGAGATCACATCAACTCTTGTATCCGGAGTTCCGATAATTAAAAATGTGAGCGTAAGAAATACCGATGCTGTAAAAGGATCGATTTTTCTTTCATGGGAAAAGCCAAAAAAACTCGATACTATCCCTGCAATTGGCCCTTATGAATACCTGATTTACAGGGCAGATGGAATTGGCGGGACAAACTTCAATCAGATTAAGTCAATTCAAACAGTTAATCTGAACGACACTGTCTATATAGATACTCTGATAAATACTTCAACGACCGGTTATATTTACAGGATAGATTTGTACAATAACGCCACCGGTAACAGATTTCTCATCGGAGACCCGGGGTATGCATCCTCTGTTTTTCTTTCTGTAGCACCCGGTGACAGGAAAGCTCGTTTTACTATTAGTCGTAATGTGCCATGGATTAATACAAGGTATGATTTCTTCAGATTGAACAATGCTACCAGTGCTTATGATTCAATTGGTTCAACGAATCAGTTGACTTATGTCGATAACGGTCTGGTAAATGGTAAGGAATATTGTTATTTTGTCAGATCTACAGGTGGTTACCTTGCTAACAATATGCCTAAGAATCTAATAAATCTTTCAGAGATCATCTGCACTACTCCTGTTGATAATGAACCACCTTGTCCTCCAGCGCTGAAGGTCACCAGTAAGTGCGATAGCTTGTACAATTCACTAACATGGGCAATTTCTGACACAGCTTGTTTTGCAGATGTTGCAGGTTACAAGATCTATTCCAGAATGAAGTCAGAAGATAATCTTTCCCTGCTTATTACTATCAACGATAAGAACACTTTTACTTATAAGCATTTTCCGGGGGAGACTATTTCCGGATGTTATGCGGTTTCAGCATTTGATATAAAAGGAAATGAGAGTGTTAAATCCCCGACAATTTGTATTGATTCCTGCAACTTTTATGAGATACCAAATGTTTTTACTCCGAATGGAGATAATATTAATGATAACCTGGTGGCAAAAACATCAGGATTGGTTACAAAAATTGATTTTAAATTATTTAACAGGAACGGATTGCTTTTATTCAAGACTGAAGATCCCAGAATCAACTGGGATGGCACTTATAAGGGTAACATTGTATCACCCGGAGTATATTTCTATCAATGTGATGTTTATGAAAACCACATTTCAGGAGTGGAAATATTCCATCTTTCGGGTTTTGTTCATGTCATTACCGAATCAGATGCGAAAATAAATAAACAGCCTACGAAATGATTTTGAAGAAATTATAAAATGAAGAAGATTATTACTCTGTTTTTGTTTTTATCAGGTGCCGGAATAATTTTTGGGCAACAAACGGTTGATTATATTCTTAAAGCCAGAGCGCTTGCCGAAGCAGGGAAACCTGAACAGGCAATAAACCTGCTAAACGAGGCAATAAATGGTACAAAAGAGAGTCGGTTATATACTGAAAGAGCTGAAGCAAATATTCTGAGTGGCGATTATTCAGGGGCGATAAGTGATTATAATGAAGCAAATAAGATAACTCCATTCTCAGGTGAATATGGACTGGCAAGAATTTATGCTTTAAAAGGCGATGCTGCCACAGCACTTTATCATCTGGAACTAAATCTTAATTCGGCTGATAAGAAAAGTGAAAAAGATATTTTGCTTGACCCTGCATTTGGAACTATTGATAATAGACAGGAATGGCGTCAGTTCTGGAAGAAGGAATGGTACAGCATTACTGAAAAAGGTATTTCGGAAATAGAATATTATATCTCAGCCGGGAAGATCGATGAATCAAAAAATGTCCTATCAGAACTTAAAAAGAATATTGATAGCAATGATGATATACTTTATGCCGAAGCATTGGTCAGCTTTGCATCGGGAAATTATTCTCAGGTAATAAAGGTTATCTCCGGACTTACAACCTTGTATCCCGGGAATGAGAAGTATTTACGTATTCTTGCAAAAGCACAGACGGGAGCATCTGATCCTGCTGGTGCATCAACAACCTATTCTCAACTGCTTGCTTCCGGTGTTGCAGATGCCGGATTACTTCTTCTGAGATCAGATTGTTACAGAAAAACCGGGGAAACAGATAAAGCTCTGACTGATATTAAGAAATACCTTGAATTCTATCCTGAAAACAGAGTAGCATTGAGTTTGGCCGGAAAAGCAGAGGCAACATCAGGTGACAATCTTAAAGCGCTTGAGTACTTTTCAAATAACCTGAAACTTCATCCTAATGATCCTGAATGTTACGTGGACCGGGCAAATTCCTACTTTGTTTCCAGGTCATGGGAAATGGCTATTAATGACTACAGCATGTCACTGGATCTCAAGCCGGGCAATTCTGAGGTATGGCTTAATAAAGGTATAGCTTTGCTGAATTCAGGAAAGGTGGAAGATGCCTGTCACGATTTCAGAAAATCATTTAGTCTTGGAAATAAACGAGTTACGGATTATATCAGCAGGAATTGTATAAAATAAATAGATTTCAATCTTCGTATATCTTACCCCCCAACCCCCCTAAAAGGGGGTAAATTCGCTCACATTAAGAAGAATATGCTTAAAAATCGAGGATTAGCCCCTCTTTAGGGGGGTTGGGGGGTCGAAATAGCAGAGAATTAGATGGGGTTGTGGGTCTTTTTACCTGATATGTTTAAGTATTCTCTCGAATAGATCATGAGGCTTAAACGGCTTGAGGACATAATCATTAATTTTCAGATCCTGAATCTTATCGTGACTCTCCGACATAATCGCTGCTGTAAGGGCAACAATTGGTATGTTCTTAATCTGAGGATTATCTGAATTTCTGATAATGCGTGTTGCCTCGATGCCATCCATAACAGGCATTTGTAAATCCATCAGAATGAGATCAAAATCTTCCTTAGCAAGAATATCAAGAGCAATCTGACCGTTTTCTGCATGAGTAACTGATATTCCCCAGCCAATCAGAAATTTATTTGCAACAAAGAAATTTATCTTATTATCTTCTGCTACAAGAATCTTCTTTCCTTCGAGACCGAAATAGCTCTCAGGTACCTCAACAGCCAGAGACTGAATTGCCTTATCCGGAATTCCAAAGGATAGTACAAAACGGAAAGTGGAACCTTTTTGAGGTTCACTTTCGATTGTAATCGTACCTCCCTGCATCTCGATCAGTTTTTTACAGATAGCCAATCCGAGTCCGGTACCCCCGAAAAGTCGGGTTGTATCTGGAGAAGCTTGTGTAAAGCTGTCAAAGATGAAGGAGTGTTTATCTTTTGGAATACCTATACCTGTATCGGTAACGGTGAATTCCATTTTCGACTGGTTTGATGTTCGGTTTAATTCTTTTACTATTACCTGAATACTTCCATGAATAGTGAATTTAAATGCATTTGAGAGAAGATTGGAGAGTATCTGATTCAGTCTGATCGGATCACCAATAACTTCAGTAGGCAGATCACCTGCTTTCTTTATATCGAAACTCAGATTCTTTGCTTTCGATCTGAATGAGTATGTTCTCATTATTTCGTTCAGAAAGTCACTTAGATTAAATTGTGTCTGTTCGAAAATTATTTTACCCGATTCAATTTTATTGTAATCGAGGACATCATTTACGAGGGTGAGAAGGTGATTTCCTGAAAACTTCAGAGCTTTGATATAATCCATCTGGTCTTCACGCGGATTTCCCTGAAGAAGAAGATTTGTAATCCCGATTACTTCATTAAGCGGGGTTCTGATCTCATGACTCATGGTTGACATGAACAATTGCTTGGACTGTGCTGCATCTTCAGCTTTCTGGCGGGCAATGATGATGTTATCAAGCATCATTCTGCGCTGAAGCGCTATAGCAATCTGATTTGCAATAAAATCCATTATAGATAGATCATCCTGCGAAAACTTATCCTCAGAATAATAATCCTGCAGACACATTACACCTATAATATCATTTTCCACCTTAAGAGGGACACCCATCCATACTTTACATGGTGTTCCCACGAGGTCAATATCTCCTGACTCATCGAGCTGTTTCAGATCCTTTTCTTTAAGAAGAACTGATTTGTTGTTCTTAATTACCCAACCCGTTATTGTTTTTTTGGTTGGAATTTCAAAGAAATTATCCTTCTCGTCTGCAAAAAAAGGCAGTGACAGAGTTTCAGTAGTCTTATCGTAAAGGGCAATGAAAAAGTTGTTTGTATCCCAGACTTTACTTAATTCATGGACAATAATCGGATAAATTTGTTTGATATCATATTGTTTCAGGGCAGCCGTTGATATATTAAAAAGAATCTCCTGCAAAAGCTGATTTTTCCTTTCAACTGTAATATCTCTGTAGATGCCAAGCTTCGCAACTATTTCATTATTTATGACAATTACAGTTGCAATAAGAGTAACATGGATCTTTTTGCCATATTTATCCTTTCTTATTGTTTGTCTTACCTCTTTCTGGTTAATAGATGCAAGGTTATTGATTTTTATGGCTTCCTCTTTAAAATCATCAGGAACAATAAGATCGTTAATGTTTTTATTCACTGCCTCTTCTAATGTAAATCTGAAAAGATCGGTGAACTCACGGTTGATCATCGATACGACTCCTGATGGGCTGGTAATTGCTATAGCAACAGGAGTTGAATTATATAAATGTTCAAGAAATGCTTTTTCCCTGATTATCTGATTCTCATATTCTTTTTGTTTGCTGATATCGGTTATAACTCCTCTGTATCCCGCAATCTTGTCGTTAAAAAAGAGTGCAAAAGAATGAGTAACCACCGGAATAAGTATTCCATCTTTTTTTCTGGCAAAATACTCATTGGTGGAGATTTGTCCGGGAGATGTCAATGCCTTTAGATTTTCAATCATTTCCTGATAACTTTCAGGAAATATTTCGGCTATATAAATACCTGTTTCCAGGTCTTGTTTTGTGTATCCTAAAAAATTGAGTCCCAGCCTGTTGGCATATAAGATTTTTCCCGTAAGATCTACCTCATAGACCATCTCAGGAAGCATATCTGCAAACTTCTCAAAGACAACTCCCTGTTTATTCTGATCATCCTTGTTTCTTTGGGAGCTTCCTGGTTCCCATGTTATTACGAAATTTCCAGAGGTAAGAAGAAACCCCATATAATACCCTTCAGAATCGTCTCCAGCCGGAGAAGCTGCTAATTTATGCGCATCACCGGTTAAGCGAAGATGGTTCAGAAGTTCAATGAGTTTTACTCGGTTATTCAGGGGTGTTTCCCCAATATATTTACCAATTACTTCATTTTTTCTGATAAATTCTACTTCTTCTACTTTTCTGTTTAAATCAATTATATAAAACCTGTTATCATCATCAACACCGAACAATGCCAGGTAACTACTGACAGTTTCAAAGATTTCTTCAAGTAAACTGCCATTCGTATCTTTTATCTTTCTGTCTTTTAATGTTTTGATCTCACTGAATATTGTAAGCAGGTAGATCTCATTTTCGAGTTGTACTGTATCAGCCGAAAAAAGATAAGACTTTTCTTCACCTGTTCTGGTTTTAATGGTTACCGGATAGCCTTTGATGCTTTTAAGTTTGGAAATGAGTTTTATATACTTATTGCTTTCTTCAAAATCTGCAAAAAATTGTATATCATCAGAGGTATGACCAATAATCTCATCTCTCGAGTACCCCAGTGTTTTACAAAATGTGTCATTAACATCTACATACTGACCTGTATCTAACCTGCTTATTGCCATTAAATAGGAGGCTGAGTGAAAAATCTTGAAGATTGTTTCTCTGACGATCCCGGTTTTTTCCTGGTTTTTTGAATGTAATAAGTCAAATTCCTTCTCCAGTCTTCTATTTTTTTCCAGCAACTCGATATAACTCTCTTTATAATCCATCAAACAGGTGTTTTCAATTATATTTTAAAAATAACAAATATTGATTCAATCCGCGTATCCGGTTCTTAATTTTCGTCTGCTGTTTAACTTTTTATTACTACTATTTTCTGCCTTGTTATATCTATTTCTACTAATTTCTGCTTACTTCTATATTTTTTAAAGTAATCGCAGAAATCAGTAAGTCCACATTTACTGCAATTAGGATTTCTGGCTGTGCAAGTGTATCTGCCATGCAGGATCAACCAGTGATGTGACTCATGAATCAGTTCAACAGGAATATGTCGGGTAAGCTGTATCTCTACACTAAGTGGTGTTTTTGCATTTTTAACCAGACCTATCCTGTGAGAAACTCTGAAAACATGAGTATCAACTGCCATAACCGGTTTTCTGAAAATTACTGAAGCAACAACGTTAGCACTCTTTCGTCCGACTCCGGGGAGACGCTGCAAAAGCACAGGTTCAGAAGGCACAGTTCCTCCAAAATCAGAAACCAGCATTCGCGACATACCTGAAAGATATTTTGCCTTGTTATTTGGATAAGTACATGATTTTATATATTCAAATATATCTTCCGGTTCAGCTTTGGCCATCGATTCAGCATCCGGGAATCTTTTCAGCAGTGGTGGTGTTATTATATTGACTCTCTTATCAGTACATTGAGCTGACAGGATGACTGCCACAAGCAATTCAAATGGACTTCGGTAAGCGAGTTCGGTTTCTGCTACCGGGTAGACTTTCTGAAAATATTTTATTGTACGACTAAATCTTTCATTGATAGTCATAGGACTGAAATTAATAGTGCAGGTAAGGTAACACTTTTTATCTTTGCACAATATTGATTTTTTATGATAAGTTACCTTCAGGCAGAGAGTATTGCCAGACGAATCGGAGACAATCTGCTTTTCGATAACATAAGTTTTAATATAAACAAGGACGATAAGGTTGCTCTTATTGCAGTAAATGGAGCAGGCAAATCATCATTACTTGATATCCTGGCTGGAAAGGAAAATCCGGATAAAGGTTCACTCAGTATCAAGCGCGATTTGAGCATAGCATATCTTCAGCAATCTCCTGTCCTGAATGAATCGAACAAAATAATTGATGAACTTTTCAGTACCGGCAGTGAACTGGTAACAGTAATTCGGGAATACGAAGAATGCGTTCTTACCGGTTCGCCAGGGATGTTGCAGGTTATGATCCAGAAAATGGATGATCATAAGGCATGGGATTATGAAGTGGCTGTTAAGCAGATTCTTTTCAAGCTTAAACTTACTGATCTGAATGCAGTTATAAGCACATTGTCAGGAGGACAGAAGAAAAGAGTTGCGTTAGCAAAAATACTCGTGGAAGATGCTGATCTTCTTATACTTGATGAACCCACTAATCATCTTGATCTCGATATGATCGAATGGCTGGAGGAGTATCTTATAAAGTCTAAAAAGACACTTCTGATGGTTACGCACGACAGATACTTTCTTGACAGGGTCTGTAATGTGATACTGGAACTAGCCGATAACGAGCTCTACAGGTATGAGGGAAATTATGAATATTTCCTTGAAAAAAAGCAGAGCAGGGAGTATTCGGCTAAGATGAATTCAGAAAAGGCAAAAAACCTGTTAAAGACTGAACTCGAATGGATGAGACGGATGCCAAAAGCAAGACGGCATAAGGCCAAATCAAGGATTGAATCATTTTATGATCTAAAGGAAAAAGCCGCGAACAGACCTGATGAAAAGAGTATCAACATAAATGTAAACATTTCAAGAATGGGGAGTAAGATCCTTGAGATAAAAAATGTGAGCAAATCGTATGGTGACAAGTTGATCCTTAATGACTTTACCTACCTCTTTAACAGGTTTGAAAAAGCAGGACTTATCGGCAGGAATGGAACTGGAAAAACAACTTTGCTCAATATAATTACCGGGTTAACTGAGCCTGATAAAGGTACAGTTGAACGCGGAGAGACAATTGTTTTTGGCTATTACAGGCAACAGGGTATTGAATTTGACAACGATATGACTGTTATCGATGCAGTGAAGAATATTGCAGAAAAAGTTGTGATAAGTGATGGTAATGTGCTGTCAATAACCCAGTTCATGAACTATTTCCTGTTCCCCCCTGAAAAACAGTATACCTTAATCAGAAAACTATCAGGTGGTGAGAAGAGACGTCTTTATCTGCTGACAGTACTTATGAAGAACCCAAATTTTCTGATACTGGATGAACCGACAAATGATCTTGATATCCTCACACTTAATGTTCTTGAGGAATACCTCGCAGGCTTCAGAGGATGTGTAATAGTTGTCTCTCATGACAGATATTTTATGGATAAGGTCGTTGATCATATTTTTGAGTATAAGGGTGATGGTATTATTAAGGATTTTCCGGGGAATTATACTCAACTGAGAGAAAAGCAGAAAGAGAATGAAAAGCAGGTTTCAACTGTTAAACTATCAAAAAATTCAGATTCGGGGGAATCATCTGAAATTCCGGTTAAAAAGGAGAGAAAACAGGGCCTGACATTTAAAGAAAAGAGGGAATTAGAACTTCTGTCAAATGAAATTGAGAATCTCGATTCGGAAAAAAAACTTATTGAATCTGAAATGAGCAGGGGAGAACTTAATAATGAGGAATTAATATCTAAGTCTCAAAGGCATGGTGAATTAATGAAGATATTGGATGAAAAGGAGTTTAGATGGCTTGAATTAAGTGAGAAGTGACTCATAAATCCCAATTTTATAAAAATAAGTTTTGAATTAGGTCAGAATTTTTAACTTTAACAATCAATAAGTTGCTCTATTGGAAAAAATAACAATCAATACGACTGGTTTCAAATCCGAAATACTGGTTGGTGGAAAATGGGAATCAGTATCCGGATTACTACCTGATAAAGGTGTTGTAATTATTACTGATCATAATGTAAGACGGTTATATGGCGACAAATTTCCGGGAGTTCCCGTTTTTTCCTTATCACCGGGAGAAGGAAGCAAAAAGCTGGAAGTCATTGAACATCTTGCTGATCAGCTTCTTGAAGCAGGAATAGATCGCGCAGGTTTTGTTCTTGCGGTAGGCGGAGGTGTGGTTTGCGATGTTGCGGGTTTTCTTGCTTCAGTATATATGAGGGGCATACGTTGTGGATATGTTTCTACAACATTATTGTCGCAGGTGGATGCCAGTACAGGTGGAAAAAACGGAGTTAACCTGGGAGGTACAAAGAATATGCTCGGTACAATCAGGCAGCCTGAATTCGTTATCTGTGATCCTTCAATGTTGGAAACCCTTCCTGAACAGGAGTATTTATCAGGACTTGCTGAACTGATTAAAACGGCTGTCATTGGTGATAAAGAATTATTTGAGCTGATTGAAAGAAGTTATGATAATATAATGTCGAGGAACTCTGACCTTCTGACTCACCTTGTAGCTAAATCAGTGAGATTTAAAGGTTTGGTGGTGTCGGAAGATGAAAATGAAACAGGATTGAGGCGGATTCTTAATTTTGGACATACTTTCGGGCATGCTGTTGAATTGCAGAAAGCCTTGAAACATGGTTTTGCTGTTGCTTCAGGAATGGAATTAGCAACAGCCTTTTCTTTTGAAAAAGGATATATAAGTCCTGAAGAAAAAGAGAGGATAATCAGTCTGCTAAAAAGATTTGTGCTGCTTGATGAACATGATTTGACAGATGATCAGTTGGAGAAGATTGTTCTCCATGATAAAAAGAAGACAGGTACAGATATACATTTTGTTTTTACACATGGAATTGGAAAAGCAAACGTAGAAAAAATTCCTGTTGGTGAAGTACTAAGTTTTTATAAAAGATTCAGAGATAAAAAATAGAATTATGAATTCGTTTGGAGTTGTTTTCAGAGTTACTCTCTTTGGTGAATCACATGGTCCCGCGATAGGTGTGATAATAGACGGATGTCCTCCGGGCATGGCCGTTAAAGCGGAAGATTTTATGACGGATCTCAGGAGACGACAAAGCGGGAGCCCGGGAACAACTAAACGTCAGGAACCAGATCTGCCTGAAATACTAAGTGGTGTCTTTGATGGGGCAACAACCGGAGCTCCGGTTGCAATTGTCACACGAAACAGTGATAAGATTTCTTCCGATTATGATGAATTTAAAAATATTCCACGACCCGGTCATGCAGATTTCGTG
>JADGPT010000176.1 GCA_017882345.1 Bacteroidales bacterium
TTTACATTTCTGGACCGCATAATTGCTTTAGTTGAGGGGGCAAAACGTCAGAAAACACCGAATGAAATTGCACTGATAATACTATTATCAGGTCTTACCATTATTTTCCTGTTAGTAGTTGTTTCTTTGCCTGCATATTTTGGTTACAGTTTGAAAGCTTCAGGTTTGCCCGCAAATCACAACCTGACCCTGCCAGTACTGATTTCTCTTCTTGTCTGTCTTATTCCAACAACGATTGGAGGTTTGCTGAGCGCTATTGGCATAAGTGGAATGGACAGACTGTTGCGTAAAAATGTTATTGCTACCAGCGGTAAAGCAATTGAAGCAGCCGGTGATACAGATGTTTTGCTTCTTGATAAAACTGGTACGATTACCTTAGGGAACCGCATGGCTACCGAGTTTATTCCAGCCGAAGGTTTCACGAAAGAACAACTGGCGGATGCAGCACAATTAGCATCTCTGGCTGATGAGACACCGGAAGGCCGTTCTGTTGTTGTATTAGCAAAAGAACAGTTTAATATCAGAGCCAGAGAAATGCAATCTTTGGATACAGAATTTATCCCCTTTACTGCACAAACAAGTATGAGTGGTATCGATTTAAAGAATCCTGATGGTCAATTACGGAGGATAAGGAAAGGCTCTTCCAACGCTATCAGAAAATTTATTGAAAACAATAATGGATTTTTTCCTGAAAATGTAGAAGAGACTGTATCTGAACTCTCACGGCAGGGAGCCACACCAATGGTCGTTGCAGAAAATAACCAGGTACTGGGTGTTATCCACCTTAAAGATATAGTGAAGGGAGGTATCAAGCAACGTTTTGCACAGCTCCGGATGATGGGCATCCGCACAATTATGATCACAGGCGATAATCCGCAGACTGCAGCTGCCATTGCTGCTGAAGCCGGTGTTGATGATTTTCTTGCAGAAGCTAAACCAGAGGATAAGCTTCATCGCATAAGAGAAGAGCAGGCAAATGGTCATCTGGTTGGAATGATAGGAGATGGCACCAATGATGCGCCGGCACTCGCCCAGGCCGATGTGGGTCTGGCAATGAATACCGGTACCCAGGCAGCCCGGGAAGCAGGGAATATGGTTGATCTCGACAGTAACCCGACAAAACTTATAGAGGTGGTTGAAACCGGCAAGCAGTTACTTATGACACGTGGAGCATTGACTACCTTCAGCATTGCCAATGATGTAGCCAAATATTTCGCCATAATACCCGCTATCGCAACATCTCTTTATGTTACAGCTTCAGGAGTATCACCTTTGGGAGTACTCAATATTATGAAGCTTCATTCACCTGAAAGCGCTATTTTAAGCGCTGTAATATTTAATGCACTTATTATTGTGGCTCTTATTCCGCTCGCACTGAGAGGTGTGAAATACAGACCCATCTCGGCCAACCGGGTGCTGGCTTTGAATATTGTTATCTACGGAATTGGAGGAATTATTGTCCCATTTATAGGAATCAAGCTGATCGATATGTTACTTGTTTCTATACATATGATATAAGAAGTGCAACAATTAAAACAAAAATTAAATTCATTATGAAAACACAAATTATAATAGCCTTAAAATTTTTGCTTGTAATGACTATACTTACAGGTATCGTCTATCCGCTTTTAATGACCGGCCTGGCGCAGTTGGGTTTTCCCTCGAAAGCCAATGGCAGTCTGATAATTAAGGACGGTAAAATCATAGGCTCTGAGCTAATTGGCCAAAAATTCGACAGCACTATCTATTTCTGGTCGAGACCTTCTGCCATTGGTTATAATCCTATTCCTTCCGGAGCTTCAAACTATGGACCTACAAGCGATACGCTGAAAAAGCTGGTTAGTGCCAGGAGAGTATTTTTTGCGAAAATGAATTCGTTGCAAGATCCCTTATTAACTCCAACGGAAATGGCATTTGCATCGGGTAGTGGCCTCGATCCACATATCTCACCTGAGGCAGCTGTGATGCAGGTAGAACGAATCTCTTCAGCCAGGCACTTCGATAACGCTCAAAAAGAAAAACTTAGGAAAAAAATAAAAGATTTAACAGAAAATCCACAGTTTTTCTTCTTAGGTGAACCGCGCATTAACGTATTAATGTTAAATTTAGAACTCAATAAAATCCAGTAAAAAAATCTATAACCAGTAACCATAACCAGTAACCAGTAACCAGGAACCTTCAACCAGTAACATAAATGTTATGAAACATTCAATCCGCACTCGATTTACCCTTGGTATGATTTTTTTATTTATTATCATATCTGTATTAGCAGTTTTTTCAGGCTATTACCTTAATAAACTCTCAACCAAGACAAGTGCAATTCTGAAGGAAAACTACTTATCTGTTGTTTATGCCCGTGAGATGTCGGAAGGTTTAATGAACATCAATCAGGAAATTACAACCAGCTTTTTAACAAAAAGGATTCCAGATAGTTTGAAAATTGCAAAAGAACTTAAACAGATAAATCAGTCACTTCTATCTGAAAAGAACAACTTTACAGAGCCCGGGGAAGATAAACTTGTATCGGGTATCGAGACAGATTACATTGAATACAGAGATTCTCTGCAAACTTTCATTAAGTTTCCGAAATCATCTACAGATTTGCTTTACCTTCAAAATAAATCCGGAGATCTTTATAAGCAATTATTAATTCTGTCGCAGATGAACGGGAAAGCCCTTGAAGTTAAAACTGATGATGCAAAGGCTTCATCCCAAAACGCACTGACAAAGATGACAATTCTTGCAACCTTATGTTTTTTAATTGGAATGAGCTTTACTTTTAGTTTTGCTTCTTATTTTAACAGGCGTTTTTTTCAACTGTACCATGGACTTAAGGAAATTGTTTCAAGCGATTTTAATCAACGGCTGTATTTCGACGGGAATGATGAATTCTATGAAATTTCGGTGGTTGTTAACGAAATGGCAGACAATTTGAAGAAAAACAAGAAAAAAATGTCAGTAACTTTGCAGGACGAAAACTTGAAAGGAATAAACCCCAACGATATTGAAGAACTGAAAAAAATGTTATTCCGTTTAAAAACCACGGAAGAACAGGCAGCAGCATTAATTTCAAAATTCGAAAAAAAGTAAGCTCAGATGGACATTAATGACAATCGTCCTGATCCCGATGAACTTCTGGCTTCTCTCAAATTGGAAGAAGAAAAAAGTAAACGGGGCAAACTGAAAATTTTCTTTGGAATGTGCGCCGGAGTTGGCAAGACATATACTATGCTTCAGACAGCACAGGCAGAGAAGTCTAAAGGTTGTGATATTGTCATTGGCTATGTTGAAACACACAACCGCAAGGAAACAGCCGACCTGGTTAATGGCTTTGAAGTGATACCAAGAAAAGTATATCAGTACAAGACAACCAGTGTCACCGAGATGGATCTGGATGCAATAATTGCCAGGAAACCCTTACTCGTACTGGTTGATGAACTTGCACATACAAATGCCCCTGGAAGCAGGCATGCAAAAAGGTACCAGGATGTTTTGGAGATCCTTGATAATGGGATAAATGTCTATACTACGGTCAACGTACAACATCTCGAAAGCCGGTCCGATACTGTTGCGCAGATTACGGGTATTATAGTCAGGGAAACTTTACCGGATGAAATTTTTGAAAACGCGGATGAAATTGAGGTCATTGATCTGACGCCTGATGAACTTCTTCAAAGGCTTGCAGAAGGAAAAGTATATGCTCCTGAAAGATCAAAGGAAGCAGTCGAGAGTTTTTTCAGAAAAGGGAATATTACGGCACTTCGGGAAATGGCATTGCGTATAGTAGCTGACCGTGTCGACAAACAGCTGCACGAATATATGCAACGTAAGCGTATCAAAGGTCCGTGGAAATCCGGATTGCATCTTCTGGTGGCAGTAAGTCATACCCAGCAATCTGCTAAATTACTCCGATGGGCTAAAAACCTGTCTTATACTATGGGTGCGGACCTGCAGGCAATCTATGTAGAAACCTCTCATAAAGCCGATGCAAAAGAAAGCGAACAACTTAACAAAAATATCAGTCTTGCCCGACAACTTGGTATTAAATTCCGTTTTATTACCAATAATGATATGGTAAGGGCAATCGTGGATTTTGCACAAAAAGAAAATATTACCCATATAATAATTGGCAAACCACGCGTTCGTAATCTATTGACCCTGTTGCGTCTTGGGAACTTTGTGAACAGGCTGATCAGGTATAGCGGAAATATTGACGTTTATATTTTAGGATCCGATATTCAGTCAAAAGACAAATTTAGGGAAAAAGTCTCTTTACCGTCATTCACTTCAAACATCCGGCAATATTTTACAGCTTCACTAATAATAATCCTGACTTCAATCATCTGCTTTTTTATTAAAGAATTTATTGGTTATCAGGTTGTTTCATTTGCCTTATTATTTGTTGTTTCAACTCTCGCATTCTTCTTTGGTACCGGACCAATTTTATTATCAGCTACATTGAGTGCTCTCATCTGGGATTTCTTTTTTATTCCGCCTCCTTATACTCTTCATGTTGATAAACCTGAAGATATGCTCATGCTTATAATGTTTTTTATAATTGCATTGCTTAGCGGCGTATTGACATCAAGGATTAAGAGGCAGGAGATGAAGATCCGGATCAGAGAGGAACGCACAAATGCCCTGTACCAGCTTACCAGGGAACTCTCAACAGCCACAGGTATAGAGGAGGTCATTACTATAGCAAAAAACGACATTAAAAAATATTTTAATCTTGATAGCCGGATTTTGCTTAAAAATGATAGTGATGAGCTTGAATATACAAATAAGAAGAACGGAACTTTCACTATTTCAAAAAATGATATGAGCGTTGCTTCCTGGACCTTCCAGCACTCAACCAAGGCAGGAAAGTATACTGATACCTTACCATCATCAAATTATACTTTTTATCCCCTGAAAGGAAATCAGATGAATTTGGGAGTTATTGCTATTCAACAGCAAATTGTATTTACGCAGGGCGAAGAGCAATTCTGGGAAGCATTCATCTCCCAGATATCAGGTAAGTTCGAACGGGAATACCTTCGTAATATGGCTAAACAAGCCTTTTTATTAAATGAATCTGACAAACTTTATAAAACACTTTTTAACTCAATTTCGCACGAGTTGCGGATACCTGTAGCGACTATAATGGGTGCTTCAGACTCTTTGCTCACAACACAACATACCGAGGAAATTTCAAAAGAACTTTTCAATGAAATATTCAAAGCTTCAAAAAGATTAAACAGGCTTATTGAAAATCTTCTTAATATGTCCCGACTGGAAAGCGGACGGATAACACTACGTTTGGATTGGTGCGATATTCATGATCTCGTAAATAAAGTCACTGAAAGCCTTCAGGATGAACTTAAACCATTTAACATTCATGTTGTTATTCCTGATGACATGCCTTTTGTCAAGCTTGACTTTGGATTAATGGAACAGGTTCTGTATAATCTGATCTACAATGCAACACAGTATGCTTATACATCGACAAATCTCCGGGTTAAAGCATTCTATGACAATGGAATATTGACTATTCAGGTTATGGACCGGGGTCCGGGCTTTCCAGTTAAGGAAATTTCTCTTATCTTTAACAAGTTCTACAGGGTGGAGGGATCAAAAGCAGGAGGTACAGGATTGGGACTTTCGATTGCCAAAGGATTTACTGAAGCTCACAAGGGAACAATAGCTGTTGAAAACAGACAGAATGGAGGTGCAAAATTCACTATTAAAATACCTACTGAAATACCAAAGGTCGAATTAGTGGGATAAACATTTTATAAATAAATTTGCCCGAAACAATTCTGGTTATGGACGATGAGGTTCAGATACGCCGGTTACTTGAAATAACAAGTTAATTTTCACTTTATAGCAATCAAAATGGCTTTCAGCTAATTATACTAAATTTCTCTGTCAATATCCAAATTGATTAAATACTCCTCTTCATTACAAAATCCGTCCTTCTTTGACCACTCCAA
>JADGPT010000038.1 GCA_017882345.1 Bacteroidales bacterium
CAATGAACTGCAATAGGGATGGGCTCGCATCGTACCCGACAAGGCTATTCAGTATGCTCCCGATAGAACCTTCCTGATGCATGAGGGGGAAAGTGCCGTCGCTGTTGACTTGAGGGTTTATGTTCCAAACATGTTCAATAGCTTCCGGCAGTATTCCCGCTTCCTGAAATTCGTGAATACTGCTTGACACCAAGCCTGCCGCGAACAATATCAGAAACACTGAGGTAACGTTGAAAAATATCTTGATATTTATCTTCTTGCCGGCAATGAAAATGAAATAGGCTATTATAATTACAGTGGCAATGCCTAAGAGCGCACCAAGGATATTGTTTTGTCCCGCTGATACGAATGTCGTCGCGCCAAGGAAAATTACAGTTTCGATGCCTTCTCTCAGAACAGAAGCGAATACCACTAAAAAGAGCCCGACCTTGTGTTGCTCATTGAGTTCCATATCAACTTTCTGATGCAACTCAGTGGCTATGTGCTTTTGATTCATCATCCATAAAATCATGTATGTCAGCATAATAACTGCAAATAACATTGAAGTACCTTCAAAAATTTGTTCTGCTCTTCCTTCGAATCCTCCTGCTAAAACATTAAAGAGGTAAGCGCCGATTAGGCTAACAGCGATCGCAGAAGCCACTCCAAGATAAACCACGTTGTTATGCTGTGTCCTATTCGTTTTGACTAAATACGATAGTACAATACCAACAACCAAAGTGCCAACAGTTTTACCGCACAGGTTGATATTAATTTCTAAAGCAAGACCTGTTTCTATATCATCCTGTTTTTCAATATCAATTGAATTGTTACTCAGATAGTTTGTTAGTTTGTTTGAAAGGCTGCCTCAAAAGGGCAGCCTCATTTATATTATCTGTATATTCTACTGACTAAAAAAGACTCCATGCAACAGTAACTCCAGCCATAACAACTGCAACCATTGACATAAGTTTAATCAGAATATTCATTGACGGGCCGCATGTGTCTTTAAACGGATCCCCTACGGTATCTCCAACAATACTTGCTTTGTGGCATTCACTTTTCTTACCACCATAATTTCCTCTTTCAATGTACTTTTTAGCATTATCCCATGCACCACCGGCATTGTTGAGCATACTGGCAAGAGTAAAACCTGTAGTCATACCGCCCATTAACAACCCAACAACTCCGGGAACGCCAAAAACTATCCCCACAACTACAGGCACGATAATTGCCATAAGCGCTGGAACAACCATTTCTTTCTGTGCACCTCTGGTTGCGATCTCAACACATTTTGCGTATTCTGGTTTCCCGGTTCCTTCCATAATACCAGGAATCTCACGGAATTGCCTTCTTACTTCCTCAACCATTACTCCTGCATTCCTTCCAACAGCTTTCATAGCCATTGCAACAAATACAAAACACATCATTGCTCCGATAAACAGCCCGGCAAGTAATATCGGGTTGAAGAGTGAAAGGTTATATGCACTAACAAAATCTTTGATTCCGGCATGGGAAACTTCGACTGCGCTTTGGCCTGCCTGAACAACTGCCGGAACATGACTCTTATAAAACAAAACATCACCGATTTGTTTATAACCATCAATACTTTTGTCAGCAAGTCTGCCAAGCCAGAGTTTTACTTCCTCCATATATGCAGCAACAAGAGCCAGTGCAGTAAGAGCAGCTGAACCAATAGCGAAGCCTTTACCTGTAGCAGCTGTTGTGTTTCCAAGCCCGTCGAGAGCATCAGTTCTTTCTCTGACTTCTTCTGGAAGTCCAGCCATTTCAGCATTACCACCTGCATTATCTGCAATCGGTCCAAAAGCATCAGTTGCCAGAGTTACTCCAAGTGTGGAGAGCATACCGACAGATGCGAAACCGATACCATAAACACCCATTGCAAAGTTATGGAAACCACCTGCAAATGAATAAGCAGCTATAATACCAGCTACAATTGTTAAAACAGGCAGCCATGTTGAGAACATACCAACAGCCATCCCTTCAATAATTACCGTTGCCGGTCCTGTCTGAGATTGTTCTGCTATACCCTGGGTTGGTTTATAACCATCAGAAGTATAATATTCTGTTGCCTGTCCGATAATTACACCGGCAACGAGACCTGATACTGCAGCTCCGAAAACGCCCCAGGTAATCCAGTCAGCATAAGCCATTACTGCCAACACAACGAGTATAAGAGCTGAACTTCCTCCTGTTCCAAGCAGAAGCGCTCTGAGAAGGGTTTTTGGTGAAGCTGATTCTTTTGTTCTCACCATATAAATTCCGGCTATTGACAATAAAACTCCGATAGCTGAAACCAGCATAGGAGCTATAATAGCCTTAATCTGATAATCACCATTTTGTCCTGCAATCATTGGAAGAGCAGCGCCAAGAGCAGCAGTTGCAAGTATTGAACCTGCATAAGATTCATAAAGGTCAGCGCCCATACCGGCTACGTCACCTACGTTATCACCAACATTATCAGCAATAGTTGCCGGGTTACGTGGATCATCTTCAGGAATTCCAGCTTCAACCTTACCAACAAGGTCAGCGCCTACGTCAGCAGCCTTTGTAAAGATACCGCCACCAACACGTGCAAAAAGAGCTTGTGTAGAAGCACCCATTCCAAAAGTGATCATAGTTGCTGTAATCTCAACAAATTTCTGATGCTCATCAATACCAGCCTGAACAAATGTAAGACCCAGGAAATTTAATCCTGTTGTCATGTGTTCAGGAGTAAATACAACTTTAGTCAGGAAAATGAACCACGCTGCAATGTCTAGAAGAGCGAATCCTACAACAACAAGACCCATGACTGCTCCGCTACGAAGAGCTACCTGTAATCCTTTGTTGAGCGATTTTGAAGTAGCCCAGGCAGTACGGTTGGATGCAAAAGTCGCAGTTCTCATTCCGAGATACCCGCAAAGACCAGAGAAGATACCTCCGGTAAGGAAAGCTACCGGAACAAACGGGTTCTGAACACCCATATATGCCAGTATTGATAATAATACAACAAGAACAATAAAAATCTTGCCTACAACAGTGTACTGGCTTTTCAGGTATGCCATTGAACCTTCTCTTACATACTCAGCAATCTCTTTCATCTTGGTTGTTCCTTCTTCCTGCATCATCATACCTTTGTAAAAGATCCAGGCGAACAAAAGTGCCAAGAGAGCTGAAATCGGCACAATCCAAAAAATACTACTAATCATGTTATCTGTTTTTAAATTAAAACTAAAAGCTTTAGAGTTAAAAAAAAATTCTCCGATACAAAACTATATTAGTTTTTTATTATTGCAAACGAAAAAATTAGGTTCTTAAAATAGTTCGTAATTTAAAACGAATCTAAAGAAGAAATTACACTCGATACTTTATCTTTAAGAGAATTGTTAATTCGAAAGGCATTCATTTTCACACAAATAACATCAGGCAAACTGGATCTCAGCCTTTTTTGCTTATTGGTTTCCCAAATTTTTTCTTAATGGAATTATATATGAAAGGAATAGATGTGATCACAATAAGAAAAATTACTATGTATCCCAGGTAATCTTTTATTCCGGGAATATATTTTCCCATGAAATATCCGGTTAAAACCAATGCATTCACCCAAAAAAATGCCCCAACCAGACTATATATAAAGAATTTATAGTAATCTAACTTTACAATGCCGGCAACAATTGGGGCAAACGTGCGTACAATCGGAAGAAACCTGCTTAATATTATTGTCTTTTTCCCATGTTTTTTATAAAACTCATTTGCAGAAACAAGATGCTCCTGCCGGAATAAAATTCCTGATTTTCTCGTGAATAACATGGGCCCCATCTTTTTACCAAATACATAACCGGCCATATTGCCTGCGACAGCCGCAATAATTATTAATACAACAAGCAGAATTGGATGTAATTCAAGGATGCCCGTTGAACACAACAATCCTGCTGTAAACAAGAGAGAATCACCCGGGAGAAAAAAACCAACGAAAAGGCCTGTTTCAGCAAACACAACAAACAGAAGCAGATATATCCCACCGTAATGGATTATACTTTCCGGGTTTACCAGCTGCTTTAAGAAATCAAGTATTCCATCCATGCGATCTGCTCTTGAATTTTAAAGTATTTTGAATTTAAGTCTTAAGCTGTTTGTTACAACGCTTACTGAACTCAGAGCCATAGCAGCCCCTGCTATCATTGGATTTAGTAGAAAACCGAATATCGGGTACAGTATCCCTGCAGCTACCGGAATTCCGATAACATTATAAATAAATGCCCAGAAGAGATTCTGTTTTATTGTTGCAACAGTATATTTTGATAATTTAATTGCCTGAGGGATTCGTATAAGGTCAGATGATATAATAGTCATTTTAGCAACATCTATTGCTATATCAGAACCTTTACCCATCGCAATGCTGACATCGGCTTGTGCAAGCGCCTGCGAATCGTTAATTCCATCTCCGACCATTGCCACAATTTTACCTTGTTTCTGCAACTCCCGTATGAAATCGTATTTGGCTTGCGGAAGTACTTCCGATCTGAAACTGTCGATACCTGTCTCTGATGCAATTGCTCTGGCAGTCTGTTCATTATCACCTGTAAGCATATGTACTTCGATTCCCATAAGATGAAGTTGCTTAATTGCTTCTACAGACGACTCCTTTATCCTGTCTGAAACTGCTATCACAGAAAGAACATTATGAGAATTCGCAAAGAAGAAAACAGTCTTAGCCTCATTCTGCCAGCGTTCAGCAAAGGCAAGTATCTCCCTGGAAATGCTGATTTTATTCTCCTCCATCAGTTTCCTGTTTCCGACAAAATAAAGTTCCTGCCCGGCAATGGCTTTAATTCCTCTGCCTGTTATGCTTTCAACATTTGATACAACTATATCGCTTCCTGATCCTGAATTTTCCAGAAATTGCACAACAGGTCCGGCCAGGGGGTGTTCACTATTTTTCTGTATAGCAAGTAATATATTGCTCTGTTTTACAACTTCAATATCCGTTTTCCATTCAATATACTCCACTGTCGGTTTTCCCACGGTAATAGTGCCAGTTTTATCAAGCACCACAGCATTTACTCTGTGAGCAAGCTCAAGACTTTCAGCATCTTTAATAAGAATTCCGTTATCAGCACCTTTACCAATGCCAACCATTATTGCAGTAGGTGTTGCAAGACCCAATGCACAGGGGCATGCAATAATCAGAACAGTAACTATTGCTAAGAGGCTGTGAGTAAGAGCATTGTCAACTCCGGAAATAAACCATATAACTCCGCTTAGCAGAGCAATTGATATTACAACCGGCACAAATATTCCTGCAATCTTATCAACCAGATGCTGAATAGGAGCCTTGCTTCCCTGAGCTTCCTTAACCATTTTAATGATCTGAGCAAGGACAGTATCCCCTCCTACCTTATCAGCCTGAAAATGAAAACTTCCTTTCTGATTAATTGTACCTGCAAAGACATTCGACTGAATAGTTTTTTCCACAGCCATCGGCTCCCCGCTTATCATACTTTCATCGACAAATGAACTTCCTGCAGTAATTATTCCATCAACAGGTATTTTATTGCCGGGTTTAACCAGTAAGATATCACCGGTTATAACATTACTCACCGGAATCTCCTTTTGGTCTCCGTTCTTCATTACGAGAATTACCGTTTTGGGCTGCAATCCGATCAGGTTTTTAAGAGATGAAGATGTATTCGATTTTGCCTTTTCTTCCAGGAGCTTGCCTAAAAGAATAAAAGTTATTATAACTGCCGAAGCCTCAAAATATACATGACTATGGATTCCTGCATTATGAAACAAATCCGGAAAAAGAGTTACAGCTGAACTGTAGAGATATGAAATGGCTGTACTTAAAGTAACCAGGCTATCCATATTTGCAGAACCATGCTTTAACTGCTTCCAGGCGCCAGCTGGAAACTGCCGGCCAAACCAGATAACAACAGGCGTTGCAAGAGCCATCATAATATAATTGGCATAAGGAATGTCCATGAAGACCATGGCAACTATTACCAGGGGTAAGCTTAAAACAGCGGCTCCGATTGTGTTAATCCTGATTTTTTTAAAATAACTCTGCTGCGCCTCCTCTTTCAATTCCTGACTATTTTCTTCTTCAATTATTATATCGTACCCTATTGATTGTACTGCCTTCTTTATTTCCGGTGGAGAGATTTCTTCAGGCAGGAACTCCACCAGGATAGAAGTGTCGGCAAAATTTACTGATGCACTCTTAATTCCGGGCAATGATTTTACGAATGCCTCGGTTCTGGCAGCACATGAGGCACACGACATTCCTGTTACAGGATAAGTTTTTAAGATCTGGATCGCTGGAGGCATAGAATTTTTAGATTATTAAATTGTAAACAAAAGTCATTAAAAATAAAAATATGACGATTGGCAAAATTAATCTATTAATCAAACAAATAAAATACATTAAAGTTGTTGGGTTAAAGTATCTGGATTTGCAGTCAGCTGCTGACAAAATGGATAAAGATTTTTCTAATTATACATACTTTATCAGATTATTCTGAGTTTTTCAATGATACTGATGTGAATATATTAAACAATATTTTAAAATAGCTGGCAGTTTTATAGTATTTCTGCACGATACATTTACTATTTTTGTAAAAATCAATTTTATGGATTCTATTAATAAGAGCCTTATAGAAAAGGCATGGGATGACAGATTATTACTCAATGACCCGGAAGTACAGAAAGAAATAAACAAAACAATTGATTTACTTGATAAGGGGCTGATCAGGGTTGCGGAACCCGGGGAGAACGGCTGGATAGTAAACCACTGGATAAAAAAAGCTATAATTCTCTATTTCCCAATCAGAAAGATGGAAACTATTGAAATAGGACCTTTCGAATTTCATGATAAAATCCCTTTGAAAAAAAACTATAAGTCATTGGGGATAAGAGTTGTTCCGCACGCGATAGCAAGGTATGGATCCTTTCTGGCCCCTGGCGTTATTATGATGCCATCATATGTAAATATAGGAGCACATGTTGAAGAAGGTACGATGGTTGATACCTGGGCTACGGTCGGGTCTTGTGCACAGGTTGGCAAGAATGTCCACCTCAGCGGAGGAGTAGGTATCGGAGGAGTGCTTGAACCAATACAGGCAGCTCCCGTGATTATAGAGGATAACTGTTTTATCGGATCAAGATGTATAGTCGTTGAAGGTGCCCACATATGCAGAGAAGCAGTACTGGGTGCAAATGTTGTAATTACAAACAGTACAAAAATAATTGATGTTACTTCTGAAATTAAAACTGAATATAAAGGTTATGTTCCACCACGATCTGTGGTTATACCAGGATCTTATCTGAAGAAATTCCCTGCCGGTGATTTCAGTGTGCCATGTGCGCTTATTATCGGCACAAGGAAAGAGTCTACAGATAAGAAAACATCTCTTAATGAGGCATTGAGGGAGTACGATATTCCGGCATGATAATTGAACTCGAGGTATAAAATAGACTCTCTCAAAACTAAAATTATTTAACCAGATAAGAAAAATACATTACCTTTAAAATTAATAATAATTGATTTTGTGCTAATTTTGAGCGCAATCCTAACAAACACCATTGTATGCCTAAAATATCTGCTGTAATAATAACATATAATGAAGAGCTGTTTATAGGAAAATGTCTCTCATCATTAGATGGGATTGCTGATGAAATAGTAGTTGTTGATTCATTCTCCACGGATTCTACTGAAAAGATATGTAAGAAATTTAATGTCAGGTTTGTAAAACATGCATTTGAAGGATTCCGGGATCAGAAGAATTATGCCCTTAAGCTGGCAACATACAAGAATATACTGTCGCTCGATGCTGATGAAGCCCTAAGCGACAGATTGAGGGAATCGATAATTGCCATTAAAGATAAATGGGATTATGACGGTTATCTCTTTAACAGACGAAGTAATTATTGCGGGAAATGGATAAGTCATTCTGAATGGTACCCCGACAGGCAGCTTAGGCTTTTCTATGCTGATCATGGTAAATGGGGGGAACTCAACCTGCATGAAAAATTCTTAATGTCGAACGGATCTAGAATAGGCAGGTTAGAAGGCGACCTGCTCCATTGGCCCTTTGTATCGCTTCAGGATCATATCGATAAAATGAATACTTATGCCCTTATCGGAGCTGAAGAATTTCATAAAGCAGGAAGAAAATCTGGCCTGCTGACACCATATATTCATTATTTCTGGGGATTTTTCAGATCATATATATTAAAGATGGGCTTCCTTGATGGCCGGGACGGATATCTTATCTGTTCAATTTACGCAAAATCCAGTTTCCATAAATACAAGAAGCTGCGGCTTCTGAACAATAATGGAGTTGTCAAATAGCTTCGTTTAAATGACTTTTGAAGAAGATATAAAAGAGTCATTGAATACCCTTAGACAAGGTGGCATCTTACTCTATCCAACAGATACTATCTGGGGGCTTGGCTGTGACCCGGCAAATGAAGCCGCAGTTAACAAAATATTTAAGATAAAATCAAGAGGTGAAAGTAAAAGCCTCATTATTCTTGTTGACGGCTTATCTATGATTGAGCGGTATGTAACAGAAATTCCTGAAATAGTATATGAGCTGGCCGATGTTTCCGATACTCCCCTTACAATTATTTACCCGAAAGGTAAAAATCTTGCAAAAGGTGTCTGCCGTGAAGATGGTTCAGTAGCAATAAGAATATGTCATGATGAATTCTGCAGAGAATTAATAAACCGTTTTCGTAAACCCATTGTCTCTACTTCAGCAAATTTAAGTGGTAGTTCCTCTCCCGGGAATTTCAGTGAAGTCGAAAAAACTCTGATCGATAAAGTTGATTTTGTAGTAAAGCACCGTCAGAGTGACCGGAGCAAAAGTTTAGTATCCCCGGTCATCAAAGTGAATTCTGATGGTACATTTAAGATTATCAGGAAATAAATTATCTCGATCTTACCTTCCCTGAGCCTGAAACATGAGCGTCAACCCTCGGGTTACCCTCATAGGTCACATTCCCGCTTCCTGAAATGCTGCATCAACAGAAATTATTTTTTCAGTTAATTTCCAGAAGTCCTTCAGGAATATCCATTACCACAATCTTCTTCTTTTTGTCGATACTGATAATAAAATCTTCATGAAAAGGTATAAGTATATTTTTCTTATTTAATGATATTACATTAAGGAGCCATTGTCCATTATTTGATATAACATCGGAAATTGGTCCAAGGAGTCTGTCTTCCTTAATAAATACCTTATAACCAATCAGAATCTGATTATCTGTTTTTATATTCTTTCCTACAGTGGTTTCATTCGTCAGGAAGATGCTGCACCCTGTGAATTCACTTATTTTTTCTACAGAATTGTATCCTTCAAACGAGAGCTTCAGAATATCGGCTCCGGAATATTCCAATCCTGAAATAAAAAATGGAACAGGCCTTCCTTCAATTTCCAGGAAGACCGATTCCATTTGGGGAATATTTTCAACAAAGGTTTTCTCTAACTTAACTGCAACGGCTCCCTCATAGCCACTGACTTTTGTGATTCGTCCCAGTAATATGTTGTTTTTGTAAGCCATTGGATCGGTGATCCTCCTGACCACTCAACTACTCCTGAGGCTTATCATCTGGAACCGGCTCTGATGCAGTCTCTTCCGGAGCAGGTGCCTGGATTGCCTCTTCTTCAGGTAATACTTCAGGAGCTGCCTCTTTGGCAATGGCATCGACTAAAGCTTTGTCGCCTGCGGCTGCTTTTGCTGCAAGATCTGCATTCCTCTTAGCAAGTTTTGCTACTCTTGCTTCGTTAACGCGCTTTTCACCCGATAACCTTTTTCCTGATTCCTCATCCTGAGATTTTTCAAGATTCGATTTTTTAGCTTCGATTTTTGCTTCATTCTGCTTAATCCACTCTTCGAATCTCTTTGTTGCTTCCGCTTCATCAAAAGCACCTTTTTTAACACCTTCAAGAAGATGCTTTTTAATCAGGACACCTTTATAAGACAGGATAGCTCTACATGTATCTGTAGGTAATGCGCCATTTTGCAGCCAACCTAATGCTTTATCGAAATCGAGTTCGATTGTAGCGGGGTTAGTGAGCGGATTATACGATCCGATCTTTTCAATATATCTGCCATCACGTGGCGATCTGCTATCTGCAACCACAACGTGGTAGAAGGCCAGCTTCTTGCGGCCTTTTCTAGCTAATCTGATTTTAACTGCCATTAATTCTTACGCTTTATTATTTAACCTGTTTTAAAAATTGAGGCTGCAAAGATATAATATTTATTTTTAAAGACAATATTTATGACTAAAAAATGGCCGGAATAAATTGACCACAAGTGCTGATTGTTTCATTTACCGCTTCATCTCTGAAGTATTCAATGTACTCATCAGAATTTCTGAATCATCTCAGGTGCGAAGCTTCATTTAATTTAAAACTGAAACATCTAAATAATTTTTCCAATGTCTGTCAAACTCATCCTGATCTTAATTCTATTTTGCCTATTTTTGTGAACAGAATAAACCGAATATTTAAGTTCCACAAATGGCAGGATTCGCACATTTACACGTTCATACTCAATACTCTATACTCGATGGTGCTTCCAGTATCCCATTGCTGATGGACAAGGTTAAATCTCTGGGAATGGATGCTATTGCTATCACCGATCATGGAAACATGTTTGGTGTTAAAGAATTCCACAATTATGCAACCAAAAAGGGAATAAAACCAATAATCGGATGCGAGATATATGTTGCAAAAAGATCAATAAAAGATGTAAGTGGAAAAGAGGACCGTTCCGGCGATCATCTTATTCTCCTTGCTAAAAATCTGGTTGGATATAAGAATCTTATCAAACTTGTTTCAATTGCCTGGATCAAAGGTTTTTATTATAAACCCAGGATCGACAAAGAACTATTAATTAAATACAAGGAAGGACTTATAGCCTCTTCAGCCTGTCTGGCCGGTGAGGTTCAGGATGAAATACTCAATGGTACTATGTCGGGTGCTGAGGCCTCTCTCAAGAGTTATCTTGACATTTTTGGTGAAGATTTTTACCTTGAGATCCAGAGACATGAGACTTATGACCCAAGCGCTGACGGATCTGCTTTTCCCCTTCAACAAAAAGTTATCGAAGCATTTAAAAAGCTTTCAGTTAAATATAATGTTCGCATGATTGCGACAAATGATGCCCACTTTATTAATGCTGAAGATGCTGACGCCCACGACAGGCTGATATGTATTAATACCGCCAAAGATATTGACGACCCGAACAGGTTAAGATATTCAAAACAGGAATATATCAAGAGTGAAGAGGAAATGCGTGCCATCTTCAGCGATGTTCCTGAAGCAATAGATAATGTGGCCGGACTGGTTTCTAAAATTGAAAAGTACAAACTCGACCACGATCCAATCATGCCGGAATTTGACCTCCCGGAAGGTTATACCGATAAAGACGAGTATCTGAGGTTCCTTACTTACAAAGGAGCTGATAACAGATGGGGAACATTAACAAAGGAACAAACTGACCGGCTTGATTTTGAATTGGAAATGGTCGCTAAAATGGGATTCCCGGGGTACTTTCTTATTGTACAGGATTTTCTGCGTGCTGCCCGTGAAATGGGGGTTTCCGTTGGTCCGGGAAGAGGATCAGCCGCCGGATCCGCTGTTGCATATTGTCTAAGGATAACAGATATTGATCCTATAAAATATGGACTGCTTTTCGAACGTTTTCTGAATCTCGACCGTATTTCGATGCCTGATATTGATATTGATTTTGATGAAGACGGAAGAGAAGCAGTACTTAAATATGTGGTTAATAAATATGGGCACGATAAGGTTGCACACATAATCACTTTCGGGTCAATGGCCGCAAAGATGGCCATACGTGACGTTGCGCGGGTACAAAAATTACCATTACAGGATGCAGACAGGCTTGCCAAGCTCATCCCGGAAAGACCCGGAATAACACTTAAAGCAGCATATGCGGAAGTGCCCGAACTTGCCCGTGAAAGAGAATCTTCTAATAAACTGATAGCGCTGACACTGAAATATGCAGAGGTACTTGAAGGTTCAGTCAGACAAACAGGGGTTCATGCCTGTGGTATAATAATAGGGAAAGACTCTCTTGATAATTACATTCCGCTCTGCACAGCAAAAGATACCGATCTCTACGCTACGCAATACGATGGAAGCCATGTTGAATCAGTCGGTCTTCTTAAGATGGATTTTCTTGGTTTAAAGACACTCTCAATTATTAAAGATGCTATAGACAATATAAAAAAGTCAAAAGGTATAGAGATTAATATTGATGATTTACCTCTTGATGACAAAAAAACTTTTGAGCTCTTCAGTAACGGTGAGACAACCGGAATATTCCAGTTTGAATCAACCGGGATGAAAAGATACCTGAGAGACCTGGAACCAAACCGTCTTGAAGATTTAATTGCCATGAATGCTCTCTACCGTCCCGGACCAATGGAATATATTCCAAAATTTATCCGCAGAAAGCATGGCACGGAAAAAATTGACTACCCTATTCCTGTAATGGAAAAATATCTTGACGATACCTATGGAATTACAGTTTATCAGGAACAGGTGATGTTACTATCGCAGGAGCTTGCAGGTTTTACCAAAGGCGAAGCCGATTCCCTGCGAAAAGCTATGGGAAAAAAGAAACGTTCCATAATGGATGAAATGAAGCTGAAGTTTCAGGAGGGATGTTCAAAGAAGGGTTATGATGTCGATGTTGTAAATAAGATATGGTCCGATTGGGAAGCCTTTGCTCAGTATGCTTTTAACAAATCACACTCAACCTGTTATGCACTGGTAGCTTTCCAGACAGGGTATCTGAAAGCTAATTATCCTGCAGAATATATGGCCGCGGTTCTCAGCCGGAACATAAATGATATAAAAAAGATCACAACCTTTATGGATGAGACCAGAAGGATGGGTATGGAAGTACTCGGCCCCGATGTGAATGAAAGCAATTTGAAATTCACCGTAAACAAAGACGGAAACATAAGATTCGGACTAGGGGCGATCAAAGGAGTCGGTGAAAGTGCTGTATTACAACTTATTGAAGAGAGGGAGAAGAATGGCCTTTATAAAAATATCTATGATCTTGTTGAAAGAGCAAATCTCAACTCTCTTAACAAGAAAAATCTTGAAGCTATGGCAGTCGCAGGCTCATTCGACTGTTTCTTAACAATTACCAGGGCACAGTATTTTTCTCTCGACACAAAAGGATCAAGCTTTATTGAAAGTCTTATCAGATACGGTAACAACTCAAAGACTATAAAGACTTCAAATCAACAGTCCCTCTTCGGAGCAACAGGCGGATTTGACATGATAACGCCAGAAGCAGCCCATTGCCCCGATTGGCCCAAACTGGAAAAACTTAACCGTGAAAAGGAGGTAATTGGCATCTATCTGTCATCTCATCCTCTCGATGATTTCAAGTTGGAGATAAATACTTTTACAACAGCAACACTTGCAGATCTGCAGAACCTTCGCGAATATCTCGATCGAGATGTTACAGTCGCAGGAATGGTGACAGATATAAAAACAGGTATCGGGAAAAACGGCAAGCCTTATGGTTCCTTTACCTTACAGGATTATTCTGATTCCTTCCGGTTCATGCTATTTGACAAAGACTATATTGAAAATAGTAAGTTCTTTATTGTTGGTTATTATCTTCTGGTAAAAGGAAGAGTGCAGAAAAGAAGGTACAAAGAGGAAGAAATTGAATTCAGGATTAAAACAATAAATCTGTTATCAAGTGTAAAGGACGAATTAGTAAAATCCGTCACGCTGAAAATCGACCCTGAAAATATCGATAACGAGATGATTAATAATCTGAAAAAACTAATAAATGAACACAAAGGGGAAACTGAACTAAGATTTCTGTTCCTTGATCCAGATGATAAAATTTCATTACCGATGTTTTCAAGGACTTTCCGGGTGAGGCTGAACAACGAGTTACTCTCGTATCTTGAAGACCATCCGGGAATAGAATTCAAAGTTAATTAGTTATCTTCGCGGAGGATATTTACAATTATTTTAAAATATAAAATATTATGGCAATAGAAGTAAATGATGGGAATTTCGATGAACTGGTCGTCAAATCAGACAAACCTGTTGTTGTGGATTTCTGGGCTGAATGGTGCGGTCCCTGCAGGATGGTTGCTCCTATCATGGAAGAGATTTCACACGAATTTGAAGGAAAAGCACTTGTTGTAAAATGCGATGTGGACAGTAGCCCTGAAGTTGCTGCAAAGTATAACATAAGAAACATACCTACCATACTTTTCTTCAAGGATGGGAAAATAGCTGACAAACAGGTCGGAGCAGTTCCGAAGAATAACTTTGTTGTAAAACTAAATGCTCTTCTCTAAAAAATAATGTTACTGAATCTGGCCGTTCAGGTAATCTGTAACGGCCTTTTTAATAATCCCTTATGACAATTTGTGTATTTGCCTCATCAAGCAGCCGTATTGATAACCAATATGCAGCAGCCGCAGAAAGTCTTGGGAAACAGCTTGCACAAGCTAAAATGGATGTTGTTTATGGAGGCGGTGGCATAGGCCTGATGGGCACGCTCGCAGATGCAGTTCTGGCAAACGGAGGAAGGATTACCGGTGTTATTCCATCTTTTATGAAAGATGAAGGATGGGATCACTCTGCTGTGAGTGAAATGATAATTACCTCCGATATGGGAGAAAGGAAAAAACGCATGTTCACAATGGCAGATGCTATAGTTGCATTACCCGGAGGAGTAGGTACGCTTGAAGAATTAACAGAGGCCATGACTCTGAAGCAGCTCGGTCTTTATAAAGGCCCTATAATAATCCTTAACACACTGAACTTCTATAAATCATTTGTTGATTTTCTTGAACAGATGGTTTCGGGCCATTTTCTCAGATTTGAACATAAAGGAATTTGGGAAATCGCTGATTCAGTCGAAGAAGTAATGGTTCTTCTGGGGAAGAAAGAGGGTTGGCGCCAGGATCCCCGCAGTATTGCAAGGATCTAAACTTCAGGAATTTTTGTGCCAATAATCAGAATATCATCTACCTGTCCAAGATTGCCTTTCCACTCCATTATCTCTTTTTCAAGTCTCTCCTTCTGCTCTGGCACAGGAAGATGCCATAAGTGCGAAAGAAGTTTTTTAACATTCCCGGATTTATATTTTTTGACAGCAGCAGATCCAAACTGATCAGCATAACCGTCAGTGCACATGTATACCATGTCTCCCGGCTGTATATCGACAAGTTGATTAGTAAAGTTCTTCTTCTCATCCATAGTTGTCATTCCTATCGGAAATCTGTCACCTTTATATACAATTATCTCTCCTTTTCTGACAACATAAAGCGGGTTATATGCTCCCGCAAATTCGAGGGTGAAGTTCTTTTTATTAAAAGCTATAAGGGCAAGATCCATACCGTCATTTATTGCTTTTTGGTGATGTTGCTTAAGTGCCTTCAATACCTCATTGTTGAGCTGATCGACAATTGCAGAAGGCCGTGTTAAGCCATATTCCCTTACAACTTTATTCAGAGAATTATGCCCTATAATTGACATAAAGGCTCCCGGAACTCCATGACCGGTACAGTCAACCACTGCTATGAACTGCCGGTCACCATTATCAAACATCCAGTAAAAGTCACCACTCACAATATCTTTAGGCATAAACAAAACAAAAGTTTCTTTGAATGTATCCTCCCTTGGAAGCATTGCCCTCTGTATACGCTCTGCATATCTTATACTTGCAGTTATATCTTTGTTTTTCTCTTCGATCTCCATGCTTTTCTGAACCACCTCTGCTGTTCTCTCTTTAACCTTCTCCTCGAGAATTATCTTCTCTTTTATCAGGTTTTGTTCCCTGATTTTAATGTACATTACAACAATTACTACAATTACCAGCATCGCGAAAAGTATAAACCACCATGTAAGATAAAATGGTGGTTTAATTACAAAATGAAATGAAACTGGTTTATTGTTCCAGATTCCCTGACTATTACTCGCTATTACATTGAATGTATATTTCCCGGGAGGTAATGCCGAATAAATTGCCCTCGTCTGATCAGTTACTGGCTGCCAGTCTATGTCTGCTCCTTCAAGTTTCACTTTATATCTTACGATATCCGGATTTGTGAGGCAAATGCTGTAATAGTCGAATAGAACAGAATTCTCGTTATAATTTAATTTTAGTCCCGGCGTCATTTCCCGGGTTTCATAGTTCACCCGCATGCTCATAAGATGGGTGAGGGGTTCAAAACTCCGGGTTGCTGTTTCCGAAGGGCTCAGATGTGTGGCACCATTCGCGGTTCCAAACCAGAAGTCGCCTGAAGGGCTTTTATATACTGCATTTGGTTTAGTTTCAATTCCTGTAAATCCATTTCTTTCGGTATAAGAAAAGATCCTTTTAGTTTCTGGAAAATACCTGTTCAATCCAACGTTTGTACCTATATATATACTGCCGTCATTACCGGTAGCCAGGAGATTAATATTATTCGAGAGAAGCCCGTCATCCTGGGTTAAAGTAGAAATTATAGAATCATTTCTAAATGCCAATAATCCCAGGGCTGTTCCAATCCATAAAACTCCCTTACTATCCATAACCATTGTCTTGGGGATTATCCCCGGAAGAACAGAAACCTGCCTGAAATCTTTTTTAACTGCATTATATTTAATTAATCCAGTCTTTTTGCCTCGTGGTTCGATGCCAATCCACATATTGCCATCCGGATCGCAATAAAGAGCAGTTATCGTGGATACTGTTAAGCTATCCATTATCGTATATCTCTGAAAATTTTGTCCGTTAATTGTGCCTACTGCAAGTCCTTCAACTGTCCCAATCCATAAATTATTCTGTCTGTCTATTTCCATAGCCTTCACCTGTCCGCCCTGGTAGAGAATTGAGTTAATATATGGCTGGGCTTCAAATTTGGAAGTTTTCATGTTGTAAAGGATCACACCTCCTTCGTTTGCTCCGATCCATAAATTTCCATCCCGGTCCTCCCTGAAAAACCTGATATCTTCGTAAAGTGAGTTATTAGCTTTATTATAAAATACCGTTTTTTTTTCTGAATCCGGATAATAACGTGAAATACCTGAATTTGTGCCGAACCAAATAGCCCCTGTTGAATCCTTATATATTGCATTGACATTAGGATCGGGGAGTATCCCCTTTTCATTTATTGTTTCAAATGCATCGCCTTTAAATATGGTAAGCCCGTTACTCTGATCAGCAATAAGAATATTACCTTCAACATCCTCAATAATATCAAATATATTTGTTGCTTTCAGTCCATTTTTTATATCAAATTTAATAAGATTGTCTCCATCAAAAACTGCTATTCCCCCACCCCAGGTTCCTGCCCAAATCCTACCCCGGCTATCCTCAAAAAGGCAGCTGATAGTATTACTTGAAATCCCTTCCTTGATTAAATCATAATAAACCATTCTGCTTTCAGACATAATATACCTATATATTCCTCCATGGTTAGTTCCGAACCATATATTATTCTTTTTGTCTTCAAGTAAACATGTTGAACTAAAATAGGTTGTCAAGTGAGGCATCCGGTAGTTTTCAAATTTATTCTCCTCAGAATTATATCGCCTCAGGCCTACATCTGCAATGCAGATAACTGATCCGCTATGGTTAACAATTGCTCCATAAACCTGATCGCTCAGACCGTCTTTCCCTCTAAACTGTTTCCCTTTAATATGTTTAATGTCGTTTATCGGAAAGTCAGACCTTATAGCTCCGTCGGTAGAAGAAGTAAACCATATTTTATCTTTAATCTGCACAATACTGGTTATATCTCCGGTTAGAATTAATGAGTCGAAGATCACCTGTTCAAATTTCTGACCATTGTAACGGGATATTCCGCCATTCAGATGACCAAACCATATATATCCCGATGAATCTTCAAATATAGATTTTACCCCTCCTGAGGCGAGATTGTCCCGTGACGTGAAATTATCAAACTTCTTACCATCAAACCTTGAAAGACCGTTTGCGGTTCCAAGCCAGATATAGTCTTTAGAATCCTGTAGAAGCTTATAAACTTTCTGTTCACTTAGCCCCTGCTTATTGCTGTAATTATCAAAAAAATACTTCTGTGTCTGTCCGGACAGGACTGTTACAGGTAAAAAAAGCATAAGCCAGACAAGAAAATTTGCCTGGTACTTGCTGAAGTTAATGGCTGACATATAGGATCCTACTTTGTGATAAAGAAGAATGTCCCGAGCATATCCATTTGCTCGAGTCCCTGTATCCTGCCAAACTTTGGCTTCTGACCTTTGCCGGTTTCAACAGCGTCTGTAACCGATTTTACAATAGTCTCAATAGGAATACAAGCATTCTTGTTATTCATCAGTGTATTTGCAAAAGTTGCTGTAAATTTTGAATTATCAACCGCCAGTTCAGTACCGGCAGAGGTGAATACCTGTGCAGACCTGGCACCGGCTATCTGAGCATTATCACATGTCGGAGACTCCCTTGCAGAACGCGAAGCTGAATAAAATCCGGGGCCCGATTCGCATGCATCTGAAACAACAAGAGTATGAATGACTACATCACTATAACCCTGTAATCCTGCTTTTAACGAGTTGATATTAAAATAGGTAAACTCATCATCGCGTTTTGCATCGACCGGTATCCAGTAGCCAACATCATTAATGAATTTTCCATGACCCGCATACCAAACTAATAATGATTTAACCTGATTTTTCTTTATCTGGTCGCGAAGTTCGATATTAAAGAATCTCTCCATCTCCGCTTTAGTCATGTCTTTCTTGTGAATAATATTATTTATCTGATAGTTAGCCAGCGCTCTCTGAATAGTACTTACATCTTTTATAGGTCCATCAAGACTTGCAAAAGTTTCATAACTTGAATTTTCGATAAAAATTACCCATGTCCTTCCCATCGGATTGGTTGCAGCAATTCCTGCTCCTTCCCTGTTAAGTACAAATTCGGTTTCCTTTTTGTTCCCATAAATATCTTCAGCAACAACGATAAACTTATTTAAATTTGATATATCTAAAATCGCTGTAAATGAAGGGTTTAATTCATTAGGATTATAACTTGCTGTAAAATTTCCTACAGTAATGGATTTAATCGGACTTTCATCCGATATTTTACCCTGAATCGCAATATTTGGGGTGGAAGAATCAAGAAAAACCTGTCCTTCATCAGAGGTATAGGGTGCAATAATAATAATTTTAGGCGGGTTAATCTCAGTGCGTTTAAGAGCATAATTCAGGACTTTTTCATTATTATAATCATCTATGGCAGAAAGAGTAATTTTATCAATACCATTAACATTTATATTTGCAAGAAAATCATATCCCCCGTTTTTTTCTGCCAATATAACAGTCTCATTATTAATCTTAAAAGATTTGATCTTACTTTTATCCTTAATAGTACCGGATATAAGAAGAGCTGTTTTGTCTCCTTTGATTTCTACTGTATCTTTTGTCGGGAGAGGGCTGACAATTGCAATTTCAGGAGGATCTGTCTCCTTGTTTATTTCATATAGCCTCTTCTGAGAAAGTTCCAGCATTTCCCGTGCCTTGGAGTCATACTTAGAGAGAAATGTAATCCGGTTATAATCGGCCCTGGCTTTATCATAATCCATAATTTCCTCATATGATTTGGCACGTGCATAATACGCTGTAGGATCTTCAGTTTTAAGCGCTGCCTGAAGCGAAATGCATTTTGAAAAGTCATTTATTGCGTTGGTGTGCTGGTTGAATTCCTGGTAGCAGATGCCTCTTTCAAAATAAAACGCAGAATTAGCAGGATCGATCATTATGGTTTTAGAAATATCATTTATAGCGCCCGGATAATCAAGGTTTTTCTTATATACCCTGCTCCTCATAAGATAAGCGGCAGTGTTCCGGTCGTTATTTTTAATTACTTCATTGCACTGTTCCATGGCTTCCCTGAGATTAGCCGGATTAATGGAAATAAGCAGATCAGCAAGTTCAATTCTTGGGTCAGCCAGATTTTTGTCTTTCGAAATTGATTTCCTCAACTCCTTTTCCCCAAGGATATCGTTGTTGAGTCTTCTGTATATGATACCCCGCCAATAATAATCCATTGGGGTATCCTTTATTATTATTGCCGTATCTGAAACTTTAAGTGCCTGGTCATACCGCTCAAGGGCGATAAGAGTAATAACCTTTTCGGGGTACAATCTGGAGTTACGCTTATCAAGGGTCGAAGCGTGGTTAAGAAGTTTCAGTGACTCTTTATAGTTGCCTGTCTTGTTACAAACCGCCCCAAGACTGATGATCGCATCAACATTCTTTGGTTCAAAAACTATCGCCTTTTCAAAATCGGCCCTGGCTTCAGTGTATTTTAACTGCTTTTCATAAGCATGTCCTCTGGCATAATAGTAATCAGGATTTGAAGGTTCGAGGCCAATGGCGCTTGTAAATTGGACAATCGCATCTTCATACTTCATATTATCAACAAACTCCGCTCCTGCTTTGTAAGATTTCCTGGCATTTTGCCCAAAAGCGCTTACTGCAATCAGGATAATGGTTGCTATTAAAAATACTAGCCTTTTCATATATTCCAGACTAAGTTTAATCTCTCAAACGATTTATCAAATATAGAAAAATTTCTTATTATTATCAATCTCCAGTCATCCTAACTTCCATTCTTTAAATATATTTCAAGGGAACTCCCGCTGAAAACTGTATTTGAAAAGAGTGTCCCGTTTATCAGAGGAGCTTTTACTCCTCCTTTAAAAAAAGCATCCCCTGTAAAAATTCTTGCCTCATCCCATAAGCCTGTTGAAATAAAATGATTAAGCACTTCGGCTCCTCCTTCGATAAATAATGATTGAATGCCTGAAGCATAGAGGTAACCGGATATCTGAACTGAA
>JADGPT010000177.1 GCA_017882345.1 Bacteroidales bacterium
CCATTTATCAGATTCAGGCTTACAATCAGCATCGGTGAAAAGCAAAATTTCATTCTTAGCTGCTTTTATCCCAATGAACTGAGCGAATTTTTTATCGTGTGTAAATTTGGGATCTTTATTTACCGTGGAAATTCTCAGATGCGGATACTGTATCAGATATTTTCCCAGTATATCGTACGAATTGTCTTCAGAACAATCGTTTACAACAATCACCTCATAATCGGGATAATCCTGTTCAAGGATTGATGGCAAAAAGTTCTGTAGATTTTCTGCTTCATTCCTGGCGCAGATTATTACGGAAACAGGTTGTCTTGTATTTTTGGTTGCAAAGGGTTTCTTTAAATAAACAGATAGATAAAAGAACAGGTAATAAAATAACTGTATAGCAGCAGCGGAGATAAAGATGCAGAAAACGACTAAAAGTATAATATTTTTATGATCGGCCATTTGACTTCCAATTATGTCAGCAATATTAATAATTAACGGAAAGGTAAAAAATTTATTACAACAAAAATTCCTTATAATTTTATAAGCCGTATGGAAAAATTACCTTTGTGCTTTGAAAAAAGAGATTTAACAACATGTTTATTATAGAGAGCAGGGATACCGAATCAAAAGCGCGTACAGGCATCCTGAAAACACCTCATGGAGATATTCCTACTCCGATTTTCATGCCTGTGGGTACCGGCGGCACAGTAAAAGGCATTCTGCAACGTGATCTCACGGAGGAAATTAATGCAAAAATAATTCTTGGGAATACTTATCACCTTTATTTACGTCCGGGTACTGAGGTAATTAAGAGAGCCGGAGGGCTTCATCATTTCATGTCCTGGGAACGTCCTATCCTTACCGATAGCGGAGGTTATCAAGTCTTCTCCCTGACAGGGAACAGAAAACTTACTGAAGAAGGAGCTATCTTTAAATCGCACATTGATGGTTCGAGACATCTCTTTACTCCGGAAAATACAATTGACATTCAACGTATTATTGGTGGTGACATAATGATGGCTTTCGATGAGTGCACTCCCTGGCCATGTGATTACAACTATGCAAAAAAGTCAGTTGCACTCACTCATCACTGGCTCGACAGGGCAGTTGTAAGGTATAATGAAACAGATCCTTTATGGGGTAATGAACAACTGCTCTTCCCAATAGTCCAGGGAGGAACATTTGATGATCTGAGAAAAGAATCAGCTGAAAAAACAGCCTCTGCAGGACTGGAAGGGAATGCGATCGGAGGGTTGTCAGTAGGGGAACCTGCTGATGAGATGTACCGGATTATAGAGATTGTAAATGAGATACTCCCTGATGAAAAACCCCGTTATCTTATGGGAGTTGGTACTCCGGTCAACCTCCTGGAAGCCATTGAAAGAGGAATTGATATGTTCGATTGTGTTATGCCGACACGAAACGGAAGAAATGGAATGTTATTTACCAGCGAGGGTACTATCAATATCAGGAATAGAAAATGGATGGATGATTTCAGTCCGATAGATCCTGATGGCCCCTCCAATGTAAGTCTAAACTATTCCAGGGCGTATCTCAGACATCTTGTTATCTCCGGGGAAAACCTGGGTGCACAGATAGCAAGTATTCATAACCTGGCCTTTTATCTGAAGCTGGTTGATGAAGCAAGAAATAAAATTGAAGAAGGTAATTTTAAGAAATGGAAAAGCTCAATGATAAAAAAACTTTCAGAGAGGCTCTAGCTTATCTGAATATAAAACTTATTGACACTTACATTATCAGAAAGTTTCTCGGAACCTTCTTCTTTTGTCTTGTATTGATACTAACCATTGCTGTTGTCTTCGATTTCGCCGAGAAAATTGATAACTTCATGGAGAGACAGGCTCCGGTTAAAGCAATAATTTTTGATTATTACATGAATTTCATTCCATATTTTGCAATGCTTTTTGCACCATTATTTGTATTTATTTCAGTTATTTTCTTTACTTCTAAAATGGCGATAAGTACGGAGATAATAGCGATTCTTAATAGTGGAATGAGTTTCAGGAGAATGATGTGGCCCTATTTTCTTTCAGCATTTATCATCGCAACATTTATATTCGTACTCACTAACTTCATTATCCCCAAATCGAATCTCATAAGGATAGATTTTGAAGATAAATACTCCCACTCCTCTCCCAGTAAAAGAATGTCAGTAGAAAATATTCACAGGCAGGTGTATAAAAATGTTTATGTCTTCATGGGAACCTACAATCCATTAAGCAAGAGAGGGCAGAACTTCACTATTGAAAAATTTAATGATAGTGGAATACTCGAATCAAAGTTGTCATCTACCTCGGTAACCTATGATACCACAATGCATAAATGGAGTGCCCTGAATTATTATCTGCGTGAAATGAAAGGCAATGAAGAGATCATTACCAAGGGCAAGCAAATAGATACAACACTTAATATACAGCCGGAGGATTTTTCAAGGGACCCCGGATATGTGGGAACCATGACCTCACGTGAACTGAATAATTACATAGACCTTCTCCGGCTCCAGGGATCGGATGAGCTTAAACTTTTCCTGATTGAAAAATACAGGCGGTTTGCAAACCCCTTTGCTGTTTTTATACTTACTCTTATAGGTGTTTCCCTGTCATCGAGAAAAATAAGGGGTGGTATCGGTATGAATATAGGAATAGGTCTTATGCTTAGTTTTTCCTATATTCTGTTTCTTCAGTTTGCTTCACAATTCTCACTCAAAGGAAGCCTTGGACCAATGCTTGCAATGTGGATCCCAAACATCATTTATACGATAATTGGTCTCGTGCTGTATAAATTGGCCCCGAAATAGAATTTAACTCATACAAATATTTAATACCGATTAATATGCCAGTGAATAAAAAGATACATGAACTCCGGGAAAAACGTGAGAAGATTCTTCTTGGCGGAGGTGAACAGGCTATTGAAAAGCAAAAGTCTATGGGTAAGCGAACAGCCCGTGAGCGCATTATGGCACTTCTTGATGAAAATTCCTTCAATGAATATGACTTGTTTGTTGAGCATGAGGCACGTGATTTTGATATGGATAAGAAGTCGCTGCCCAGCGATGGGGTAATTATCGGATCAGGAACTATTTATGGCGCTCCAGTTGCAATTTTTGCTCAGGATTTTACAGTCGCCGGAGGTTCCCTGGGATTAATGCATTCAAGAAAGATTACCAAGATTATGGATCACGCTCTTAAGATGCGGATTCCACTAATCGGGATTAACGATTCAGGAGGTGCAAGAATACAGGAAGGGGTTAACTCTCTGGCCGGGTATGGTGAAATTTTCTTCCGTAATACTATATCCAGCGGTGTAATTCCGCAACTCTCGGTTATATTAGGACCATGTGCCGGTGGCGCAGTATATTCACCTGCACTTACCGATTTTGTTTTTGTGGTCGATAAAATTTCAAAAATGTTTATCACCGGACCTGAGGTAATAAAAACTGTACTCGGGGAAGAAATTTCAATGGAAGATCTTGGTGGTGCAAGAGTGCATAGTGAAATAACGGGTAATGCTCATTTTTTTGCACTGAGTGAAGAGGAATGTTTTGAACAGATCAAAAAGCTCATCACTTTTATACCCTGGAATAATGGGCAGAAAGCCAGGATGTTTGAACCGGCTGAACCCAAACCCGAATATAATATCAATAAGATTGTCCCCGAAGATCCGACTCTCCCTTATGATGTCAAAGATGTTATCAGGGCAATAGTCGACAATTCTGATTTCTTCGAGATAATGGAGCTTTATGCAAAGAATATTGTTATCGGTTTTGGCAGAATGGGAGGACATACTACAGGATTTGTTGCTAACCAGCCCCTCGAAATGGCCGGGGTTCTCGATGTTGATTCTTCCGACAAAGCTGCAAGATTCATCCGTTATTGTGATGCTTTCAACATTCCTATTATTACACTTGTCGATCTGCCGGGTTATCTTCCGGGTGTCGATCAGGAACATGCAGGCGTGATAAGGCATGGTGCGAAAGTTCTTTATGCTTATAGTGAAGCTACTGTGCCGAAACTGACAGTTATCCTCAGAAAAGCTTATGGTGGCGGATATATAGCGATGAGTTCACGGCATCTTCGTGCGGATTTTGTTTTCGCGTGGCCATCAGCTGAGATTGCAGTTATGGGTCCCGAAGGAGCTGCAAATATTATATTCAGGAAAGAGATTATGTCTTCTGCTGATCCCGACGGTATGAGAAAACAAAAGGTAGAGGAGTACAAATCTAAGTTTGCCAACCCGTATGTTGCTGCATCACGAGGTTATGTCGATGCTGTAATTGAACCTTCCGAAACCAGAAAATTCCTGATGCATGCTATAGAGGTATCTGAAAACAAGGATGTTCCTATGCCACACAAGAAACACGGACTTCCACCTTTTTAGTTAAATGTATCAATAATTTTAATGGAACAATCATGAGTAAAAACGACAAGCTTGGATTCCTCAATATTAATACCAGTTTATATCAGACGAGGATAAGCAATAAATTTCTAAACCGGAAACCTTATCAACCTGCTGACCCGCGGATTATTCTGAGTTTTATTCCCGGCACTGTCTTTGATATCATGACAGAACCCGGACAAAATGTTTTCCAGGGCGATGATCTGATGATACTCGATGCCATGAAGATGAAGAACAAATTGAAATGTCCTATCGATGGCAAAGTCAAATCAATAGCAGTTAAAAAGGGAGATAAAGTTTCAAAGGGAACAGTGTTATTGGAGCTGGAGTGAAAATCACATCACTCCCTCCCAGATTACAAACTCCTTAAGTTTCTGTGGAAGCATCGGTTTCTCTGAAAATATTCCATAAACACTCGATCCGCTTCCTGACATCAGGCTGAAGAGGGCATTCGATTTATACAATTCATCTTTTAAGTCACATATAATGGGATGTTTTTGAAAAGCGAAATCTTCAAAATCATTTAATATAAGATCTCTCCATTCGATTACCGGATGTTCAATCAATTGTAAAAGACTTGTTGAAGGAAGTACTGACCGGCAATTTTGATATGCTTCCCTGGTATCGATTCCGACTCCGGGATTTATGATAACCAGATAATAACCTGATAACACCGGTTTGACGGGTATCAAAATCTCACCTCTTCCGGTAGCAAGGGAAGGAATACAATCAACAAAAAAAGGACAATCGCTTCCCAGCTCCATTGCCATAGCTTTGAGGCCGGCATTATCAATATTGAGTCCGAAATGTCTGTTAAGTACGTTTAGCATGCCTGCTGCATCTGATGAACCTCCGCCTAATCCTGCAGCAATCGGGATAACTTTATGCAGATGAATTTTTAGTAAGGGAAAGAGACTCTTACCACGTAGTTTGATAACAGTTTTCATAACAAGGTTGTTCTCCGGTTCGGTACCTGTATTAATACCGGTAACTTTAAGAATATCTTTATTAATTTGCTGATCTGAAACAACAAATTCAAGGGCATCACTTAGCCCGACAGGATAAAATATTGTTTCAATGTCATGATAACCATCAGGACGCTCGCCTGTAATCCGCAACCCTATATTTATTTTAGCATTTGGGAAAAAAATCATCTTCCTCTATTTGATGTAAAATTACCATAAGGTTTTGAATATTACTACCCATTAATGATTCAGAGACTTGCCAATGATAAAAATGCTGCCCCGGTAAAATTTAATCTGAAGACAAGACAAAAGACAAAAGTAAAAAGACAAAAGTTTGAAGAAAAAACAAATATCCTCGGTTCCATTGTCCGGAAATTGCGGGAATAAACCTGTTTTCTCCCTTTTGTCTTGTGACTTTTGTCTTTTGTCTTGCCTTTTGTCTTGTCTTCAGATTAAACTTTTGTCTTATGTCTGACTATTCACAATCGCTATTAAAGTTAAACAAAAAAT
>JADGPT010000178.1 GCA_017882345.1 Bacteroidales bacterium
GGTAAGCTCATTTATGCCGGATAAGACAAAGTGGGTGAATGAATGGAAACAAAAGGCTGAAAATGATCTGAGGACAGCAGAGATCGTTTTGTCAAGCGAAAAGCCCCCTACAGATACGATATGTTTTCATGCGCAACAGTGTGCAGAAAAATACCTGAAAAGTTACCTTACATTAAAAGATGTTACCATTGAAAAAACACATGACCTCACAAGAATCAACAATATCTGTATTGGCATAGACCCAGATTTTCAGGAACTATCCGATTTTGCAGAACTTCTCTCTGGGTATGCTGTTGAGATCAGGTACCCTGGTGATTTTATTGAGTGCTCAATAGGAGAGGCGGAAGAAGCAGTTGAAATGGCCAAATCTTTCAAGAATTTTGTGCTGCGAAAGTTAAATGATTGATTGAAAATCTCCTTAAACGATCTCAATATCCTCTTTTTGTACCTTATCCACAGCGTGCTTCCAGACATCTCCAAGGTGTTCATAGAAACAGGGCTCACACTCCCACTGGGACGGATCCTTCCGCGCAAGTGACCTGGAAACATCATCTATATTACTCGGATCATCGACCTCAACAACGTAATATACATCGCGCGTAATTGGTACTCTTACTCTGACTTTCTTGGGTCCATCTGGTCTCATTTATCTACCCCTTTGTGTTTTATGTATACTTGGATTGCTCCATGACATTTTTCACATAATGCCCAAGGAGTTTCACTCTTGTCCACCATTTCTATCCATGACTTGAGTGTCTTATCCATGATATCCCTGATGAAAGCCTCATTCGTTTCACCCATCGACTCCAGCATCTCAGCGCTCTTTCTGAGCATTTCCTCAGGCCTGTATCCGTGCTTAACTACCCTTGATATCGCTTCAGGAGATTCTATATGTTTGATATCTTTCATTGGGCCAATATCAACCGAACACAGATCGCACAATGCGGTCATGTTACCATCAACATCCTTCATTCCAACAGTAGTGTCAAGGATCGCTACTCCATCCTTGCTGACCTCAAAAAGGACATTTTCAGAAGGAATCTTAATTCGTTTATTAGACAAGTTCTTTCCTCCGCCCGTCTTACACTAACAGCGACTCTGATGTGAACTCAACCGGGGCATTCATCACGTTAACAGGCCTATGGGGATTTTGAGTGCCATCTAACTGCGCATCCGCTTCAGTCTGAGTCTCTATATTAGTCTCTGCCTGCAGAACCGGCTCCGGGATCACCAGAACACCCCTTGTTTCGTCCACCTTTACATCAGACTCCGTCACTACCGATTGTTCTGCCTTCGGCGCCTGCTCTGCCTTTGGTACGACAACGGTGAACCCTCCGACGATGTTATGCGCCTCTGGACTTGCCGGGGCTGCTACTGCAACGCCTCTGTGGACACAGGTACTGCACCAGGCTTCGCTTCCGCATATCCTTGTACCTGTTCTGGATGAGGTACTACAACAGCGATCGAGGGTTCAGCGATCTTTGTCTCCTGCGCCCTGGGTGATATGAGCGGTTGCTGTGCGACCTTCTCTACGAGCTTCCGTACTTGCTGGTCAAGAACCTCCACCTTCATCCTTGCAATGGACATCTCTTTGTTGAGTAGCCCTTCATACTTTGCAATAATCTCTTTCGAAGTACGGACCTGCTCCACATATTTAGCGGCAGTCTTTGTTGTAGTATCAGTACCCTGAAGGAGCTTAGATAACTCCACCAGAGTTCTATCTACGTCTCTTGTGTTCTGTTCCTCAAATCTTACCTCAACGAGAGCCCTTGTTTTGTCAGCGTCTATTAGAGGGATGCTCTCGAAAGCAGATTCGTAATCAGTTATACCGTATGCGGCAAGTTCTTTTGACAGTACCTCCATCTTCTGAACCATCTCGGCATGTACATAGGGGATGAAGTAAACCGCCCCGCTTGGTCTTACAAGAGTTGGCGACATGCTTTTTATGATTTCGTGGAACATCACTCTGATCTGTTTACCAGTCAAGTAAGAGCAGTAAGTCTCATACAACTGCTTGATCTGTGCGGTTATTGGCTGACTGTCGGGCTGGAGATCATAATACCTGACATTTTCTGTATCCTTGTCGAAGTGTACTCGACCTATCTCTGCGTAATCCTCCGAGGTGAGCGCCTTTTTGCTTGCATCCCTGACCTCCTTGACAATCGACTTGACTATCTCCTCATCGGTCTTTGCAGCCAACCTGACCATGTAGACAGCATGCTTCCCCCTTCCAATATCAACCTCTGTCTCCTCGCTGAGCTCCGTCGTCGCTCGTTTGAATGCATTGATCTTGCTCGGCTCCTCTGGCATAAAATCCATTGGTATCTTAACCTGGGCGAAAAGCTTCCTTAAATCTGAAGTTCTGATCCTGGACTCCTTTACTGAATACCATATCAAATGTCCAAGGATAGGAACCTTCTCTCCGCCATGCCCCACAGCCTGATCTGCTGTAGCAAACACCTTATCTGAAAATTTTTCATCCATTGTTGTTAACCTCCATGCAGTAACTTGCATTTGGTAATTTTCGGTTTTTGAGCATCGTAATTAAAGGATTTGCACACCCTCCTTCTCAAGCGTGCGAAACATGTCTTGCTATGGCCTGCCTTTACTACGATGCGAGCATTCCTCTCTGAGACTACGCTGAGAGCTTAGCTTGAAAAAAGATTCCGGTGACAATTTGCTTAATCATTAAACCATTCGACAACCTTTTCCCAACCGGTAAGAGCTCGCCCAGTAGTTTGAAAAACTGCGTATATTTTAAGGAATATATTCAGTCCCTGGAAGATCTCAGCGCATAAACCCCCCATTTTTCATGTTACAATTCATACCGTAAATAGTAACATTTCCACTCGTATAAAAGCCCCATAAATGCAATTTTTTTTTGTTAGATGCACCTTAGAGAAAACTGGTGCTTAGAGACGGCTTTGTGTAATAAGTAACCGAAAGCCTTGGCTTCTAACACAGATATGGCACTTTTTACACTAGAACAATAAGCTGGGCTTGCACCTAATATCCCGATTTTTTCGTTACTTTAGGTGCAGAAGGGGGCAAAGCCGCCAGAAAGCATTGTTTATTAAATCCAGAATCTTATTAATAGTTATGATATGCCTCTTCACAATTCGTTATTCACAGACTGGTTCGTTGTAATATAGGATAATCAAATAATTAACAGGAGATAATAAAATGAAAGAAAGATTTAAATATGGTATTGGTTTTTGGTTAGGAGCTAGCGTTTATAGCTTGATAAATATGATTCTAAACCTTAAACACATCACCCAGAATGATGTTTTAACCTATAACTATTTAATAACGGGGGTTGCTGTTTTCGGCTTAATTTTGAATATACTTTTATTGAAAAAAAGCAACAGAAAATAAGCTTAAAGCCCTACCCAGCAAGGAGACGAAGTAAACTTTATTATAAGATACTCATGGGATTAAAAGCTAAACTGAAAGAAAGGCTTTCTCCTGGTTCCGCTTGACTTTCTATACAGCCGCGTCACTTTTTACACAGAAGGCACTATTTACACAAAGCCCTTAGAGACAAAAGGGTTATATTCTAATATAACATATTCAATATGTAGAAATGTGGGGAAAAAAGTTTATTGAAAAAAAACTGTAATCTGAATAATTGATTGATTACAAAATGATTTTTTAATAAAAATTAAATGCAGAAAAACGTTAGTTAAAATATGAAAGCTCCTTAATTTCTAATAAAAATTGAAAATCTAAAATACTTCAAAGGGAGGAATTAACTAAATGTTAAAGTTAAATAAGAAAATATGTCTTTGCATAGCTGTTATGTTTCTTGCTTCTGTAGGAACTATGACTGCAGCAGCATTAAATGATACAGAACAATTAGGAAAGAACTTGTTTTTCGATACAAATCTATCGACTCCACCGGGTCAGGCGTGTGCAGCATGTCATGGGCCTGAAGTAGGATATACAGGACCTGATCCAAAGATCAATGCTCATGGTGCAGTTTATGAAGGTGCAGTTAATGGAAGATTTGGAAACCGTAAACCACCATCAGCCGCATATGCTGGAGATAGTCCCCTTTTGCATTATGATAGTGGTCAAGGAACATGGATAGGTGGAATGTTCTGGGATGGTAGAGCAACTGGTTGGACGCTTGGAGATCCACTTGCAGAACAGGCTATGGGCCCATTCCTCAATCCATTAGAACAGAACAATCTTGATGCTGCCGCAGTTATTACAAAAGTTGTGAATGGGCCTTATAACGACCTATACAATGTTGTTTGTGGAAGTGCAACAGATAAATACGAATGTATTGCCAGAGCCATTGCAGCATATGAGAGATCTTCAGAAGTAAGTGCTTTCACATCCAAATACGATGCCGTCCAAGAAGGCAAAGCTACTTTTACAACAAAAGAGGCAAATGGTTTAGCATTGTTCGAAGGAAAAGGTAACTGTGCGAACTGTCATGTACCCCCATTGTTCACAGACTTCACATATGACAATTTGGGAGTACCAAGAAATTTAGAAAACCCGTTCTATAACGAACTTAAATATAATCCAATGGGATCTGCATGGATCGATGAAGGATTGGGAGGTTTCCTCAAAAGTATTGGTTATTCACCAAATGCAACAGAGTTGGGGAAGATGAAAGTTCCAACTTTGCGTAATGTCGACAAAAGACCCAATAATGGTTTCAAAAAGGCCTATGCACACAACGGCTACTTCAAGTCTCTGGAAGAAATTGTACATTTCTATAACACAAGAGATGTGCCCGGGGCAGATTGGAACGGAAAACCATGGCCATCAGCAGAAGTACCAGAAAATGTCAATACAGCTGAATTAGGTAATCTTGGACTGACTAAACAAGAAGAAAAAAACATAGTCGCCTTTTTGGGAACCCTATCAGATGGGTATAGGTCCAGGCCATAAAGAAACAAAATTTAAAATGTGAGCGATATAATCGCTCATTTTTTTTACTCTTTGATAAACTATTGCTGATACTGCACCTTTAAATCCTCCATTTTTTACGTTACAATTCTGCCCATAAATTAACATTATTAGGCAAAATCTTTCTTAAATACGGCAACCAACAGAACATTGTCTCGCTAATTTTAGGTGCACATGAGCATACTAAAGCTGTTTGCACCCTAAAATAAATTATGCATACATAAATTAGAGGGCGTACTTAAATACGATATTCACTACCTCAAATAGCCTTAAATGCTACAAAAATGATAAAATTGTAATATGCGAAACGTGAGATATTACAATACCAAACCCTATCCACACACAAAATAATTTGCTCAGAGTTCATATATGGAAGCAATTTATGAGATATGGGCGAAAGTAAATTATATCGTCTCTGGATATTGTTTTCGAATAAAGTCCTTGTAAAATGTGCGTATAAGCCAATTATTTTACGCGGAATACTTTATTTATTCCTTTACATTGAAGGCGATCCGGGGAAGGGGGGATTTTCAAATGACTTGTTTATGAAAATAAGTTACGTATTTAAAAATATATAAATAATAAATATCTTATATTTAGAATGTCTGGTACTTATATCAGGGTTTCATAAAGTTTATTGCCAGATACAATAATGGAACGATTGCTGATTATAAAATGGCAAATGTGGGTTTAAGGTTCTACTTGAAATCCAAGAAAGCTCGATTACGATGATTTCCCAGGCAGATAAGCAATTTTGGTTTGTAGAGTTTGAAAAAATACCTGAAAGAGAATCATAACAATGGTAAAGCAATCTTTAAATACGTATAATGTGACGGAAAATCTATCGATTCAATTTAGGACTTACGCGATTACCTTCAGCCGATGTCATTCAGCATAATTTTAATACACGGTCTGCATTAATATGCTTTAAGACAATGAAATTATGCAAAA
>JADGPT010000179.1 GCA_017882345.1 Bacteroidales bacterium
CCGGTTCAGGTATAGTGGTAACATTCAGGAATTTAAGCGATCCATCATTAAAGGTCGGGATATTAAAAGTTGATGAAGGAAGATTTGAACTTTACAATTATGACTGAAATGAAGAAACCGATTATTCGACATTTGATAACCAACCTGATTTTTTTACTATTACCTATATATGTACAGGCGAATGTCACACTTCCTGTATTGGTAAGCAATGGCATGGTCCTGCAGAGGGATACTAAAATAAAAATATGGGGATGGGGATCTCCCGGAGAGAAAATCGAAGTGAAGTTCAATAATAAATTCTTTCGTACGATTACAGATCCCAAAGGTAGCTGGAAAATTGTTTTGCCTCCAATGAGTGCCGGAGGACCCTACTCGATGGTGGTAAAAGGTAATAATTCCATCACCATTGAAAATATTATGCTCGGCGATGTCTGGTTTTGTTCAGGTCAGTCCAATATGGTTCTGAATTTGGAAAGAGTGAAGGAAAAATATCCTGAAGATATAGCTGGTGCAAATTTTCCGGAAATAAGAAATTTCTTCATTCCAACAATATCAGATGTCACCACAATCCATAAAGATTTGCCTCCGGGAAAATGGGTATCAGCATCGCCGGTTAACGCACTTGGCTTTGGTGCTGTTACTTTTTTCTTTGCCAGAAGGTTATACAAAGAATATAAAGTGCCAATTGGAATTATCAATTCAAGCGTCGGAGGAACGCCTATAGAAGCCTGGATAAGTGAGGATGGACTTAAGGAGATTCCTCAGTATGCCGGCAGAATCGAAAGGTTCAGAGATACCGCTTTTATGAATCCAATAATAAGGTCAGCCTCCAGGAGAAGAAATGAGACTGGTCAGAATCCCCCGATATCACCAAAAATTATTGATAAAGGGTTGAATGGCCCAAAACCCTGGTATGATATGACTTACCTTCCCGTAGGATGGCATAAATTCTGGCTCCCCGGATATTGGGACGATCAGGGAACTAAAGGATTGAATGGAGTTGTCTGGTTCAGAAAGGTGGTAAATGTCCCGGTATCAATGACCGGTAAACCGGCAAAATTATTAATGGGCCGGATAGTTGATGCTGATAATATATATATTAATGGTGTCCTCTCAGGATCTATCACCTACCAGTATCCTCCCCGAAGATATGATTTGCCTTCAGGATTATTAAAGGAGGGTAAAAACATTATTGTAATCAGGGTTACTAACAATTCAGGAAAAGGAGGATTTGTACCCGACAAACCTTATTATCTTGTTGCAGGTAACGACAGCATTGATCTGCGAGGTGAATGGCTTTATAAAGTCGGACAGGTCTTTCGGCCTGCTATCTTCGAGCCTGGAAGGGCTAATCCAACTCTTACAATGCAGAATGAACCTACCGGTCTGTATAATACAATGGTTGCACCTGCTATAAACTATACACTCAAGGGCATCTTATGGTACCAGGGTGAAACCAATGCAGGTAAGCCCGGGGAGTATCAGCAACTGCTTCCTGCTCTTATCAACGATTGGAGAAATAAATGGCAACAGGGCATTCTCCCTTTTCTATTTGTACAATTACCTAATTTTATGGAAGTCCGGTATCTGCCTTCCGAGAGTAATTGGGCCGAATTAAGATTCGGCCAGCTAAAGTCCTTATCAGTTCCAAATACAGCTATGGTTGTTACGATTGATGCAGGTGAATGGAATGATATCCATCCTCTTGAAAAGAAAGTTGTTGGAGAAAGATTAGCCCTGGCTGCCCTCAAACTGGCGTATGGAAATGACAAGATCGTCTACTCCGGCCCTATTTATAAATCATGCGTCATAGAAGCAGACAGTATAAAAATAGAATTTGACCACGTTGGTATTGGCCTGGTAGCAAAAGGAGGTGGTGACCTGGATCAATTTGCAATTGCCGGAGCTGATAGAAAGTTCGTCTGGGCTGAGGCCAGAATTCAAAACAATCATGTGGTTGTTTGGAGTAGTGAAATAAAAAACCCGGTATACGTGCGATATGCATGGGCTGATAATCCGGAAGGTGCCAATTTGTATAATATTGAAGGATTACCTGCTTCTCCTTTTGAGGCAAGTTTGAATAAGTAGAATTATTAATCTATAGATTTAAAAATATGAAAAAATCGCTGTTATTGCTATTGATTTTAATATGCAGTCGGCTTGTCGCCCAGCAACCAACGGTTTCATCGGGACAATATCCACAGCCTGTTCAGTTCACTGCCGCACAGGACCACCAGAATATGATGGATCAGCTTGAGATTAAAAGCCTCCGTCCCGGACCAAGTGGCAACGAGTCAGCACCCAACCATGCCAATTATGATGAGTCCATCGCAAATCCATATCCCGATCTGCCTGATCTTCTGACATTGAAAAACGGTAAGAAAGTTGCGACACCTGAAATCTGGTGGAAACAACGTCGCCCTGAGATCGTGGAATATATGGAAAAAGAAGTTTATGGCCGCCTTCCAAAAAAGATTCCTGCAGTTAAATGGACCGTAGATATTTCAGAGAGAGAGATGGTTGGTTTCATTCCTGTAATCGCCAAAAAGCTTACCGGGCATATCGATAATTCAGGATATCCTCTTATTGATGTAAATATTTCGATGGTTCTTGTTATGCCTGCAAATGCTAAGGGTCCTATACCTGTGCTTATGATGTTTGGAATGGCAAATCTGCCCGCTCCCGCACAACCTAACCTGAGTGAACTGGAACTGATCAACCAGACATTCAGGAAACTGCTTTCGGAAAGAGATCCTGAAGTAAAAGCAATATTCGACAAGTATCCGGCATATAATACCATAACCCGTGCAACAGGTATTTCCCCTTTTGGTGGTATGGGAGGACAGGCTAATGCAAATGCCGATCCTCCTTCAACACAGCAGCTTATTGCGGCAGGCTGGGGTTATGCTATGATAGATCCTTCGAGTATTCAGGCTGACAATGGAGCCGGTTTAACAAGAGGTATCATTGGACTTGTGAATAAGGGTCAACCGCGTAATCCGGATGATTGGGGAGCGCTGCGAGCATGGGCATGGGGTGCTGCACGCGGACTTGATTACCTTGAAACCGATTCGGCCGTTGATGCAAAACATGTTGGTATTGAGGGTGTTTCACGATATGGTAAAGCGGCGCTTGTCACGCTGGCTTTTGAGGAACGATTTGCTATGGTACTGGTAGGTTCATCGGGGAAAGGAGGAGCCACTCTTCATCGCCGCAATTTCGGCGAAGCTGTCGAGAGCCTCACCGGCACAGGAGAATATCACTGGATGGCGGGTAATTATTTGAAATATTCTGCTGCAGAATCAACATCGGGAGTGGGAAATGCAGACCAGTTGCATGTGGATTCTCATAGTCTTATTGCAATGTGTGCACCAAGGCTTACCTTCATCAGCTATGGAATACCTGAAAAGGGCGATGCAAAATGGCTTGACCAGAAGGGAAGCTATATAGCAACTGTTGCTGCCGGATCAGTATTTAAACTCCTGGGGGTAAAAGATATCGGTGTTTCAAATGATTACAAAACTGAAGCAATGCCTCCCTATAATACAAGCATGCTCGATGGAGAGCTGGCCTGGCGTCAGCACGACGGAGGGCATACCGATGCACCGAATATGAAATATTTTATTGAATGGGCTAATAAAAAAATAAATTATAATCCGGAAACACAGGGAAGAAGATAGAAATTTGAATGGTTAAAATATTTGACTGTTCCGGATACAAAAAAAACTTTTTCAATTTCCACACCATGATCTGAAGACTGACATCTGAGAAGAGTTTATATTGTCATGCGTTTAAGATCGTGGTTATTACCTATTTCTTGATTAATTTGCAAAATCAATCATATCTAACTTAATTATCTCCCAATGTTTTGACTTTAAACAAACTGGCTCAAAATCTTCATCTGCACTTTTAAAATCTGAGAAACTTTTTCTAATATGGGTTTGGTCGTGATCATACGGATATCTTTTCTCATGTAGAATAAGCATTTTTTCCATTGTGTAATCATCTTTTAGTTCATGAATATCCCAAAAATCTTTTTTTCTTCCGCCTCTCGAAATAACATTAATTTTCATTGCAATAATTTCTTCAACGGTAGCTAATCTGATACCATCTATTAGTTGAATCTCTTGAATAAATTCATCTGTATAAAACAAATCCAACTTAACACAATTATCTTTCGTTTCACCGATGTAATATGATTTGCCCATTCCAACAACTTTATATTCATTTGTATCAACATAAGTATATGTTTTACGCAAAAATGAATCAATAGCTCCAAAGTCGATGGAATCATAGGGAGCATCAGAAAACAAATCAATATCTACTGATTCCCTGTGCCCTCTATATAAACTTAAAGCAGTTCCACCAACTAATCGGAAAGTATCAAATTCTTTAGCTGTCATTAATGTTTTTTAAACACTCAATAATAATGGCGTAATTGTGGTGTAATAAAGCTTATTTCCCATGAGTTTTCAATATGTCATTCATATTTTCTTTACCATAAAAACGAATAATTTCTTTTTTTTCAATTTCATTACCTCTTTCAAATACTCTTTTAACAACAGCATTTTTTTGTTTTTTCCAGTTTATCTTTTCCATTTTTGTATCCCAAAACAAAACTCGCCTTAATTTAGTTAAATCAGGGTGTTCAGTATTTTGCCTTCTTTTCTCCTCCTCAATATCATAATATACTTGCAAAGTCATAAAATACCCTTCTTCAATCCCAAGCGCATTCTCGATTTTCAAAGCAAGGTTAGTGTTCATCTTTCTCTTTCCTTTGGTAATTGAAACGAGTGTTTGAGGATACTCTTGCAAAGACAGGGCAAACTGCCCTTTGCGCAGATGACGTTCTCTAAGTTCACGTTCTAGTATATAACCCGGGTGAACTCCTTTAATTATTGATAATTGAGTTTTCATAGTACAAATATAAACATTTTTGTTTACACAATATTGTTAATTTACAAAAATTATTAAACCTAAAAACTATCTCTCAATCCATTGTCTGAAATCCTATACCTTTTTGCAAGTCTTGAAAGTGGTTCTTTCCTCCGGGTACAGAACGAGACAAGAGGTCATTTTCGACCTCTTTCTTTTTTTTGGAATTTCCCAAAACATCACAGGCAAAAGAAAACCATTACGTGCCATAAAAACTTTTAATAACCGATTGTAAACCTTTCCTGGTGATGAACAGGTTTTTCAAGCTCATCAACCATCGCCACAGCATAATCCTGTACAGATATTTTGCTTTCTCCTTTTTCATTTACAATAAGATCGTCTTTCCCAAGACGAAACTTACCGGTCCGTAAACCTGGATCGAGAGTGCCTGCCGGAGAAAAAAATACCCAGTCGATACTTTTTTCAGCCATCAGATCAATCAGATAAAATTCTGCCAGGGCTCTTACGGCAGGTAAAATGAATTCCGGCATTACTCCTGCATCCATAAGTCTTTCCCCGGGTGAAATAAAAAGTGACCCTGCCCCGCCTACAACAAGGAACCGCTTTACTCCCGTCTTTCTGATACCATTAAGTATTGTCCTGTAAACCTTTGTAGTTTCCTCTGCAATATCCGGATTCTGCCAGCCCGGATTGAAGGCACTTATTACTGCATCCGCATTTTTACTCACTTCTGATATTGTATCACTCAAAGCAACATCACCTTGTTTTACAACCAGGTTTTTATGCACTGTGGTTATCTTCTCAGGGTGGCGGACTACAGCTGTTACCTTATGACCACGATCAAGCGCTTCATTCAGGATAGCATAGCCAACAAAACCGCTTGCTCCTATTAATACTATTTCTTTCATATCCCGGATTTATGTTTATTAATATTATATATAAACAATTAAAGTGAGATCTGGTTGCGATTTCG
>JADGPT010000180.1 GCA_017882345.1 Bacteroidales bacterium
CCTTCAATAAGCTTGTTATCGAGTATCAACCATATTTTATCTGACTGACTTATAGCCATTTGGAGATCATGGGTCGAAAAGATAATTGTTTTATTATTGTTTCTGGAGAGCGTATGCATCAGGTGAAAAATCTCATATTTGCCAGCTACATCCAGGAAGGCAGTTGGTTCATCCATAACCATAATTCCGGTATCCTGTGCTAAAATTCTTGCTATCATTGCTTTCTGGCGTTCTCCATCAGAAAGCTCTGATATAAACTTCCCGCAAAACGATGACATCGATGTCTTTTCTATAGCATCCAATATCACTTCATGATCTATTATTTCAATTTTACCGGTCCAGTTAGTATGGGGAAACCTTCCCATAGCAACAAGATCATATACGCTCATATTATTGACCTTTACGATCTCAGTAGAAATATAACCCACTTTTTGTGCAAGTTCCATTCTTGAAACCTCCCTGATACTCTTACCACTATAAAAGATTTCACCACCTAATAGCCGTTGAAGTCCTGCCAGTGTTCTCAGGAGAGTGCTTTTACCTATGCCATTTCTACCAATAACGGCTATAAGTTCCCCTCTGTCTGCACTTGCATTAAGTGGAGGAAGAAGGATATTTTCATTTTTCCCCGAGACATACCCGATTTTCAGTGAATCAAGAGATAATATTTCCTTTAAATTCTTTTTCATCAGAACGACCCCGTGTATTTCCTGTTACGCAAGATTACCCAGATAACCACAGGTATACCAATCAAAGAAGTAACAGCATTTACCGGCAAAACACTCTCTGATCCGGGAAGTTGCGAAACAATGTCGCTGAAGAGCATTACTACCCCTCCCATGAGAATTGTACCTGGTATAAGAACCTTATGATCAGAAGTTTTAAACAGGATTCTTACTATATGTGGTACTGCAATACCTATAAACCCGATCGGCCCGCAAAAAGCAGTAACACTTCCTGCCATAATACTTGTAGATGCGAAAATAACTGCCCTTGCAAACTTCACATTAAGTCCAATACTACCGGCATAATTCTCCCCGAGCAATAATGCGTTTAACATTTTTGAGGAGAATAGACTCAATATAATACCTGCTGAGACAGAAATTAAAAGTACATTAAGCTGGCTTACAGTAAGATTCCCTAAACTTCCCATAGTCCATATAACGTAGGCTTTGAGCATGGTTTCATTACTGAAATACTGCATAATCGTAACAACTGCAGATATGCCGGCCGATAGCATAATTCCAAGGATGAGGATTGTCATTATATCTTTTACCCTCGATGAGATTATCATTATTAAGAGCATTACTGCACCTGCACCAACCCATGAAGCAGTAACAAGAATCCAGTTACCTAATCCATTCAAACTTTCCGGTGTAATATTTGAAGAAAAACCCAGAATTACAAAGGCCACGCCAAGACTTGCACCGGAGCTTATTCCGAGTACATCAGGGCCAGCCATCGGGTTTCTGAAAACTGTCTGCATCTGCAAACCGCTTAATGACAATGCCACTCCTACAGTGAGAGCCGTGATAGCCTTTGGCAACCTGAATTTCAGTATTATGGTTTCAAAATCACCATGCGAATTGGTGAATATTGCTCTTATTACATCTACAGGTTTTATACTTACTGAGCCTAGAAAAATATCAAGAATAAGAAAAATGACAACAAGTAACAAAAGACCAGAGAAAATAAGTCTTACCTTTCTTCCTGAATCAGGATCAACAGATAATTCATTCTGTTTTACAGTTTTCAAGTCTCCTGTTTTAATTAATTTTTTTGTAAAAGATTAATTCATGATCACTGAATAATTCAGGGTGTAAAATTGTAGCTATGTCTTTAAGAAGCAGATGAGGATAAAGACTTCCGCTTTCCCAATAATCATTACCACCGTTTACCGTTATCCTATTGTTATTATTGAACAGATTATCATTTTTAAAACAAGGAAGATCATCGAGACGGGGATCAACATTTGAAATCTCATTTCTGGAACTAACACTTCCGATATTCAGCCAGTAATCAGCTTTCAATCCGCGAAGGTAGACGTTTTCCAGTCCAAATGGCATCGATATGGAAGATTCAGTGTCCATCCAAAGATAATCTCCACCAGCATCATTTATAAGTTTACTGATAAATGAATTACCGGGCGAAATATACCAGGTGTCCTTAAAAGGAAGCCCGAGCAAAACCTTGGGCTTGTTCGTTGTCTTTTGGACAATAAATGACTTTAGTCTGGTATATTCATCAACTTCAGATTTATATAAACTGTCAGCTAAATTCTCTTTGCAATACAGAGCTCCGAACAATTTGATCCATTCTGCTCTGCTCAATGGATCTGTTTCGAGGTAATCGGCATTAATGATGACTTTTATCCCTAATTCTTTTATTTTTCCAAGGTAGCCCGACGATTCACTTCCTATTCCGTAAATCATTATCAGATCAGGAGAGATCTTGAGGATCAACTCCTTGTTGAGATTAGCTTCATATCCAACGTCCATTACTAATCCTTTCTCAACATTCTTGATTATAGCAGGTGAATAAATGAAATTTGTACCCGATACCCCTGCAATAGTTTGTTCTTCACCCAGGGCTGAAATCATTGCAAGATGCGTTGTAGACATGCAGATAATCTTTTTAAGAGGGACAAAAATTACTGCTGAAGAATCCACTCCCCCGGGTAACACTGACCCCCTTTTTACCAGATAGTAAATTTGGTTTATACCGGTTGCACCCTGCCAGGGATCAATTATTTTAACCTCAGTCCACCTATTCTTTTGTACAAGAGTGAATCTTTCTGCTCTTTCAATCCTATTTCCAGCTACAATGAATTTAACCAGTCCTTTTTTTTCTACTCTCCCGCAACTTGCAAAAGTGAAGTAAAGAATGATCAATATGGATTTAAATATATTCATCTATTACTGAATCATTATAATTATAGGATCGTTTAGTTAGTTTAAGAATTTATCCTTAATTTAAAGCACATTGATCCCGGGATTATACCGGCTTTCATCTTTGAAATAAATGTCCCTTTAGGGGTATATATTGATAAATAGCCTTGTTGGGCAAAATCAACAGCATCCGTAACAAAAACATCGCTGTTAACAGGGTTAATTCCAATTTTGTAAAAATATTCGCCCGGTTTCTGTTCAATAAGATGAATTAATGGAAGTACGCCTGAGCCAATATCCATCTCCCTGACTCCGTTATCAAGAAAATAGAGTGTTTGGCCAATACCATCAATACTAAGACAGGAAGGTGAAGCATCTTTTGTTGGAAATACTAATGTTTTTTCAATAGAATTTGTAGGGGGATTAATTTCAATCAGTTCAGCGTAATTCTGTCTTGCCCAGCCACCATTGCATAGTACCCAAAGCTTGCCAAACCTGTCAAGAACCATACTTTCAGGTTCTATTCCTACTTTTATTGAATCAACTACCTTATCATTAATGGCACTTATAACCATAATTTCTTTACCTCCTGCCCAGTTTGAAATAAATACTTTTCCGCCCACAACAGTAATCGCTTCGGATGTTCTTCGAAGGTTTATATAACCGGAAATGGAAAAGTCAGTGAGATTAAGAATTGCAACAGAGTCTGAATAAAGACTTGATACATAAGCTTTATTATCGTTAATTATTCCTATATTCCGAGGCGATATTAGTCCTCTTATTGTTGCTCTCGATTCTAATGATGCTTTATCAATAACTTCGATTTTTCCTGAATTATTCACTACAATATAAGCTTTATCACCTTTTATGACTATTGAATTAGGAACATCACCCAAAGATCTTCCATTGACATTATAGAAAAGATCATTAAAGATTTTTGATGAATCATAGGAATAAAAAGAAAGAGAACCATTTCCACCTCTGAAGTTTCCTTCATTAAGTATTAAAACACCACCGCCAAAGGAATAATGCAGATTTGAGAAGTCAGGTGTTTTTGTACATGAAACAACAATCAATAACAGAACAGTAATTTTTACTAAATTTTTCATTGTATATCTATTTAACAAATTGAACTAAAACCTTTATATTGTATGATCTCCCGGGTAGCGGATAATATGCAATTGACTGATAATTTATATTAAAAAGATTATCTATATTAAAATTAAAATCGATTGAAGAACGTTTCAATGGTAATTTAATTCCTGTTTTTATGCTATTAATTAAGTAACCTGACAGGTATTTTGAATTATCTACAGTTATATATCTTTTACCGATAAAGTTAGCTGTCCATGATGAATATAAATTCTCATAACCACAACTAAGTGAAGTGTTGAATTGATTTTCAGGTATATACATAAGCTGCTTACCAACTGAAACATCATTTTCAATTTTCGATCCACCTCCGATTGCTCTGGTGAATGAGTAACCTGCTTTCAGACATGAAGTAAAATGATTACGTACAAAATCCACGGATGCTGATGATTCTACTCCTGAAGAGCTTGCATTTCGGGTATTATCAGCAGTCCAGTATGAAAATTCCCCCGGATGCCACAGTATCATATCTTTTATCGAATAATGGAAAACAGACAGATCATATTTTAAATGTAAGGATTTTGAAATTTTCTGATTCATCTCATACGAGATCTCAGATGACAAAGAGTATTCATTTTTTAGGTCAGGATTACCTCCTGGCACCCAATACAAATCATTCATCGTCGGTATTTTTGAATTCCTTGAGATATTCGCTTTTAGAAAATACTCCTTCTCATCAATTACTCTGAATTGAAGTCCAACGGAAAAATCCGGAATCAGAAAAGTTTGCCTGTCTAATATCTCACGAACAAGTATAGTTGTTCCAAACCTCTCTTTTTCTCTTACAAGTGATGCAGTCAAAGTAGTTGTACTCCGGGTTATCTTATGATCATAATTATTTGTTTTTATAATGACTGACAGTTCATCTAAAACAATTTTAAGTTTTGTAAATTCTCCAATAGGATTTTCAAACCCAGTTTTCAATGTCAGACTCTCCGAGAGATTTCTTGAGTCAATCGATGCAAGATGATTAAAATAATTCAGTCTGTTCAACATCCATGCTCCGGTAAAAGAAAAATTACTGTTCCCTTTAAATGCATTATAATTTAGCATCGTCCTCAGTGATTCGTCAAACTGTCTTTCACCCGAATTTGGCGAAGTCAGCATGGAAGCGGGAAGGTTTCTGTCAGCAGACTGGTACCATAACCTGGCAGAAGTAATATTATTTCCTCTCCTGAAATATAATTCCTGGATGAAGCCATGTTGACGAACCTGATTATTAGTTCTTGTTTGCCAAACGGGTTCTATCCCGATTTCATTATTCAGGTACCTGAAATTATTCTCAGCATATTGATAAAAACCTTTTGTAACAGTCTGGATTCTGTAGTTTCCGGCTTTTACTTTTATGAACCCCGAATATCTGCCAAAGCTTCCAATTCCGCTATTCAGTGAAATCAGGGTTTCCTTATTCCATACCGGTTTCGTCTCAAGGTTGATTGTACCTCCTATTCCTCCATTATTCAATGACATTGATGCTCCTCCAAAGTAAATTTGAATATCATCGATGAACCCAACGGGGATAAGTGAAAGATCTGACTGACCTAACATAGGACTGTTAATATTAATACCATTCCAGTCAATCAATGTGTGACTCGCTCCGGTACCTCTGAAGGCAGGAGTTGCTGTTCCTCCCATTCCATAGCTTTTAATAAAAATATTTGTGTTTTCTAAAAGCATTTCAGACAGATTACTATTACTGTAATTAGAAAGAACAGTTGAATCAATTGTAGCTTTCTTATACCCTGCCGGATCTGA
>JADGPT010000039.1 GCA_017882345.1 Bacteroidales bacterium
TTTTCCTTTACATTTCGTATCTTTGCAGAACATATCACCGGGGCTGACTTGGTTTTGACAGCATGAGAGGTGTTATGTAAGCATGCAGTGTGTGGTGGCGCGTCACTTTTACCGTGTCACAAAACAATAAAAGGCGAAAACAATTACGCTCTCGCAGCATAAGCGAATAACAGTAGCTTAAGCACTTCATGCCGAAAGGCAGGATCTCTCAGCACATGTGTTGGGACGAGACGTTTCCCGGGCGGTCAAGCCCTGATCCAACCCGACACGGAGACGCACGCAATCCGGGGCTAGTCTGAAGGTTGTTCCGACCCGATGGCGAAACAAACAGGAAATAAGGGCAGGTTAGGTTGTTCTGCAGCTGACCGGTCACGAAAATCAAGCAGAGATAAGCATGTAGAAAGCATATGATTTCCATGTTTGGACCGGGGTTCGACTCCCCGCAGCTCCACCTTCGCCCTCCATAGCTTTAGCGACGGAGGGCTTTTTTTATTTATTGGAATTTCCGATCATAATAGTCATAAAGTCCACTACACAAAAGATAAAACAACTGTTTGCATAAATACTTATACAGCATTTACAGACAAGTACAAAGCGTTTGAATTCGAAAAATATCTAAAAACAGGTTCAGGTATTAATACGTAGTAATACACCAAGGTTAACTAAACAGTAAACTCTCCAGTTTACAGTCGATGTTGGAATGGCTGGTTCTTTAAGTTGTGATAAGTATAATTTCTTTTCGAAGATGATATATTTTTGTTAAATGTAATCAAATTATTGGCAGCAAAACAAGAAATGCTGCCGAAAATTTGAAAAATCTTTCCTTCTTATACTTGCAAATTTTTTATGATACAAATAAGGAACGATTGCCTGCTGCAGGGATTGCATTGGGGCAGTTGGTATTGAAACTCCCGTCCGCACCGCTAATAAAAACGAAAAAGCCTCTGATATTCAGGGGCTTCTTTATTAGGAGACATTCTTTTACCCGGGATTATTTATTTTAACTGTTCCGGTGTATAGGTAATCTTAAATATAAAATCACCATCTTTATCATTATAGGAATAAATCCAGGTCAAATCTTTATTAAGGTACTTACTCAAGGTAGGTGATGTGTTACTAATTTATAAGACATGAACTTATGAACAGATAATCTCCGGTCTTTATAAATCCTTATTTTTAAAATCCGTGAACCTCAAATTTAGTCCCGAAACAATGCTGACCAAAGCAGGTTGCAACAGGCATCGAAGAATAAAGTGAAAGTGCTTTAATCCTTCAAAAATCCATCAGGTTTCTACATTTTACCTGCAATCAGGACACTTCAATAAATCTTTTGTGCTTGTATCAGTCACAAATTCTTTACCGCATTTTTCACATTTAACCTGATTTTTGTCTTTTGACAGAAGCCTGCTGGCAATTGCTGTGTTAAACTCCTGAGCCTGTAAATCCCTGGTTTGAGAATACTTGTCTCTGCGAATATTTGCAGCTACAAAATCCTCCTCCTTCTGAATAGGTATTTCTATTTCATTTTTCATTCTGCAAAGATACGAATTAACAGACGGCAGGATTGATATTCCTGAGATTGTTTCAGAAAACCAAAATAATACCATAAATTTAGAATCATAAAACCTTGTATGAAATGAATAAAAATAAAATTAATCGCCGTCTCTTCATCAGGAATACGACTTTAGCTGCCACCGCACTGACACTGGGAGGAAAAGCTGCTTTTGCAATAAGTCCGTCAGCAACAAAAAATTTATTACCAAGGTGGAAAGGATTTAACCTGCTTGATTATTTTTCACCATCTCTGCCAGGAAACAATGAATCAAACAAAACGACAGAGGATGATTTCAAGTGGATGGCCGACTGGGGCTTTGATTTTGTCAGGCTGCCAATGGCATACCCAAGATATCTTTCGTTTGACCGCACAAAAGATATAGTAATTGATGATATATATAAGATTAACCAAAAAGTCCTGGATGAAATTGATCAGCTGATATTTATGGCTCATAAACATGGGTTGCATGTTAGCCTTAACCTTCACAGGGGCCCGGGATATTGTATAAACGCCGGTTTCCACGAACCGTTTAACCTTTGGAAAGATAAAGAAGCTCAGGATGCCTTTAATTTTCATTGGGGAATGTGGGCTGAGCATTATAAAAGTATTTCGTCTGAGAAATTAAGTTTTGACCTGCTCAATGAACCCGCATTTATTGAAGACATGAATGACCAGTTCGCTAAAAAAGGCCTTGTCCCTGGCGCTATCTACCATAAAGTTGCTGAGGGTGCTTCCAAAGCAATAAGGGCGGTCAGCCCCAATCGCCTCATTATAGCCGATGGTAATGGAGGAGGTAACAATGTTATCCCGGAACTGATTGATCTGAAGATTGCGCAAAGTTGCCGTGGTTACTGGCCCGGACTAATCTCACATTATCAGGCTCCTTGGGTATGGAAAGACCCATCCAAGGCCCCTGCTCCCGTATGGCCGGGAACAATTGAAGGTAAATACTATGGAAGGGAACAGCTGGAAGAGATTTACAAACCATGGATTGCGCTTTTAGACAAAGGCGTAGGTGTCCATTGTGGGGAATGCGGATGCTGGAAAAAAACACCGCATGAAATATTCCTTGCCTGGTTTGGAGATGTAGTGGACATCCTGACAAAAAATGGTATAGGTTATGCTCTATGGAACTTCCGGGGTGATTTTGGTATTCTTGATTCCGGAAGAGCCGATGTAAACTATACTGACTGGTACGGACATAAACTGGATAGCAAATTACTTGATCTTCTCAAGAAATACTAAAAGGACGACGTGGTGCAGGTCCCTGCCATAATTTCACTATTTACAGGCCATCACTCCTTTGAGATATCCAATAGATTCGGCTATTCCTGCGAGTGGATCTTTCATGTCCTTTTCAAACTCAAGGCTACATGATCCGGAGTACTTGATTTTCCGAAGAGTATCTACAACTTTTGGAATGTCGATGATACCGCGACCCATCTCTACAGTTTTTCCCTCTTTTGCAGCCTTATCGACATCCTTAATATGAATATCGTAAATTCTTGATTTGTACTTTAATATGTCAACAGTTGGATCTTCTCCATCTCGTGTGGTGTGTCCGATATCGATACAAATTCCAATTCGCGGATCAAGAGCTTTAATATGATTCCAAATATCTGTGGCATTAGGGTATAAAGGATTGTCAGGACCATGATTGTGAATTGCCATTTTAAAATCGTAAGTCTTTATCTTTTTCTCAACATATTGAAGAAGCTCATAATCTGGTGCCCCGACAATCATTTTGACCCCTGCCATTTTCGCATATTCAAAAGCCTGATCAACAGACTCCTTTGTCTTCATATAAACAACACCGACCGTATAAACATTAATTCCCGCGGATTTAAACTTTTCAAGAACTGCATTGATCTTATCCTGTGTGCTGTTCATTGGCATATGAAAATCTTTCAGAGAGAGATTGGTGACACCGATCTTCTTCATCATCTCGATAGTCTTTTCGACGGTGAATTCCCTGAACGTATATCCGGCCATACCAATAGTGAATGTGTTGACCGCTTTATCAACAGCGACAGGCATCCTTGGAAATGCATATAAAGAAGATGCTCCTGCTGCAAGAACTCCTGTTCCTGCTAACTTTAAAAACTTACGACGTGAATTCATAGCTTGACTTTTTTATTAAAAATAAAAGGTTCAAAAAAAGTTTAATTTACTAAATAATTCTGTTTAATCCGGTTTTCTTATTATCATATTATTATCTACAAGTCTGCTGTTATACGACTGAATGATAGCTTTCAGTTTATCTTCCATCTGTAATTGAAGATCGGGATTCCTGCCAAGAAGATTATTCTCAAGAAACAGGTCTGTCTTATAATTAAACAATCCTATCGGAATATTATCACTCATTTCCAGAATATGATCTTTCATATACAGATGGTATGTACTACCAGAGGTATTAAATGCAAATGATTCATAAGAATCGTCGAGGAGATTGTTCCCAAAGGCAAAATAATCTTCGTCATAATTCAGATAGCTTAACACTGTTGGCATAATATCTATCTGTTGAGCTATCCGATTCTTTATACCTCTGAGATCGCTTCCGGCTTTAAAAAATACTATAGGAATGCTGTAAGAACCAAAATTATTCTGGAATTCTTTATGTACTGATTCATTTGTATGATCAGCTGTAATAACAAAAAGTGTATTCTTAAACCATGGGGCTTTTGAGATCTCATTGAAAAATTCTTTCAATGCAAAATCGGAGTATCCGACTACTTCCAGAATTGGAGCAGAACCCTTTTTGAATTTGCCGGTATATTTTTCAGGGACTTTAAACGGATGATGAGATGAAACAGAAAAGATGGAAGCTAAAAATGGTTGTTTGAAACTATTCAATTTCTCTCCAAAAAATTTAAAGAACGGTTCATCCCAAACTCCCCATACACCATCGAAATCAGCTTTTTCCGGATACTCATTAAGCCCAATGTAATTATCAAATCCTGCCATCTTTGCGAATGAATCAAATCCCATCGATCCGTTAGGAGCACCATGGAAATATGCGGAATAGTATCCTTTCTTTTTAAGTAACTCAGGGAGCCCGTCTATCTGATTATTAGCATAATGAGAAATTGTATAGGGTGTCTCCAATGAGGGTACTGATGCCAGAATTGACGGCATGGCATCAATAGATTTTTTCCCGTTTGCAATAGAGACATCAAAAGTAAGACTGACACTAATAAGGGAATCTATGAAAGGGGTATAACCTTTATATGTACCACCCTCAAGGCTATGGTTCAGGGATCCAATATATTCTCTGGCAAAACTCTCAAGAATAATTATTACAACGTTATCCCTGGTGAAAGGTTTGGTCTTCAGAGGAATATGGATCGGGTTGTATAAATTATTCAGTTTCTCATCATCGAAGAATTTATATTTAACCAGGGCTTTTTTATTAAAAGTTCTGAAGATACTGAAAGGCGTATTTAAGACAATTGCGACATCGCGTGGTGACTCGACATAACGGGCGGCATTGCTGATTGTAATAGGACGTGTGGAATGTTTGTAACCACCCCTTGCTGCCCCAATAACCAGTGCAATTACAAGAGGGATCATAAGTATGTTAACAGAATAATATACGATCTTATTGACTTTCACTGGCTTTTCAACTTTCACCTGGTTATAGAAATAGACCATAAGAAACCATGCAAAAAAAGTAAAAAGTGTTGCCGGCCAATAGTCTGACAGAAATCTGAAAAACAGCTTTATCAGGTTTGTCTCATGCTCGAATGTTTTAAAAACATCTGCAGTTGCTCTTTTTTCAACAAACCTGTAATAAACAAAATCCATCCCGTTCATAGCAATGGCAATGCCGTTTGTTATAAAAAAGATATACTTCAGAATTAACTGATAAACATCTTTGTAGCGGACTTCGAAGGGGATAATATGTAAAAGAATGAAAAGCATATTTATGTATACCACAGCAGAAATATCAAACATCAAACCACCTTTCAATAAAGTTAATAGCTGACTTATTGAAACACCCGGAAACATTTTGGAATTAAACATGAAGAATCCTATTCTGCACAAGGAGAAAAGGACCATAATAAGAAGAATCCTATAGATAAGAACCACAAAAATATTTCTGGAGAATACCCAGTTTTTCATATAATTACTTGTTATTCAATAATTTCGTCTGATCTGACCAGATTTTGTTATATATTTATTGGATAAAACTATAAAAACTACTTTGAAGTTGCAAGTTTGACATTCTTAATCCAATGTAATTCGGTTGTTCTGCCACGGGAATTGTCTATAGTGTGAAGTGAAGATGAGAAACCATATTCGATACCCAGTATAAAGGGCATTGCTCCATTACCCTCTTTTGAATTTCTGATGGGTAATTTAGCAATCGGCATTATCATTTTATAGTATAAAATACCCTCATCATCATATCTGACCGAACCTCTGAAATTATCAGGATTTTCGGATGGAAAGTGTTTTTTCTGCTCATTAGTAAACCCGATAAGTTCAATGGTGTTTGCAAATGAAAGAGGTGTAGGACTTTGAGCCCCGATCGGATACCGGACACCCATCTTTTTCAGAGTTTTTCCATCCATATTGATCCAGATTATAAGTCCCTCTTTCAAAATCTTATCCCGAACTCCAGGATCTTCAATCTTCATATCGATATAAATATTGTCATTGTCATTTGACAGAAAATAATAAAGCTCAGTCTTTTTGATAAGCTGATAATCAGACGCTTCAACATTATCATGAAGATGCCATTTACTGAGATTCAGATCTCCTTTCTGGGCAATCAGACCGGTACTTATTAAGAGCGACAATATCAACAGGGATGATTTCATAATAATCTTTTTCAGTTCTGTTCTTAAAAAAAGAAGGCCAGGTCCGATAAAAACAGTATCAATCGAAACCTGGCGTCCAATAATTTATATTATTATTAATTCCTGGGTGAATCTTTCAGCATCTCTTTAACATCTTTATTGTTAAAATCATTCATAAACTGATTAGCCCTTTTGCGTGCACCAAATCCAATCAATATAAACACTATAAAAATCGCAACTAAAACATATGATACAATTTTGGTTGTTTCAGAATTCGATTTAAGTGCTTCAATGAGACCGTTATAAAGAAGCCATAAGGCAAATAAATTGACAGCCAGACTTACTATTACACCAAGATAAGGATTAAAGTGACCGGCAAAGCCAAAGAATGCACTTATTGGCATTATTACCATTATAGCTGCTGTTACTCTTACGTTAGCCTCAAAATCCGTATTTCCTTTGCAAATTGAAGATATAACAAGTAATATCACTGCACCGATAAACAATCCAACAATAGCGGCAACAATTGACCAGATAAAGACCATTACTCCTATTGAACCGCCAAACATTCCACCTGACATTGCGCCAATTCTGAGAAGACTCCATATGAATGCTATTGCCCCTGCAATCGCACCATAAATTACTGCCTTGATCAAAGGTTCGGTGATACCTCCCGTGGTTTTCATTGTCGAGAAGTAAGATTTAGGATTTACCAGAACATCTTTTGATTCCTGGATAAATGCATTAACATCATAGGTACTGTCACTCATAGTTGAAAGAATTAACAGGTTATTAATTAACGATCAGTAAATTGAGAATTAATATACCAAATTAATAAATAAATCTCATAATCGCCAGAGAATGAAATAATATTAGTTACCCTTATTCAAGATATGTATACCCATACAACCCTGACCGATAATTTGAAAGAAACTCTTTACCTTCCTCAAGAGTAATAATACCGGCTTTAACAGAGGTTGTTACCCACGATTCTACAGTTCGCACCATCTTTTTTGAGTTATACTGAACATAATCAAGTACTTCTGCAACCGTTTCTCCATCAATCACCTGATCGATCTTATAGCCATTACTGTTAACAGATACATGAACAGCATTTGTATCACCAAACAGGTTATGAAGGTCTCCAAGGATTTCCTGGTATGCGCCAACCAGAAAAACTCCAAGATAATATGGCTCTTTTCCTCTGAGAGAATGAACGGGTAGATGATGCGAAGAATTGCGGGTTGAAATAAAGTTGTCGATTTTCCCGTCAGAATCGCAGGTTATATCCTGGATAGTAGCAGTGCGTAAAGGTTCCTCATTCAGTCTGTGTATCGGCATAATCGGAAAAATCTGATCGATAGCCCATGCATCCGGAAGCGACTGAAACAGTGAGAAGTTACAGAAGTATTTGTCGGGCAGTATTCTGGAGATCTGTCTTAACTCTTCGGGTACATGTTTGGTTACATTAGCCATCTGATAAACTTTCCGGGCTATGGACCAGAATAGCCTTTCGATCTGGGCCCGGGTTTTCAGGTCAATAAGTCCAAAACTGAATCTATCAAGAGCTTCTTCCCTTATCTGTTGAGCATCGTGCCATGTTTCGAGCATTCTCGATTGGTTAAAATTATCCCATAAAGGGAAAAGTTCCTTCACAAGTTCATGGTCATAATCATTAAGAAGGTCCTCTGTATCCCACGAGGGAACTGTTGTAGTCTCCAGAACCTCGAAGATAAGAACGGAGTGGTGTGCTGTTAGCGACCGGCCTGATTCGGTTATGATATTAGGATGAGGAATGTTGTTTTTATTACTCGCGTCGACAAACGTGCTTATGGAGTCATTTACATACTCCTGAATCGAATAATTAACACTACTTTCGCTGTTTGAAGAACCAGTCCCGTCATAATCAACACCCAATCCGCCGCCGATATCAACAAATTCCACATTGAAGCCAAGATACCGGAGCTGAACATAGAATTGAGATGCTTCACGAAGGGCTATTTTAATCCTCCTGATTTTTGTGACCTGGCTGCCAATATGAAAATGGATGAGCTTGACACAATCTTTCATCTTATTTTTCTCAATATAATCAATCGCCTCAAGAAGTTCGCTCGAAGTCAATCCGAATTTGCTTATATCACCGCCTGAATCTTCCCATTTTCCGCTACCAACACTGGCGAGCTTAATCCTGATCCCAAGATTTGGCTTTATCTTCAGTCGTTTTGCAATTGACGTAATCAGCTTAAGTTCATTAAGTTTTTCAACTACCAGAAATATTCGCTTGCCCATCTTCTGTGCAAGAAGTGCCAGCTCAATATAATCTTCATCTTTATACCCATTGCAGATTATCAGGGATTCCGGATCAGTATTAATGGCAATCACCGCATGAAGTTCAGGTTTTGAACCTGCCTCAAGACCTATGTTAAATTTTTTCCCATGGCTCACAATCTCCTCGACAACAGGCCTCATCTGATTCACCTTTATCGGATAGATAATAAAATTCTGAGCTTTGTAACCGTACTCCTCTGAAGCCGATTTAAAACATTTCGATATACTTATGATACGATCATCCAGAATATCAGGGAATCTTACCAGTACCGGTGTGGACACGTCGGATAAGATCAATTCATCAAGAAGATCTTTAAGATCAACCGACATTCCGTTTCTCTTAGGAGTAACAATAACGTTTCCTTTCTGATTTATGGAAAAGTAATCAACTCCCCATCCGTTTATGTTATACAATTCAGCCGAATCTTCAACTCGCCATTTTCTCATGTTCAGATATATTGCCTTGTTTTTTCAGTACCAAAGGTGATAAAAAAATATTTATTACATAATAAGTTTTGTTTTTATTTCGGTGTTATTCAGAATTTTATAGACCGGAAACGGATTATAACCCATACCCCACTGAGGTACAAGGTAGCGGTCAAAATAATTCCAGACCACCAACCCATCATTCGACTGTGGCTCAAGCAAATATGCAGCCAGATTCCCAAGCGGTTGAGCAGTTCTTACTACTAAAGAACCAGCAGGGAAATCAATCTGACCACTAATGTACTTACCACTAATAGAATTAGTATAATGCCCCTGGTTTAGCTTCGTTGCTCCTTTAAGCTCGCTTATTTCAAAGCGTTGAACATCAATTTTAGTATCAGCTGACAGTTCTTCTATCTTAATACCATGTATCTTCAGGATATCAGTTATAGCCGGATCGTGAGTAGTAATAAGGTAAGCAAAAGGAAATTTTACATTTCTGGTCGGATAATAATCAATATAATAAGGTATTGTTACATCCTTCCGTCTGTCGGTCCTTGTGTAATTCCTTCTACCGTCAGCATCGTTAATAAGCTCAGCTTCATATGTTTTGACAGTGACTTTTTCCGGCAAAGGACGTACCTTGTACTCAATTGCAAAAGAATCAGTTACAGCAGGATTAGTACCTCGTGCTATTGTTCTTATATCAGCGTCCTTTAGCATGCTTTCTATTTCGGATTTATGAACAGAGGCATAATCTATCAAAGAGTGTATCAGATAATAACAACCCATGACCCGCGATTTGAAATCAGCATAAACGTAATTTTCATTAAGAATACCCAACCTGTTTCTTATCCCGTAATAGTTGCTCAGGTAACGAGGTTCGGAAGCATCCAGCACCCAGCCTTTGTCAGGATCCATCATATCGTAGAATTCACCATAAAAACAGTTTTCGACCATATACTTACCAGAGAGTGTCTTCGACATATCCGGCATCATCTTTTCGCGCATATAAGTTATTAATGAATTATCGCCATTCGGGTTAACCATCCATGTAAATGTTGTCGGTTCTATATGGTAGGATCCATCGGTTGTATGGCAATCCATGAAAACAGCAGGATCCCATTTGTCAAACACATTTTTTAATACTCCTCTTACTTCAGGCGATTCAGCCTTCATAGCATCCCGGTTAAGGTCAAGAAACTGGCCATTATATCTCACTCCTACTCCATTTACCGGACCATTCTGATAGGTTCTGTTAAGAGGGCTGATCTTCTCATTTCCATCAGGATTAAATAACGGGCAGATAAGAAGGACAATATTTTTAAGCATTTCAGGGTTTTTCTCCGAGAGCATATCTCTGACATACATCAACGTAGCCTCTTTACCTTCAACTTCACCTGCATGAATATCTGCCTGAATATATACGACAATCCTTTTATCATTAACCAGGTCATTTGGAGACTTTGGTAATGGATTTCCAATTATCAAAAGTGGGACTTCCCTTCCCTCGACTGAAGTGGCAATACTCTCTGTCCTGATATAATGTGACGATTTTTTCAGCTGATCAATAAAAATTCTAACATCATTATAATCTGAGGTTGATTTAAAATCAGATTTTTCTGCGACAGTCTGAAAGTTGACCTGTCCAAAAATATTAAATGCGTAAGACAATAATGTCAACCAAAGAATAAATGACCTTTTCATAATTATAGCCGTCTTAATAAATAAAGCGATAAAAGTAAATATATTTAGTGTTGATTATTCTGATTTAATATTTTCTGTAAAGAAAAGTGTTCTAGTCTATTCCCTTTTCAGGTTTTTGTTTGAATGTGCTGATTCTTTAAATATATGAATATTCTAAAATAATTTATATTATTTCAAATTAAATAACTATCTTGCGCCATTAATTTAAAAATAGAATAAAATGAACAAAGGGACAGTGAAATTTTTCAACGTATCAAAAGGATTCGGATTCATTAAAGATGCAGATTCGGATAATGAATATTTTGTACACGTATCAGGTCTTAAAGATCAGATAAAAGAGAATGATGAAGTTACATTTGAACTTCAGGAAGGTAAAAAAGGAATTAATGCAGTAGACGTAAGACTAGCTTAGTTTATCCATACCAAGATTTATTATTCAAAGTCCCGCCGAGAGCGGGACTTTTTTATATCAATGACTCTAAGACACCATAAATCAAGACAATTTTTTACTGCCTTTTCTTTTCTTCTTTTTTAGCTTTTTTAGCGAGGCGCTTCTCTTTCAGATTCTTTGTAGGTTCTTTTTTGTTCTTTGTCTGTTCTTTAGCTTTTTCGTGTGACATGGCTACTTATTTTAAGTGAATAAAAAGTTATCCCAAATATAAAAAAAATCATTCAATACTGATACCACAATTATGTTTTGAGAGCATTCACCGGTTATTATGCCCCCCTGCTTCCTTATCGAGGAACCAATATAACCGGCCATAGACAGGAACAATATAAGATGCCGGATAGTTTTGATCTGATGGTTTATTTTTTAATATCTTTTCAACAATCGCCTCTTTCTTCTTACCTGTGACAAGAAAAGTGACAGTCTCAGCATTGTTTATCACCCTTCCCGTAAGTGTTATTCTTTTTTGAAGAGTAACAGGATGAAATGCTATTTCGCATATCTTATCAGATTTCATCAACTCCAGATGTCCCGGAAAAATAGAAGCTGTGTGTCCATCCTCTCCTAAACCAAGAAGCACAAGATCAAATACCGGAATTCCCTCTCTTTTTCCGGTATTGAGTAAAATTTCCTCTGAATAACGGGAGGCCTCTTTTTCAGGATCATCTTCACCCTTTATCCTGTGAATGTTCAGGGAAGGTATTTCAATCTTAGAGAGTAATTTTCTCATTGTCATTCCAAAATTACTTTCAGAATTATCAGGAGGGACACATCTCTCATCGCCCCAAAAGAAGTGGACATATTCCCAGGGTACAGACTTTGCATAATTTTCTGCAAGCATCTTAAATACTATTTCAGGAGTGGAGCCTCCGGATAAAGCTATGGTAAAAAGTTTAGTATTCTTTACCGATTCCTTTATCATATTAACCATCTCCTCCGCAAATTTAATTGCTAAATCATAAGGTGTAGGGAATATTTTTACAATTTTATCCAATTTCGTTATGCCGTTATATGGGTACACCGTTTACAATTCGCAATATAGTTCCTCATCCGCGAGGTTTTTACATGGATATCTCCAGGTTAATCCCTCCCCTTCGATAAGTTCATTTGCATGCTCAGGTCCCCATGTTCCGGCGGGATAACCAAAGATTTTGATAGCTTTGTTATTTGCCCAGGCATTCTGGATTGGTTCAAGAAATTTCCAGGCTGTTTCAACTTCATCGTCTCGTGAAAATAGAGTCGAATCTCCCTCCATAACATCATGGAGTAACCTTTCATAAGCAGAAGGGACACGGGTATCAGCGAGGTCTTTATAATGAAAATCCATATTTACATTCTTCACATTAAATCCGGCTCCGGGTTCTTTCATATCAAATTTAAGCAGAATGCCCTCATCAGGCTGAATACGTATAATTAGTTGATTAGCAGATAGTTTTCCGGATTCTCTCCGAAACAGATGGTGAGGTGTTTGCTTAAAATGTATGACAATCTCAGTAACGCGCGTTGGAAGTCTTTTGCCTGTACGCATATAAAATGGTACTCCGCCCCATCTCCAGTTGTTAATAAAGAACTTTATCGCTACATACGTTTCTGTTCTGGAATCAACTGCGACACCTTTCTCATGTCTATAACCTGTAACGCACTCCCCGCGGATAAGCGATCCTGTATATTGCCCCCTGATTACCTGGTTTGGTACATCTTCCTCCCTGATAGGTTGTAACGACTGGAAAACCTTTAACACTTCATTACGGATAGCATTGGCATCCAGTGATGAAGGTGGCTCCATTGCTGTCATTCCAACCATCTGAAGCAGATGATTCTGGACCATATCCCTCAAAGCGCCTGAACCATCATAATAACCACCTCTCTCCCCAACTCCCATATTTTCTGCAGAAGTTATTTCGATCCGGTCAATATAATTTCTATTCCAGAGTGGTTCAAACATTCCATTAGCGAATCTTGTAACCAGCAAATTCTGAACTGTTTCCTTTCCAAGATAATGATCAATCCTGAAGATCTGATCTTCAGAAATCAGGTCATGCAATGTCTTGTTTAGTTTCCTGGCCGACTCAAGATCATATCCGAATGGCTTTTCAATTATTATTCTCCGGAACCCATTTCCCTGATCACTCAGCCCTGATTTTGCCAGATTTACAGCAATAACCTCATACGTACTTGGTGGAGTTGCCATATAAAAGATATAGTTGCCACCGATTCCATATTTATTATCAACTTCCGTTAAGAATGTCTTCAGCTCCGAATACCCAATCTCAGAATTATTATCCAAAGCATGATAATAAAGATCCTTTACAAAATCAGATATAAGATTCTGGTCAGTAACTTTTTCCTCAGAATATGAGACGATTGCCGAACTCATTTTTGTTCTGAAATCTTCTGTTGAGAGTTTTGACCTGCCTACACCAAAAATTGCATATTTTTCAGGCATTAGTTTTTGAGTCTTCAATGAAAATATTGCAGGGATCAATTTCCGTGAAGCAAGATCTCCTGAAGCTCCAAAAATTACAATTATAAGGTTCCTGGGATTTTCCATAAAAATCTGATCAGATGTGAGATTGAAAAAAATATACTCTTGTTTAATTAATTACAAGGTAACAATAAAATGTATAAAAATGTTATTGGTAAACGGGAATATTGATAATAAATATATGTGTATTGTTAATTAATAGGTTTACAACTTTTTAAATATTTTCAATTTTTTGTTAATTATTTTATTGTTTTTTACGACAATCTGAAAGAATAAGTAGTATATTTGTCGGAATATATTAAAATAAATGAATAATTTTAAATCTATAATATCACACCTCATTGAAAGGTTAATTGGAACTGACTGAGAATGGTGTTTGATATCGGATTCGGGATGACCGTTCTCTCAAACACAGAGAACGGTTTTTTTGTATAAAACAGAAGTATAATTAAGGCAATCATTATGAAAAAAGAACGCCCAAAGCAGCAGGGATTGTACCGACAGGAGTTTGAGCATGGAAGTTGCGGGATTGGATTTGTTGCACATCTCAAAGGAAAAAAGTCTCACTCGATTATCAGGCAGGGGCTTGATATACTCATAAATATGGCTCACCGTGGTGCGGAAGGGGCCGATAGTAAAACTGGAGATGGTGCAGGAGTGCTAATACAGATTCCCAGGGATTTTTACCTTATCCAGGGCTATTCACTTCCACCGGAAGGACAGTTTGGAACAGGACTCATATTCTTTCCGCAGGATAGTTCTGACGCAGCTGAGTGCCAGGAGATTCTTACAACTATAATTAAAGAAGAAGGTGTCAATCTGATCGGTTTTCGTGAAGTTCCACGCAATAGTTCAGTCATTGGTGAGATATCCCGCGCTGCAGAGCCCAAAATCCTTCAGATTCTTCTGGGAGCAGATGTTCAACAGGCAGATCTGGAACGCAAATTATATATTATAAGGAAACGGACAGAAATCGCAATCCGCAATTCAAACCTTAAACAAAAGAGTTTTTTCTATATACCAAGTCTTTCCACAAAAGTACTTGTATATAAAGGTATGCTTACCTCGATTCAACTTGGCGAATATTTTCTCGACCTTAATGATGAGCGATTGCAAAGTGCAATTGCACTGGTTCATTCGAGATTCAGTACAAATACATTTCCAAGCTGGGATCTGGCTCAGCCATTCAGGATGCTGGGACATAACGGAGAGATAAATACAATAAAAGGAAACCGATTCTGGATGGAAGCAAGAGAATCAATCCTTCAATCCGAGAAACTGGGCGATCTTACCAGGTTGTATCCGATTATTGAACCTGACAAGAGTGATTCAGCATCGCTCGATAACGTGTTAGAATTTCTGATAATGAGTGGTAAATCACTACCTTATGCAATGTCTGTCCTGATTCCTGAATCAATAAATGATAAGAATCCCATCTCACCTGAATTGAAGGCATTTTATAAGTATCATTCTACTTTTCTGGAACCATGGGATGGTCCTGCTTCTCTGATTTTCTCTGATGGCCGGTATATTGGCGGGATGCTTGACAGAAACGGGCTCCGTCCTTCCAGATATGTCATTACAACAAATGACCTGATAGTTATGGGATCGGAAGCGGGTGTTCAGACATTTGCCCCTGAGGAGATCAGGGAGAAAGGACGGTTAAAACCCGGGAAGATGCTTCTTGTTGATACTGAGATTGGTAAGATTTTCTACGATAAGGAGCTGAAAGCGGAGCTGGCCGCAGAATATCCTTATGGACAATGGATCCAACAGAATATGGTCAAACTTGAAAAGATTGAGACAAGCCATAAGGAGTCACCTGATATGGGAGATCAATACGATAAATATATTACTTCTTTTAATTACTCACTGGAAGATACTGACAAGATTATCAAGGAGATGGCTGCCACAGGAAAGGAACCACTCGGTTCGATGGGCAACGATGTTCCTATTGCAGTATTGTCAAAAAAACCATACAGGTTATTTAACTATTTCAAACAGATGTTCGCACAGGTTACAAATCCACCTATCGATCCGATCAGAGAAGAGCTCGTAATGACACTGTCTGGTTATCTTGGATCCTTGCAGCAAAACCTTCTTGAAACAACTCCGGATCATGTAAAAATGGTACGGTTCAGGAATCCTGTAATATCCAATACATATTTTCAGGTTGTCAAAAACTTAAGATACAAAGGATTCTCAGCAGCAAACCTTCAATTGCACTTTGATGCGGGGAAAGGTGCTGAAGGACTGCAGGATGCTGTTGAACAATTGTGTAAAGATGCCGAAAAAGCAGTCGATGAAGGGAAAAACTATATTATACTATCCGACCGTGGTATTAGTGAAAATGCCGCACCTATCCCATCGTTACTTGCAGTCTCTGCAGTTCATCACCACCTTATTAAAACCCGCAAAAGGATGCAGATTGATATTGTAGTGGAATCAGCTGAACCTCGCGAAGTAATGCATTTTGCACTACTTTTTGGCTATGGGGCAAGTATCATTAATCCATACATGTGCTTTGCAGTAATTGACAAGCTTATTAAAGAAAAGGCAATACAGCTCGACTATCAGAAGGCAGAGGAGAATTATGTTAATGCAGTCAATAAAGGCATTCTGAAAATTATGTCCAAGATGGGAATCAGTACCCTCAGAAGTTACAGATCCTCTCAGATCTTTGAAGCTGTTGGTATTCACACTGATATAATAAATAAGTACTTTGCGGGAACAACTTCAAGAATCGGTGGTATAGGAATGAATGAGATTGCCGAGGAAGTACTTATCCCGCATAGAAAAGCTTTTATTCAGGAACAGCAACCGGATATACTTACCGAAGGAGTATATTCTTACCGGAAATATGGTGAGCATCATGCGTGGAATCCTGAAGCAGTCTCTCTTTTACAATGGAGCACCAGTACCGGGAATTATAAAAAGTTTAAAGAGTATACTAACCGGGTAAATGCCGATACTGCGAGTCCGGGTTTCATTCGGGGATTGTTAAGGATAAAAACGAATCCAATCCCGATAGCAGAGGTTGAACCTATTGAAAAGATAATGAAAAGGTTTGTCACCGGTGCAATGTCTTATGGTTCAATAAGTCGTGAGGCACACGAAACGCTGGCTATTGCAATGAACCGCATTGGCGGACGGAGTAACACAGGGGAAGGAGGCGAAGACCCTGTACGTTTTAAACCACTTGAAAATGGGGACAGCGTAAGAAGCGCTATTAAACAGGTGGCCAGCGGCCGCTTTGGAGTGACAACCGAATACCTTGTAAATGCTGATGAGCTTCAGATCAAAATCGCCCAGGGAGCAAAACCTGGTGAAGGCGGCCAGTTGCCTGGGCATAAAGTGGATAAGATAATTGCCAAAACAAGGTATGCAATACCGGGAATAACTCTTATCTCTCCACCACCTCATCATGATATTTATTCAATTGAGGATCTTTCACAACTTATCTTCGATCTGAAAAATGTTAATCCAAAGGCTAAGGTAAGTGTGAAATTGGTTTCTGAAAGCGGAGTTGGTACAATAGCAGCCGGTGTAACTAAAGCAGGTGCTGATCTCATCACAATAAGCGGATATGAAGGTGGAACCGGCGCCAGTCCTTCCTCATCAATTAAGCACGCCGGATTGCCTCTTGAAATTGGTCTCGCAGAAACGCAGCAAACTCTTGTAATGAATAACCTGCGGAGAAAAGTGATTATTCAGGCTGACGGACAGTTGAAAAGCGGAAGGGATATAATCATCGCTTCCTTGCTGGGCGCTGAGGAATTTGGATTCTCGACATCAGCGCTTATTGTTTTGGGATGCGTGATGATGCGTAAATGCCATCTCAACACCTGTCCCGTAGGCGTAGCAACACAGAATCCGGAATTGAGAAAGCGATTCAGAGGAAAAGCCGATAATGTTGTAACATATTTCAAATTCCTGGCAGAAGAAGTACGTGAACTCCTTGCTGAACTTGGCTATAGAAAAATGGATGACATAATTGGCCGGTTTGATCTCCTGGAAAGAAATCCGGAAGTTAACCATTGGAAGATCAAAAATCTGGACCTTTCAGCGCTTATTACACAACCAACAGAATCATTCGATAATGCTATGCATTGTTGTGATGTTCAGGATCACAAAATTGATCACATCCTTGATAAAGAACTGATTGCTGAAGCTGAAAAGGCTATTTCAGATAAACAGCCGGTTTTAATAGAAAGATCTATCCATAACACCGACAGAACAACAGGAGCCATGCTATCAGGCAAGATTGCAATGCTCTATGGTTCAGTGGGTCTTCCGGACGGGACAATAAAATGCAGATTTAACGGATCGGCAGGTCAGAGCTTTGGAGCATTTCTTTCACCGGGTATTGAACTATATCTTGAGGGTGATTCAAATGATTACCTCGGGAAAGGTCTTTCCGGCGGAAGGATTATTGTTGTTCCCCCTGTTGGCTCTACGTTTGAGCCCGATAAAAATATTATAATTGGGAATACCGTTCTTTATGGCGCTACCAGAGGTGAAATATATATTTCCGGTGTTGCCGGTGAACGCTTCGGAGTACGAAACAGCGGGGCGAGCGCTGTAGTTGAAGGTGTAGGAAACCATTGCTGTGAATATATGACAGGAGGACTGGTTGTTGTTCTCGGAACTACCGGGAGCAATTTTGCAGCCGGGATGAGCGGTGGTGTCGCGTATGTATTTAATGAAAACGGGGATTTTGACTTTTACTGCAATATGGGTATGGTCGAATTATCCCTTGTAGAAGATCATAGCGATATAAATGAGCTTACTAAACTCATCTCAAAACATTATCAATTTACTAAAAGTAAAAAAGCAAAGATGATACTCGATGATCTTTACAAATATATCCCGATGTTCATCAAAGTCATACCGTATGACTTTAATAAGGTTCTTCAGGAACAAAAACTTGAAGAAATAAGAAAGAAAATTGCTGATGTTGAGATCGATCTTGAAATAAGCGCCAGTTAAAAAAGCACAGAGCACAGGGCACAGGGCGGAACGCGAAACAAAATATGAATAACGAATTATAAGAAGGTAATATGACTGATATAAGCGGATTTCTCAAGATAAAAAGGAAGGAAGCGGGTAACAGACCTTTAAATGAAAGGATCGGCGACCACAGCGAGGTTGAACAGGTACTGAATAGTGAAGACAGGATGCTCCAGGCTGCAAGATGTATGGATTGTGGCACGCCCTATTGCCATTGGGGCTGTCCGGTCGATAATCTGATTCCTGAATGGAATGATCTGTTATATAAAGGTGACTGGAAAGGAGCTTATTTGCGCCTTGCAGCAACAAATAATTTTCCGGAATTTACAGGAAGAATTTGTCCTGCACCCTGTGAACACGCCTGCGTTTTGAATATCATTCAGGAACCGGTAACAATCAGGGAAAATGAAGTAGCAATTGTTGAAAAGGCCTTTACTGAAGGATATATTAAGCCGGAACCTCCAAAAACCCGGACTGGCAAAAGTGTTGCGGTAATTGGCAGTGGTCCTGCCGGAATGGCTGCTGCTGATCTGTTAAATAAAGCGGGTCACCTCGTGACTCTTTTTGAGAAAGATGAAAAAGCAGGTGGATTGCTTCGATTTGGTATTCCTGATTTTAAACTTAGCAAAGCTACAGTTGACCGGCGTCTCGACCTGATGATTAAAGAAGGAGTTATCATCAGAACAGGAATAAATATTGGCAAAGACATTACCGGAAAAGAGATCCTTGAGCAATTCGATGCAATCTGCATTGCTATTGGTGCAACCCATCCGCGCGATCTGGTAGCCGGGGGAAGGGAGCTAAATGGCATCCATTTTGCGATGGATTTTCTTTCACTTCAAAATCGGGTGAATTCAGGTCATATACCTGTCTCAGCAAGTAATATTAATGCTGAAGGAAAAAAGGTTCTTGTAATAGGAGGCGGAGATACAGGCTCCGACTGTGTCGGAACATCAACCCGGCAGAAAGCTGTAAGTATAACCCAGATTGAGATTATGCCAAAACCGCCACTGAGGAGGTCGGATAATAATCCCTGGCCATACTTTGGAAAAATACTGAAGACATCCACCTCCCATGAAGAAGGATGCGAAAGATACTGGAACCTGGCAACTGTCAAATTCCTGGGAACAGATAATCATGTAACCGGCGTTGAAGTTGAAGATGTGGTCTGGAATCCAATAAATGACAAATATACCATGCTGGTCGTCCGTGATACGCGCAGAATTATTGATGCTGATCTTGTTTTGCTTGCAATGGGGTTTGTTCACCCTGCTCTGGAAGGATTACTTTCAGAGCTTGAATTAGAACTTGATCAGAGAAAAAATATAAAGGTTGATCAGACCCAATTGACAAACAGGCAAAAAGTTTTCGCTGCCGGCGATTCAGTTAGCGGGGCAACCCTGGTTGTAAATGCAATTGCTTCTGGTAGAAAAGTTGCTAAAGAAATTGACAAGTTCCTGCGGAAAGCATGATACTTAAAAAAGTAATTTAAAAATGGAAGAAAGTGATGTATATTGTTTATATTTAAGGTGTTAAATCAAAAAACACAAACAAAAAAACATCACTTTCAGGATGAAAAATACAAAGAAAAAATTGAATAGCCAATCAAAAATCGTTAAAGCCTCATTTTCAGGTAGTAACATTACAAAGTATTCAGGACTCAATACAGTAGCTAAATATATTCACCCCGTTAAATTAGTCTCCGAATTAGCAAAGTTATTTAACGGGGTAAATCGTCAAAGCATTGTAAAAGGCTTAGGTAAAACGTTTCCCACAGTGTGGCACAACGCAACAAAGTTTGG
>JADGPT010000181.1 GCA_017882345.1 Bacteroidales bacterium
CCCGCTTGCAGGGGTTTTTGCTCCCGATAGCTATCGGGAGCCTCCAGGACAGTTATATCTTAACGGGACAACTTCAGCCCTTTTACCGGGACTCGTAGTAGGAGAACGCTTTCTGCAAATACCCGCTAGCCTTTATGGGCAAGATCAATGCGACCTGACAACTTTTCTACTCGAGACAATTTGTTGGATTTGCACACTTAACAAACTTTTGTCTTGACATTTAATTCTTACTCATCTATCGGGACTTTGCCCTCGCGCAAAAAATTTAAAATCCTATTAACCAAATTTGGCTCTTTTGCTTTTGTGCGAAACGCAACCCAGCGCACATGCAAAAGCAAAAGAGCCAAATTTTCCAACGTACTTAAAGGACAGAAATATTATAGTATTTTTGATAGATTATTTTTTGATATAGTAAGAAATGCTAACAATATTTGATCTTATTGAAAATAAAACAGAAACCTGGATTAAGGAGCAACGGGAAGATAACCAGTCGGCTCTTGGGAATATCATTAAATATATTGAAAAGCAGGGCAAACTTCGGGAACCCCAACTCAAATCAATTGAAACTTATCTCTGGTTAAAATTCGTTGGTCAGAATAAAGAACTTTCCGATATTATTCGATCAGGCTTGTTGTTTAATTCGAACAAAGTTGCAGAATATCAATATAATCAGGTAAGCAAACATCTGGCCGAACTGAAAGAAATGATTAATACTTTATAAAATGGCAAAACTTGGAACAAAAGGAAAACCGGCAGTTGTTCACGTAGAAACCATGGAACGTGCCGGAGAGATTATGAAATTATGTAATGAAAATAACTGGCAGGTCATAGTCGGTATTGAACCAGATAAACCCGAAGATATTTCGGATGTTGAACATTTATTAAATCCACCCAAACCAATAACTAAAACAATAACTATCGGGAGAAACGAGCCCTGCCCCTGCGGCAGCGGGAAAAAGTATAAACATTGCTGTTTGAATTAATTCAATTATTATGAAAATCAATATCAAACAATTAGGTCCTCAGGAGCTGTCTGTTTTGAGAAAGGAAATTCAATCAGCATTTGATGAGATCAAATCAAAAAACGGGCTTTCTCAACTCTCACTTGGCAGTATCCGTTTCAATATATCTTCTTTAAAGATGGAGTTTGGACAGGCAATCCTGATCTGGAAGACAAAGCAGGCGTGAAAGAGAAAATCAAAGCTGTTTACAAACTGACAACAGACAAATTTCAAATCGCGATTATCAGAAATTAAATAATGTTTCAAAAGCCACTGCATCTCGTGACCTGTCTGAATTAGAAGAAAAAAAGTTATTGAATAATAAAGGGACAAAAGGATCAAGTGCTGTTTATCAATTATTTAGAACTTATTATGGTGATGCTATTGGTGGTGATTTGATATGATTGACTATTCCTGCTCTTTATAGTTGGCTCATAATTGGCTCAATATAGGCTCAAATGATCATTATTTACAAGCATCCCGAAAACTTTCGGGACCAAAGCCGCACTGGCAATCTCACCCGGAAGATCAAAGCCCGGATAGCGAAGGCGCGGGGGACGTAACTCAAAGACAAAAGATAAAAGTACAAAGATAAAAGTTGAAAGGCAGGTAACTTGCGTCCGTGATCAGACCCGGATCCTTATTAATTGGCTCCCGAAGAAGTATTATTAAGGTAATTATTTTCATCTTCCCCTTTATTCTTGCCAAATTCCATCTTGCCAAATCTGTAAGTAAAACTCAAACCAAAAGAACGCAATGGTATCAGACGTATATTATTAGATGTATAACCATCGGTGGAGATGGTTGTAACCTGTCTGACATATTTGCTGAAAGGATTAGTTGCAGTAAATCCCAGACTGGCTTTTTTATCCCAGAATAGCTTTCTGAAAGCAAAAGTGTAAATGAAGAACTGAGGAATCCTGCCTTGTATATTTTGAGCAGCAGAACTATAGAAACCAAATACTTCCATGACCAGATCTTTGCTCACCTGGTAAGATGCATTAAGGTTTAGCCTGGTCCTGAACCCTGTTGAGAGGTTGCCGGTACTCTGGTTGGTTACAAGATAACGGTGAGAGACCATAAGGTTACCCCGCAGGTTAAATTTAGTAGTTATAGGGTAAGATCCTGAAACATTTATTCCGGAATTGTACTCTTCCCCTATGTTTTGATTATTAGTAACCGATACGTTGGTGTAAGTTGAATCTCCTATCAGATAACTCGGGTAAAAGGTGGTAATCTGTTTAACGTCGTGAGTATTTATACGCTCTATTAATGATATATAAATGTTCCCTCCCTTTTTAAATGTACTGCTGTAACCTAATTCAAAATTATTTCCAATCTCAGGTTTCAATAATATATTTCCTGTTGTAATATTATATGGATCACTCAGATTAATAAAGGGATTTATTTCTCTGTAGCCAGGGCGTTCAATACGTTTACCATAAGCCAGTTTGATTGATTTGGTCTTACTGAAATCGTGAGAAAGAATAACTGAAGGTACAAATGTGCCGTAGGCAGGAACAGTAGAATTTGGGAAATCAATTTTCACATCGGTATATTCATACCTTGCACCGGTTTTGAGATTCAGCCAATCAGACAATTTAAAAGTACCAGAAAGATATCCTGCATAAACTTTCATGATATAATTCAACTGATAGGATTGTAAAGCATCACCTATAAACTGATCCGCAGAAGGGCTGAAAACACTAACATTGGAAATGCTCTTAAGATTTTGATATGTCATCTTGGCCCCCGTTTCAATTAAGATGTTTTTATTCAGAGGGTGAGCATAATCAATTGAAATGTTGGTTTCGTTATCTGTTCCCGGGTTAGTGCTGGCTGATCCTGAGTAAGGAATAGATTCTCCTATATATGATTGTGACTGAATATAATTGCTATTGGGTATCCCATCACTGGAATTGTACAAAATATCCAGCTCCTGTCCGTCAATTTTAAATTTCTTTTTGTAATCGAGGCTCCAGTCAAGTGAGTGGATCTTTGTGCGACTCTCGGAATTCCGTAAAGTAAATAAATCCGATACTGTATTTGAAGAAAAATCCTGAACCAGTTGTTCCTGATTTGTAAGTCCCTGATTTCTGTTGCTAAACTGATTGTATCCCATAGAGCCGGTAATGATGTCCTTCTTTGAAATATCCCAGTCAAAACCCACTCCTGACCGGAACCCGTTTCTTACAAAATTGGCAGAACTATTCTGCAACAAGTTGGTAATTGTTTTAGCTGAAGAATCAGTAGCAAAACGGTTCTGAGAATATGGTGACTGTGATTTTAATTGCGCATTTCCGCTGAAAAAAGCATTGACCCCAAAATTATTGTGCCTCATGTTCAGATTTAAAGAGCCATTCTCCAATCTGCTTCCTGCCGAAAGGTTGATATTTCCATTTATGCCTTGCATATTATTGTCATAAAGAAGGATATTGATTATACCTCCTGTGCCCTGCGAATCATACTTGGCTCCTGGATTTGTAATAGCTTCAATACTTTTAATCTGACTTGCAGGAATAGATGCAAGTGCGTCAGAAAGGCTATTCCCAAAAATACTTGAAGGTTTGCCATTGATTAGAAAACGGATATTGGAATTCCCTTGTAATTCTACATTTCCGTCTATATCTACAGTTACCTGAGGCACTTTTTTAAGTACATCAATAGCTGCACCTCCTTGTGAGGTAATGTCATTAGAGACGTTGTATACAATTTTATCAATTTTGCTTTCAACAATCGGTTTATCACCTGTGATTGTAACATTTTGAAGAGTCCGTGTTGATTGAGAAAGAGAAATGGTTCCCAGTGTAATTGAAGGCTTCCCACTATTTATCACTATGTTGTCTAATGTTATTTTTTCATAACCAATAAATTCGATATTGATCTTGTAGGTGTCAAATGGAATATTGGTTAATCTGAATACCCCTTTGACATCGGCAATTGTGCCAGTTACAGTTTTTTCTGATTGTTTGCTTAACAAGGTGATTGTTGAATATTCTAAGGGTTCCCCGGTGGATTTATCAAATACTTTACCCGATATGGAAGTATTTAGTTTTGACTGGGCATTCAATCCTGCATAAAAACAGAGATTAAATATTGCAACAAAAATTATTGGTTTTATATATTGTAATTTCATAATGAATTAACGTCCGTGAATTACTAATCACCTAAAATGTGATTTTTATAAAGTGGATGCAAAAGAAGAAAAATAATTTGTAAAAAACACAGGAATTATGTTAAATAAGATTAATAGTAAAATTTAATAAAAACAAATATCAAATGGTTTTGTTCAATGTATTACACAATTCTAATATTAGGAATAGTAGCTTATATCCAGTATAGAAAAAAATAATAAGAAATGGGGAAGAAGCAAGCTATAATAAAACCGAATGGGAAAAACCAACAATTGTTGATGATGCAAAGACAGGTATATCATTGGTCATGATAATTATTCCTGGTTTGAGACCAGGCGGGTCAACAATAAAAAACACAAAAAGCCTTGATACCCATAGGTACCAAGGCTTTCTTATTTGCCACAATAAGTTCCGTGAAAGAGTGTGCCGTTAATCCCTGCTTATTTCTTTTTCTTGCCTTTTGCGGTGGCATTTACTCCTGAAGCAGCATCATATTTAGCTTGAGCAGCGTCAAGAGCAGTCTGTGAAATTTTTAGCGCATCGTGAGCACTTTTTTTAGTCGCTTTCCCTCTTGTCAGGTTCGCATTACCCGTGGTCAGCTTTTTTGTTGCATCCTTTAAACGGATACCAAGGGCTTTGGAATCCAGTTTATATTTCACATCAAGGGCTTTAAGATCGGCCCTGGCCTGGGTGGATTCTTCTTTATCTTTTGAAGTTGAGAGCTTCGTAAGGGGCTTTTTTTGAGTAACATTATCTTTGTCAAGTTTCTTACGTTCTGCCTCAATGGCCTTAGTTTCTGTTTTTGATTCAGCTATCTGTTTAGTTCCCAAAGTAATCAGGGAATCCGAATTAGTCAGCTGTCGCTCATTCAGAGCAACCTTAGCTTTGGCTGTGGCAACGCCTGTCTCAAGTTTCTTCAATTCGATTGCCTTTTTATCAGTTTGAGCCTGCATGAGACGAGGGGCTAAAAGGAGAAATGACAATAGTGCTAAAATTCGATAATTCATTAGATTACTCATATAGGTAGAATTTAGTTTAAATGATTGATTATCTGTTATACGTTTAAATTGGGAAATAGTACTTATTTTATTCAATAAAATTATGAAATTAAATTCAATAAGTACAAATTTGGTATATTTAGTGATAAAAGCTTAATCAACTAATGCTATTTATCGTGACACCTCTTTATATTAAGTTCAATAACTTTGGAATAAATATCAGCCCGCCAACAACTGCCGAAATAATTGCTGATATCAACACCGCGGCAGCGCTGAAATCTTTAGCTCTCATTATCACTTCATTCCATTCCGGATCAATATGATCGGCCAATGATTCGAGGGAGGAATTCAATAGTTCTGTAATAAATACCACGCCAATCACTATTATCAGCAGGGACCATTCGGAAGAATTTAGCTTTAGAAGGACTCCCAATGTAATTGTTACAATTGCAGCCATGAGATGAATTCTGGAATTATGCTCATATTTCAAAAGCGATCTTAATCCCTTCAGCGCAAATCTGAAACTTACAATCCTGGATTTCAATGAAAACTTATTTGACTTCATGACATAATAACTTACAGTTTCACAATATCAGCCAGGAATTTATCTGTTTCC
>JADGPT010000182.1 GCA_017882345.1 Bacteroidales bacterium
TTGCCTATAAAACCAATAAAAAATCCCAGTCCGAAGAGCCCGAATATTATTGAAGGTACTACTGCAAGCGTTTTCACAGCAAACCGGATAATTTTGGCAATAACAGATTTTTCGCTTGCATATTCCGCGAGATAAATTGCTGTAATGACACCAAAAGGAACCGCAGCAATTGCCATAATTATTGTCATTACTGCAGTTCCGACAATAGCTGGGAAAATTCCTCCTTTGGTCATACCATCCTTAGGAAACTCAGATAAGAAAGTCCAGTTAAGATTTGGCCATCCGCCAACTATAGTAATTGCCAGAATTGAAACAATAATGAATATTATCAGCAATACCGATATTCCTGTTAAGCCCTCAAAAACCGTATCTTTTACATTTCTGTTCATTTCATTTTTTTCAAACTATTTCTTTTGAGGTTATTTTTTTGATTGATATCGTCTTATAACCAGATTCTTAAAATAAAATTCCGCTACTGCATTAAGTGCAAATGTGAAGATAAAAAGTAATGAACCTATCAGAAACAATACATTGTAATGTGTATCGCCGAAAACAACCTCTGCCATCTCTGCACCAATTGTAGCTGACAGAGTCCTGACGGAGTCAAAAGGATTCATTGAGATCATAGCTGCATTTCCTGTTGCCATAAGTGCTATCATTGTCTCTCCGAAAATTCTTCCCAACCCCAGCACTACTGCAGCAAATATTCCGGGTACCGCTGCTGGTAAGACCACATAAAATGCAGTCTGTCTTCTGCTAGCCCCTAACCCAAGACTTGCCTCTATAAATGTCTTGGGTACGGCAGTCAATGCATCTTCTGTAAGAGTATAAATAATAGGAATAGCAGCAAGTCCCATGGCAATTCCTCCAACAAATGCATTTAACCGGCTGGCATAACCAAATATATTCTGAAATACTGTAGCCATTACCATCAAAGCAAAGAAACCGATTACGACAGAGGGAAAACCGGCCAGTAATTCAATTACCGGCTTTATAATTTCCCTTACTCTGGGTTTTGCAAACATCGCCGTATAGATTGCTGCCATAATGGAAATCGGGGCAGCAAATAATAAAGCAATAAGCGTTACTTTCAAGGTACCAAGAAATAATGGCCACAATCCAAAACGAGGTTTGTCAGAAACAGGCATCCATGTATTTGAAAGAAGTGTTGCAGAGGGTTTCTCATCGGTGGCATTGATTATATTTGAGTTATTAACCTGATTATCAGCCTTTATAACGGTTGAATTTTCTGTTCCCGAACCACCATAACTTTCCTGCACCAGAGTCACAGTTGAGGCTGCGGTCTTTTTATCCATTTTGAAAATAGGAAAAGCCTCTCTGAAAACAAAAATAAAGATCAATATTACCACTGCAATCGAAAGAAAGGCTACAGCTTTAATTACTTTTTCAGCAAACCAATCCGAAAAGCGGAATTTCTTTTTGTTGAAAGTTACTATATCTTTTCCTACGTTTTTGTTCTTATTATTTATCCGGGAAAAATTCATAGGCTTACCCTTTACTTTTATCTTTCTTCGTCCACCATAGCTTTCTTTGACCACCATAACGAAGTGAAGGTGGTAGCGAAGGTGGATTGTCTTTTGTCTCATAAAATGCCAAACTTGTCAGCGTTTATCTGACAAGCATGACGAATAGTTTAAAACGAATACTCTTCCGGAATGACTATTTTACCGGGAAATATCCTACTTCTGTTACTACCATCTGTCCTTCCGCACTTAGTATCCAATCGATATATTTTTTGGTTTCACCTGTTGGTCTGTTCCTTAAATACATATAAAGGAAACGGGTTATAGGATATGCACCCTTTCCAATGGATTCTTTTGTAGGAAGATATGCAGTACTATTAGAGTCTTTTTTTACTTTGGCATTTTTTACACCCACTGCATACGCTGCACCGCCATAGCCAATTCCGTTAACATCTTTCTTAACTGCATTTACAACTGCAGCGGTACCCGGCAAGGATTGAGTATTTGCAGCGTAATCAGCTTTTACAACTTCATCATGGAAATATGTATAAGTTCCAGAACTATTTTCACGGCCGTAAAGCCTGATCTCGGCATCATTGCCGCCAACCTCTTTCCAATTTCTGATTTTACCGGTATAAATACCACTTAATTGTTGCAGGGTAAGTTCACTTACTTTATTTGTTTCATTTAAGAAAATTGTGACTCCGTCTTTAGCACAAGGTATCTCAACACCAAGGGTATTATAACGCGCCTTAAGCTTTTCAATTTCAGTCTGTTTCATAGGTCGGCTGGCGTTACAGATATCTGTAGTTCCGTTGATAAGAGCTGTGATTCCAATGCCTGAACCACCACCTGTTACCTGGATTGATGCAGACGGATTAGTTTTCATATACAGTTCTGCCCATTTCTGAGCCAGGATAACCATTGTATCAGAGCCTTTTACAGTGATTTTTTCCTGTGAAAAAGCTGTTAATGAAGCCATAACAGCAAGGACCAGCATTATCGGAAGAATTTTGATGTTTTTCATTTTTTTATTTTTATTAATATCGAACTTTAAACTTTTGTCTTTTATCTTCAAATTCATTAGAATTTAGCTTGAATTCTTACACCCAGAGTATTATCCTTCTTATCAGTTGGGTTTGATGCATTGATCTCATTTTTAGGCATCTCATAGTTCAAAGAAATCCTTATAAAATCGTTTAGATAATACTGCCATGCGAATGTCCATGTTTTGTAATAAATATTATTTCCTGCTGCATCACCGCTTAATTTAATATTGGGATCATAATAATCATATTTGGCAACAAATTGATTCTTAGGTCCGATATTCTTAATAAAGTATATATAATAACCAGAGAAATTGTTATATAAACTCGGACTTGCCAACATTTGAGCCATTGTTGATGTTGCTGCAACAGTACCAGGACTTGAATTGATACCAGTAATATATTCACCTTTAATTGCCATTCCGCCAAGAACATCTGCAAAAATCTGTATTTCACCACCTACCCAATTTTTATTAAGATATTTCCACACACTTTTAAGACTATCTAATGTTCCATCACTGTTTTTGAAATATTTGTTGTTTTTAGACAAGTTACCACCATAGTAAACATTTGGTCCAAAATCAATGCCTATGCCAGCTCCCGGAAGTTTAACCGAATAAACAAGGCGTGCCATGATGTCTTTCTGTGAATCAACATCTTTTGCCTGCGCACCTGTGAAGTTGCCATTCATGGCCATTAACTGAAATTTGAGTGGGATTTTTGTACCTGCATACTCAAGTTTAACACCGACTTCTCTTTCGCCGGGATAGATTGTCCTGATAACTCTTGAACGCTCAAGTACTTCCCTCTGGCTTGATGAGTATTCCACTTCATAGTCGGGCCTGTTCATCTGACCTGCCCATAATGTCCAGTTTTTCAATTTTGGAATATTCACAACTGCATAAGCATCTTTAAGCGATATGTTTCCTGTGCTGAAATCAGGTTGTAAAACAAACTTTACGCCATCCAAAGCCTCATAAGTAAACTTAATTCTTGCTCTTCGTATATAGAAAGTATTATTATATCCATTTGACTTTTCAAGATCCGCACCATAACTCTCCCATTGCGACTGAATGTAACCCGACACTTTTATTTTATTCAGTTTACTGAGGTCGGCTTCATTAACTAATACTCTGTCGTCAAGAGCATTTAGCTTACCTTCATGTTTTTCGATTACATCCTTCAGAGAATCGGGTTTCTGTGTTTGTGAGAACCCATAGACTGAGATCAATGCAAAAATTCCAATTGCTAAAAGTTTCTTCATATCCGGTTATTTAAGTTTTAAAAGATTTTTCATACTACAAAAGTGATGTATCATTATTACAGGGTGATTTCAAACAGATTAAGTAATTGTTACAAATGAGACAAACATCCTATTTATTTACAGCACAATCAGTTACTAAAATTGAAATAATAGAATAATTGTCTATATTTCAGCAGAATTTATAAATCTATGAATAACTATGAATGAGAAATGGCTTAAGTGGGCTTCAGAGCTTCAGTCTATCGCCCAGGCAGGATTAACTTTTCGAAGAGTGCCATGCCATGGTGTGGCCAACAAGTAATGTTTCAATAATTAATTTCTAATTATTCAAATAAATGCATTTCTCTTCAGGCTCTGTAGCATAACCGATTACTTTTGAATCTGACAGACCGGCACTACGTAAATCTTCCAGTATTTTATTCACCTTATCAGACGGTGCAGAGAACAAAAGGCCACCTGATGTCTGGGCATCGAACGCGATCATTTTCAGATTGTAATCGAGATCTGATGCAAAATCAATATCTTTTTCAGCATAATCAAGATTACGGAATGAAGCACCAGGGATACATCCGTCATCAATTAATTGGTAGGAATTGCCAATCAGCGGAACCTCTTTCATATTGATTATCAAAGACACTTTGCTGGCTTTTGCCATTTTAAGAGTATGACCGGCAAGGCCAAAGCCTGTGATATCAGTTGCACCTCTGATATTGTACCTTTTCATCACCTCTGCCCCGGTTTTGTTAAGTAGTTTCATTAATCTTTTCGCTTCGGCAAGATTATCATCAGAAACCATTCCCAACCTATGACCCGCAAGAATTACTCCGGTGCCGATTGGCTTAGTAAGTATCAGTGAGTCACCCGGGATAACGCCTGCATTGGTTATAATTTTTCCGGGATGAATATACCCGACCACAGCGAGTCCGTATTTAGGAGGGTAATCATCAAGAGTATGTCCGCCTATAATCCTTACGCCTGCTTCACTCGCCTTATCGAATCCCCCCTTCAGAATATCAGCATAAGCCACCATCGGTAATTTCGCCGCGGGGAACATCATAATATTAAGAGCAAGAACCGGATCTCCGCCCATAGCATATACATCACTGATTGAATTGGCGGCAGCTATCTGTCCAAATTCGTAAGGATCACTGCAGACAGGAGGAAAAAAGTCTGTAGTCAGTACAAGTGCGAGATCATCATTAACTTTATATACACCTGCATCATCGTGAGTATCAATGTCGACCAGTATATTCGGGTCTTTAGGCAAGGGGAGATATTTCAGGATCTCCTCAAGTTGTTTGGGTGAAATTTTTGCCGAACAACCACCAGATTCGACCATCTGCAAAAGGTCAATTTTCATTCTTGTACAACTTTAATTTATGGCTTTATAATATTCCCGGCTGAAGCCATTACTTCAGTAATAGTGTACATGTTGCTCACTGTACCCGCCCCGACAACGGACTCAAGTGAATAATGGCTGATACACGTTGCACAGAGCATTAGTTCAACTCCCATCTTCTCCAGATCCCTTAAATGTTCAATAACAGGGGAAGACTTAGTAGCCAGTTTGACTCCATTGTTGTAGAATACCATCTTTGAAGGCAGTTCATCGAGATCCTTTAAAGCTTTAATAAAATTGGCCATCAATAAATGTCCCAATTCTTCATCTCCCTCACCCATTTTATCGGAGGAAATAACAACTACATAGTTCCCCTTTTCAAAGTGTGAAATGGAAGGAGCGCAATAATCTTCCGGGTTGGTTAGAGCAACTTCACCGATTGTCTTAGTTATAGTAAGAGTCCAGATACTTTCAGACTCACTAACCTGAAAATCTGCTTTGTTATCTTTAAGGAACCGGCTTAAGTTGTCAAAGGATGTCTGATTATCAGTCAGCAGAATGAATGATTCACCTCCGGCTGTTTCTTTCAGAGCCTTTTTTGCTGCTATCAGTGGT
>JADGPT010000183.1 GCA_017882345.1 Bacteroidales bacterium
ATACCGGTTGCAAGAGCAAGAGCATCAGGAGCGCCTGACTGAGCAAGAGCAGCAAATGCACGGATCATACCAAGAACTGTACCAATAAGACCAATTAACACTGAAATTGAAGCAAGGGTTGAGAATATAACCATGTTCTTTGACAACATCGGTAATTCGAGAGCTGTTGCTTCTTCAAATGATTTCTGAATTGACAGGATTTTCTGGTCCTTTTCAAGTTCTTTGTCTTTCTGAAGGTCGCGATAACGTATCAGACCAGCTCTCATTACATTAGCCAGAGAACCTTTTTGTTTGTCGCATGCTTCAAGAGCTTCTTCAATTTTATCTTCTGCAAGAAGAACCTGAAGATTGCGGACAAATGTGTTTAACCTGCCTTTTCCTTTTGCTCTTGAGAGGGTAATGGCCCGTTCAAAAATGAAAATGAAAAGGGTTAAAACGCATGTCATGAGAATAGGAACAATGAAACCACCTTTATAGATGATTCCAAGATAGTTACCCTCCAGTGCTTTTCCAGCATGATTACCACCTTCAAAATTTACAGGACTACCCATAATTTGTGTGAACAAAAGATAGGATACTATAAAAGCTATTAAAATAGCGCTTGTTGCAAAAACATTCTGCAACGCATCTTTGAACGAACTTCCTTGTTTACTCATTTTTTATCGATTTGTTTAGGTTTAAGATTATTACGATTTGCAAATATATATTATGAATTGTTTTTTTCCAACTATGTAAACAATTATATTGAACTTTTAAAATAGTTTAGACTAATTCTCTAAACATGAAGACCCTTAAAACATTAATTTACCCTATTTTTATAGTTCTTTATTTAAACCTGATTTTATCATATATAATCTTATTGTGCAAGAGAAACATTATACACTCTTGATTTTGTAATAGGAATCTCCTGTGTTTTGTAGCCTTTCGCACTGATAATCAGGATCTCCGAACCCTGAGGGATCTCAAATTTAAATTCACCTTTGCCATTAGAAAGGTTTTCAGCTGCCGTGTCTTTTACTCTTATGGAAGCATAAGGCAGTGGCTGACCGGAAGCATTACTTACAACTCCTCTGATCTCATTTGGGTTAATCCCCTTTTTAATCTGAGCCTCGAATTCATGAATATAATTAACCTGACCTTTAGCTGCTGCATTCGTCGGGTCGATTGCAAGGATCTTATTGTAGGCATCTAAAGCTCTTGATAAGTATGGTAGTCTTCCTTCATTGGTCTTTTCAGAGGAAGTTGACCGAAGCTCAACTGAACCTATCCCTATATACCCCTTTATCTTATACTCCTTATTATTGGGATCCAGATTTACCATCCTGTTATAATAATCCTTTGATCTGCTGAAGTTATTGTTCATCATGTGGTAATAACTCAGATAGCCAAATGCATCCATCATTGCCGGAGCATTTTTGATCGAATCAGACTTAGCCACTTCAATAAGCTTTTCAAACTTTGGTTTTGCAAGTCCCAGCTTAAAGTCAGCATCCATTTTAGAATAGGTATTGGCTATCCCAAGATAAGCGGGTATATAAGTGGGCGATTTAACAGTTATTTCAGTAAATACCGAATCGGCAGTTTTATATTTTTCGCTATTATAATAAGCCCTTCCGATTCGCATCAGATCCTCAGTATTATCTTTAGCCGGGTCAAGCATTTTACTCAATGTTTTTGCAACGCCATCGTATCTTCTGAAAGTATTATAGTTGCTTGCTATTTCACTAAGTAATGCCTTGTCTCCGGGTTTTAAATTAAGCACCTTGGCGTATTCCACGAATGCCCTGTCAATCTCAGCATTCGATTTTGCCAGATCAGCTTTGAGAGCAGTAACTTTACCTGTCATAACTTCAATGCTGGCTTTGTATTTGGCTTTATCAGCTGAAGTACCCGCACTTGCCAGTTTGTTCTTTTCTTTTTCAAGTAGTTGTTCAGCGCTTGACAGTTCATCTGCCATCTTTGGATAATTCAGGTTCCTCTTCACCAATATTCTGGCCATATAATGATAGTCTTTCCAGAGTATTCTATCGGGGGCAACAGTTTTAAAAAGTGTCTCCATGTAAGCGAGAGCTTTATCATAATCGGGAGGATTCTTTTCATAACATGAATAACCGGCAATACGGTTCATATATGTCCTTGATTTGTCAACCTTGAAAATTTCTTCGACATTCGTTATAACTCCGTCATAATCTTTTGCATAAAAAAGAGCATTCACGTACCTGATTTTTGCAGGGATATTTCCCGCGGTAAGATCCAGATATTTTTTAAAATTCTCTTTTGACTGATCGAATCTCTGGGCCAGAAGATATAATTGTCCAAGTTCACGATATGCAGGGGCATAGTTGACGTTGAGCTTAATTGCCTCTTCGTAATATGGAATAGCTGCCTGCAGAGCGCGTCCTTTAACGTATATATTACCTATTTTCATATTTGCCGTAGGTGACTGAGGATCGGCAAACTGGGCCTGGTTATAAAAAGATATTGCCTTTGAACCATCATTCACAAGAATGTAGATATCACCGGCTATTAAATAAACATCTTTATTTTTATTATCAATTTTAATAGCTTCCCTTATCAGCGGCAAAGCAAGTGAAGTATCTACCTTTCCATCCTTTATATATGATTCTGCGATTTTTGCCAGAGCAAAAGCATAATCTGGTGCAGGAGGTACAATTTTTTTAATATTCTTATAAGGAAGGAGGAAACTTCTGGCCTTGGTACGCATGTCAACAGCTGTGCTGTTATCGCCCAGATAGTAGGCAACTTTAGCCAGTCCTATATAGTTAAGAGGATCAGAAGCATTAGCATTAACACCTTTCTGGTATATTTCTTTAGCCGATTTTGCTGCAACTGTCAATGAGTTGGAAATGGTGTCGGCAAAATAGTCCAAAAGGTAGTTTTCTCCCAAAAAGAAATAATTTTTGCTGTTTGCAGGTTCTTTCTGAATCAGCTGCTGGAACATTGCCTGGGCTTTATCATACTGTTCGCTCCTTGTCAGAAGTGTAGCAGTCGTTAAATCCTGGGCTTTAATGTTTACCGACAAACCTGTTATTAAAACTGCCAGAAGAATTGCTGGACTTAAAATTAAACGTTTCATAGCGATCATAATTTGTTGTCAATTTTACTTTAAAATCTTATATATTTCAAATTCTCTTAATTCTCATTTCTCACACCTCACACCTCACACCTAGTGTTTTATCTGCACCAATCTTATCGGCATTGTAGCTGGTACCAGTCCTGATTTAAGCACAATCCTTTGTCCTTGTTCCGCAGTTGCCCAGTTAACAAATCCTGAGCCCAATCCGGAAAATGTCTCTCTCGAAATAAGATAAATCTCTCTCACGAATGGGTAAGATTTATCATAAATAAAACCCTGATGAGGGCGATAGTAGCTTCCGTCATTAATGTATTGCTGTGAAACAGCCACAACATTTACCTTTTTGATAAAACTCATTGTGAGAGAATCATCTTTATCACTAATCCAGTTTACACTTATAATACCCAGGGCATCCGGATTCCTCGAAACATAATTGAGAACTTCTGCATTATTATTTACAGCATAGAAGTTTTTGCTCAGAGAGTCTTTTATTTCAAAGAGTTCTTTGAAATATCTGATATTCCCCGATTTGTTATTGTCAAATATAACGTGGATATCACCCAATTTCGATTTTTCGTTGACCTCTTTCCATCTTCTTATTTTACCGAGGAAAATATCTTTTACATTGTTATATTTTAAAAGGCTATCCTTATTTTCCCGGTTTGTAATCAGAGCAAGAGCATCATAAGCATAAGTTGTGGTTCGTGCGATTACCAGAGTGTCACGCAGATATTGAATCTGATAATCAGAAAGCTTTTTACTGGTAACAATGACTTTTACCGAATCATTCATAAAATCATTAATCACATCATACTCTGGCTTATAGATAGGTTTGATTTTTGCCCCGGTATAAAGATGTGTAAACGTAAAAACCTCTGTTTCAATTAATGGTTTAAATGATTCATCAGCCAGAATCCTTATATTTCCTCTGGTAGGTGTTTCATTTGTACCTTTTTTACCCATACTTCCGCACGATGCAAGAAGGAGTGACAATCCAAAAAGAGGAATGTACGATAATAATTTACTGATAATATTTCTGGCCACCATGTTACAGATTGTTAATCTTTTATTCCGGCATGCAATAATAATAAAATTTTGAATAACTGATACTCTGTTCATATTCCTAAATTTAGTTAAGGTCTGAATATTTCCATTCTAACCACTGCAAAGTGTGTGCCAAGTCAGATTTATTCATCATCCTTTTCTTTTGTAAAGAAAACCTCAACTATTTTAAAATATGCTCTAAAAGCTCTGTATACTCCGTAAAAGATAAATGCTGATCCCATTATGACCCTTACTGCCTTGTCAAGATAACTAAAATTGGAGTAGAATATAAAATAGAAGCCAACCCCGATATAAAAGAACACCATAAAAATTGAGAAAATGGCTGTAACCTGTTGCATTAATCTGTTTCCGTCCATGTTAAATTATTTTGGTATCAAATTAACAAAAATTTGATTCATTATCAAAATTAAACTAAATATTTCGTTATGAAAAATATAATTTGATGAAATGCATAGTTATATTGATGAATGGCATGGTTACTTCAATAAAAGTGAACTGTCTCCATAGCTTAAGAATCTAAACCTGTTTTCAACAGCAAAAGTATAAATATTTTTCCACCTGTTACCTGTCCATGCTGAAATAAGAAGCAGAAGAGTGCTTCGGGGCTGATGAAAATTTGTCACCATTCCGTTAGTCAGTCTGAATTCATAACCCGGAACAATCATTATGCTGGTTGCAGCCTGAAGATTGGTTAAATTCCGTTCTTTCAGATAATTTAATAAAGCATTAAGGGATTCCGTTACTGAAATAGTGGTCTCCATTTCATAAGCTTCCCATTGTCTGAGTGAAAGCTTTGGAAAGCTTTCAGACGGGTTATGTATAATTTTGACTCCAAGCCAGTAAAGACTTTCCAACGTTCTTACCGATGTTGTGCCAACCGGTATGATCTTTCCCTGGTTTTCAAGTAATATTCCAATAGTATTGATATCTATTGAAAAATGTTCACAATGCATTTCATGATCGTATATATTATCGGCTTTAACCGGTTGAAATGTACCGGCGCCCACATGAAGAGTAAGTTCAACTGATCTTATTCCTCTGGATTTAATCTTTTCAAAAACATGATCCGTAAAGTGTAAACCTGCTGTTGGCGCTGCTACAGAACCTCTGATCCTCGAATATACAGTCTGGTATCTTTCAATATCTTCAGCTTCATCCTTTCTGTTGATGTAAGGTGGGAGAGGAATGTGACCCGTTGTTTCAATTACTTCGCCAAAACTCATATCCTTACAATTCCAGCTGAATTTTATCCGCCATGCCTCACCCTCGGACTGAAGTCTTTCAACGAATAGAAAATACTGATTATCATTGTATTTAAATTGGGTCATTAATATACCGGACTTCCACTTTTTGAGATTTCCCACAATGCATTTCCATTCAACAGGTTTCTTTGAGTTAAAAGATAATGCATAATCGAAAGGAGCGAGGGGTTCGAGACAGAGTATTTCAATAACAGCTCCGGTCTCTTTGCGAAAAAGAATACGGGCCCGTATTACGCGGGTATTATTAAACACAAGAAGTGAATCTGGTGGAATGTATGCATCTATGTTGCTGAAGATGTCTTTTA
>JADGPT010000184.1 GCA_017882345.1 Bacteroidales bacterium
CTTGATCAGTTCTTCCATGTTTAGTTTCTTGAGATGATATCGTAGAGATGTTTCGCAAGCAACATCTTGATACTGTTTTGAAACAGAGTGAACAGAATTATTGTCGACTGCCATACTCACAACAGTACGAAAAATGTCTTCACTTGTAAGAGAACCATTGACCTTGATGGTTACATGGTATTTGAGAGGTTGTAATACTAAATCAATACATTCCTTTGACTTCAATTCAATTTTAGGACTAGATCCATGCTTATATGATAAAAGAAACATACGGAGTCATTTTTATGCTATATAAAGGTATCTAATGCCCTCGTTTGTGCAGAAATGAAAATTAGCGAAGTACTGACATTGGCAAAAGAGAATTATATAATATTCAATGAATGGGTCGAAGGCGAAGATCAAGCGTACAATCTGCAGATGCTCGGATACAAATTATTCCAGCCTCAGAACATTATAACCCGTGGGAATGTCAATTGTTGGATACACGAAGGGATAATAAAAGAGAATGGACTTGTTAAAAATCAGTCACTTGATCATTATTCTACTGTAATGCAGCTAGCAGGAATACTAATTCAGATGGGATTTGAGAATGTCGGAGTAAATCATTCGGATGATGTGGATGTGTCCGCAGAACTTCATGGGGAAACTTATGGGTTTGAATACGAACATCCGGATTCGCACAATAAAACTGAAATCATCGGTAAAAAACAGCGCGGCTTGCTGAAGTTCAAACATCCTCAGGAACTCGGAGCTTACGAAAGGGCTGTCACAGCTTTCCTCAATGCACAGCTAATCCCCATAACAAGGCAGTTCGTGCAGTCCATAATCACGGATATTAAAGAGCGGGGAATTAACGCTCGGCTTCTTATGCTCAAATGTGACGGCTCTGTGGTCGGAATCACAGACGCTCTTAAAAAGCCTATCGAAACGATCTTTTCGGGCCCTGCAGCAAGCCTTGTCGGAGCCTCTTATCTCTCTGGACTTGGAACATGTGCCGTAATTGATGTTGGCGGGACGAGTACGGATATTTCCTCGATCTGCATGGGTGTACCTGACCTGAGCGAAGAGGGTGCAGTCGTGGGTGGCTGGAAGACCAGGGTCAAGGCTATTCGGATGGAAACAACAGCTACAGGCGGGGACAGCCATATCTGGATAATGAACAAGGGACTCTTTCTAGGGCCCCGACAAGTTGTACCCCTTGCTGTAGCTGCGGTGCAGTACACAGGTTTTCTGAGTAACCTCAAAAGGACTCCCACGCCTGTTAGAGAAGATCTTTGCGAAAATATTCAGCCTACAAAATTTTTCGTCAGATCAGGCTATCCGGCAGGAGAATTAAGCAAGGCAGAAGCTGATGTGCTGGAAGTTATCGGGGATGAACCAATTTCAGTGCCCGAGATCACAACACTGATCCGAAAAGACTGCCATTCTCAGACCCTTGATTCTCTTATCAAAAAACGCCTTGTTCAGGCAATTGGTTTTACGCCTACCGATGCCCTGCATGTGTTAGGAGAATATACAGCCTGGAATGAAGAAGCTTCCCGTATAGGGGCGGAGAGACTTTCCAGACTCATGCGTATGACATCGGTGGAATTTAGCACAGCTGTAAAAAAGAGAGTTGCCAGAAATATGGCACTTCACCTGCTTTCTTATATCCTGACAGGAGTTCCGGAAACAGCAATTGCAAAGATCCTTGACGGAAACTATCCTGCAAAATTCAAACTGGATATTCCTGTTGTTCTTCTCGGAGGGCCTGTCCGAGCGCATAGGAAAGAATTGGAGAACTTTGTTGAAGCTGAAATCTTGGTTCCCGAACATGCTGAAGTAGGAAATGCCGTCGGAGCCCTTGTAGGAAGAGGAATTAAAAGAGTGGAAATCCTGATAAGACCAGCAAGTCTGATATCCCCAGACAAGGATTTCCTGGTTTTTACCCCAGGTAGCAGGCTAAGATTTGATGCTTATGTAGAGGCTCTGGAAACAGCAACCGAAATTGGGAAAAAGCTTGTTGAGGATTACATGAAAGACTGCGGCCTTAGCGGAAACCAAGTTGAGATCTCAGTTGAGAAAAAAACTATCTCGCCTGATGGCTGGAACCATCCTCCTATGGAAACAAGCCTCCTAGTTATGGGGGTAGGGATGAGGGGACTGCCTACCTGAAATAAATCCTTATTTGAAGACATCATTTTTGTTCGTAATCTTGGCAGCGTGTAGATTTTTCTGTAAAATCATAAATCTCAAAAAGTTATTGGGTAGAAAATTCCATATCAGAAGAACCAAATTTCAAGCAGTATGCAAAAATTTGACTTCGGGTTTACAGCGAATTAGCAACACTACCACAATCGTTATATCTCATGTCGAAATACTATTATATGATTATATAATGATATGTGGACGTGTCGGTGAGTCGTTGATCAAATCTGAAAAACGCGTATATTCTCAATTTTTGAAAAATATATATGTAGTCTTGTGTTTACTATTTTCAACAACTCACGGACAAGACCGTAAAACAAGGCATGCTCAAATGAGCAAAATTGAGAAAAAGACTATCTCCCCCTGATGACTGGAACCATTCCCATATGGAAACTAATCTGCTGGTAATGGGAGTAAGGATAGGGGAAGATCTACCTAAGGAATGGTTAAAAAACAACTTCAAGTTTTCATTTTGGGAATGGCTCTATAATTCCATTTCCCCAAATAACCCTTAAAAACATATCGGTAACAGAAATATTTGAAATTATATTTTCGTCATTCCTAAGTAAATCCTTCAGATATCTCTATATAGATATACTACCAAAAACGGTTCTACTAGGAAAAAGGAGAAGCAAAAAAGCAACCATATATAAATGATATAGAACGCTGAATGAAAGTCAATCCGAGAGAATCTAAGTGTAAAAAATATCAAAATTAAAGGAGAGATCTTATAGTGAAAATGATAATTTTTGACCCTGCAATGTGTTGTTCAACGGGTTTATGTGGACCTGTAATTGACCTGGAGCTTTTAAGGATATCAACAGCTATGAGTAATCTGGAAAAAAACGGTGTAAAGGTTAAAAGATATAACCTTAGCAGTAATCCGCAGGCCTTTGTAGACAACATAGTTATAAACGAAATACTGAACCGAGATGGGGTTGATGTGTTACCCGTAACTATTGTCGACAATAAAGTAGTCAAGACTAAGAAATATCCTACAAACGATGAGTTGCTTAAATTTTTAGATGTGCCGGAGAGTTATTTAAAAGCAAAAGAAAAGCTTGCGACGAAGTGCTCCTGCTGTGACGACGAATGTTGTTAATATTAAGTCCACCAGGTGAGTATATTGTTTGAAACATTTAATCCCAAAAAAATAAAACTTACTAAATATTTGTTTTTTACAGGAAAAGGCGGCGTTGGAAAAACATCCACTGCCTGTGCTACTGCTGTGATTCTGGCGGATGAAGGAAAAAAGGTTTTGCTGATTAGTACTGATCCTGCCTCAAATCTACAAGACGTATTTAACATCGAGTTAAACAATAAAGGGGTTTCCATAAAAGATGTGCCCAATTTGATTGTGGTCAACATTGATCCTGAAGAAGCTGCCCAAGAATATAAAGAAAGTATTGTTGCACCCTATAGAGGGAAGCTGCCTGATGTAGTAATTAAAAACATGGAGGAACAGCTTTCCGGTTCGTGTTCTGTTGAAATAGCTGCCTTTAATGAATTTTCGGCATTTATCACTGATGAAAAAACAGAACAAGAATATGACCACATAATTTTTGATACAGCTCCTACTGGACACACTCTTCGATTGATGCAGCTGCCTTCAGCCTGGAGTAATTTCATAAGCGAAAGTACACATGGAGCGTCTTGTTTAGGCCAGCTTTCCGGGCTTGAAAGTAAAAAAGAGATTTATAAGCAAGCCGTAGAAACATTGTCTAATAAAGATATGACTACTCTTATTCTTGTTTCTCGTCCGGAAAAAGAATCTCTTAAAGAGGCTGAAAGAGCTTCACAAGAGCTTAAGGATTTAGGCATTAATAATCAAATCCTTATAATCAATGGTGTGCTGCAAAGCTATGATGATACTGTATCTAAAAGCCTTTTTGATAAGCAACGAGAGGCTTTGAGAAACATGCCCCCTGACTTAAAAAATTTCGTTACATATGAAATTTCTCTTAGAGCGTATAATATTACCGGTACAGATAACGTAAGGGCATTTTTGTACGAAGATAACGATAAAATTAGCAGTGAAAAGATCAATTCTAACCGAATTCCTAAACTCAAGAATGTTATAGATGACCTGTATATTTCTGACAAAAAAGTAATATTCACCATGGGTAAAGGCGGTGTTGGAAAAACAACTATTGCAGCAGCAATTGCATTAGGTCTGGCCCAAAAGGGTGCTAAAGTTCACCTTACAACAACAGATCCTGCAGCGCACGTTAAATTCGTTATAGAAGAAAGTAGTGATATAACAATAAGTAGGATTGACGAAGAGACGGAGCTTGCTAAATACAAAGAAGAAGTGCTCAGTAAAGCAAGGGAAACAATGGGTAATGATGATCTCGCCTATATTGAAGAAGATTTAAGGTCACCCTGTACGCAGGAGATTGCTGTTTTTAGAGCTTTTGCTCAAATTGTAGAGAAAGCTAAAAATGAGGTTGTTGTTATTGATACAGCTCCCACAGGACATACTCTTTTACTTCTTGATTCAACCCAAAGTTATCATAGAGAAATCAGTCGTTTGCAAAGTGACATCCCAAAATCAGTTAAAAACTTGTTACCGATGTTGAGAAATGCTGACGAAACCGAAGTTCTGATCATTACATTAGCAGAAACCACACCTGTCTACGAAGCAATGCGGCTTGAGTCTGACCTGAAACGTGCCGGAATCAATAGCAAATGGTGGATAATCAATGCCAGCTTATATGCAACTGAAACAACGAATAAAATGCTTAAGGCAAAGGCTAGCCACGAGATTGAATGGATAAACAAGGTTGACAAGCACTCAAATGGTAATTTTGCGGTTATAGAGTGGAAAGCAGATGAAATCAAAGGTGAAAAGTTATTAGATTTATAATAATATGAGCGGTCAATGGTTGGGGAGGAGCAGAATATTATTCTGGAATGATACCCAATCATCAATCACAAGCTTTTAGAATTTCTACAAAGCCTAGGTAGTCCATTTGTATTCAGTTGTTGTTATTCCACAATAATCAAAATAACGTCTACCCTCATCCTTTTATCGTGACTTTGGAGTTTTTAGAGCTATCGTGTCGCAATAACATAAAACGCAATAAAGAGGAGCTTTAGACATTTCCCCCTAAAACACCAACCCTATATCAGTGGACGACCAAAGCCTAAAAAGAAGAAACAATTCCCCGGTGATATTTATGTTAATGCATGTAATCCATGTGGGACACGATGTCTTCAAAGCGAACGATAAACTTGCTGAAAAAAAACAAAAAGAAACTTGACAAGCATCAGGTTTTTTCAGTCAATGTTATGGGAGCAATCGGGTCAGGAAAGACCACTCTGATTGTGGAGGCGATCAAACAACTCAAAGAGACGTATAAAATAGCTGTGATCGCAGGGGATGTGATCGCGGAAATGGATGCTTCCCGTTTCAGGAAACTCGGAGTACCTACAATTCCTGTAAATACTGGAAAAGAGTGCCATCTGGATGCAAAGCTGGTGGAAAAAGCCCTGAATGAAATTGACC